>MGST01000237.1 GCA_001798605.1 Deltaproteobacteria bacterium RIFOXYA12_FULL_58_15 | reverse complement strand
ACCGCCAGTTTGTGCGTACAATCGCTTGGCCCATGGCGCAGGCTCCCTGTTGGTACAACAGGGGCACGCGGTTTGCGAGGCGGACGACTGTGGCCAGCTCATCGCCAGGCATTTCACCGCCGTAGGCGAGGGCCGCTTCGACGAGGAAGGGATTACCGCGGTAGACCCGCGGGTGGCGGCTCACCGCAGTGATGAAGCACGGTTTGCCAAAAACATCGACGACACCAGTTCTGCTCCCTTCGGAGTCACCGTCGCCTGTGTCCTCATCGCCGTCTGCGGGGTCAACGTCATGTTCGCCATTGCCGTTGTTGCCGGCCACGTGCTCTTCATCGTCTTCTTGGTGTCTTTCGTCTTCTCCCTCTTCCTCTTCGTCTTCCTCTTCCTCGATTCGCGCTACTGATTCGAGCGCTTGGGTTATCTGCGCTTCGATTGCCGCTGTCGCCTCTGCGTCCTGCGCGGGAGCTGGGGCGTCGGGATCGGCGCGTTTGCGCAGTTTGGCCTCATTGAGCATCTCCTCGGCGATGTGCCGTTGTACCAACAACGCTTTGAGGCCATCGATGAGAGCAGATTCACCGATGGGTGCGAGGCAGTTGGTTGGCGGTGCCATGATCTTGGTCGCGCCAATCGCTTTGTAGAGCGCCTCTATCTTCTCCTGGTTGAGCTCCTTGAGTGACAGGTCGGGCGGCAGGTTCGCATTCTTGCAGATCTCGTCCGCTATCTGACCCGAAACCCGCGAGAACTCGCTCTGCAAGAAACCGCCAAGTGCTCGCGACTTGGTCGTCTGGCTCATTCGCTGCAACACACCCAGCTCGACGCCGTATGGGTGGGGCTTGATTTCCTTGGTCTCTCGCGGCATCGATTCCGTCAGGCGCGGGTAGACGATGGGTGGCTTTCCAGGGGTTAGGTATTCGATGCGTGCGTGAGGGTTGGCGACGGCGACTTGTTGCACAAATTCATCAACGGAGCGTTTGCCGCCTTTGTAGATCGCTTCGATTTCGATCTCGACGGAGGTACCGTGGTCTTTGTGGGGCCAATCGAGCTTGTCTTCGTGGGTGATCTTGGGACGGTTGGCCGCGGTGTCGATAACAATGTGGTAATGAAACGCAGGTTGTCCCGCCGCGGTCTTTGAGCTGACGATACAGGGTTTGCCAGTGGTCAGCTGACCGTACATGGCCGCCGCCGAGATGCCGATGCCCTGTTGCCCACGGGATTGGCGCAAACGATGGAACTTCGAGCCATACAAGAGCTTGCCAAAGATCTTGGGTATCTGCGCTTTGACGATGCCAGGACCGTTGTCCTCCACGTACATGGTGAAGCGGTTCTCGCCGACTTGTTTGATCTCGATCTTGATGTCAGGCTGGATGCTCGCCTCTTCGCAGGCGTCGAGCGCATTGTCGACGGCCTCTTTGACCGAGGTCAACAGCGCTCGCGACGCGTTGTCGAAGCCGAGAAGATGTCGATTCTTGGTGAAGAATTCACTGATGGAAATCTCGCGCTGCAACTCGCCGAGTTTTTCAGCGGTAACTCTTTCCTTCTTTTTGGGTGTACGGGGAGGCTTGGGCAATGGCTCTGAGGGTTCAGCTTCGACGACTGCCTGCGTCGGCTTTGCAGGTTTGGCCTTTGCATTTGCCTTTGGTTTCTTCTTTGCCTGTGCGGCAACCTTTGCAGCTGAAGTCTTTTTCGCCACCGTTTCTTTGGCGGCCCGTGACTTCGTCTTTTGGCCCTTGGGAGGACTCTGGGGAAGTCCGAGATCGAGCTGCTTGGGGACCTTCTTGGTCGCGGACTTGCGTGCTTGCTTGGCCAAGCCACACCTCTCTTTAAAAAGACCTGCGAGGAGTTATGGGAGGGATCTCAAGAAGTCAACGCCGAAACCTTCCAGAATGGCCTCAACCACCTGGTTCTTGGCGCGTTTTGACTGTTCATTGGCCTGAACGTACGTGCGGTGATTCGATGCCGACAGTTGCTTCTAACCCGTAATCGAACGCCAAACCAACTCGACCTGGGCACGGGTGGAGTCGAGATCATTATTGTTGTCAATGACCCACGTTGCCTTGTTGCGCTTCTCGGCGAGCGGCAGTTGGCTCGCCAGTCGTTGGTTTGCCTCGCGTATGCTCACACCATCCCGTTGGACCATGCGAACCAACTGCGCATCCGGGGCGAGCCAGACGACGATGACTCCGTCCATGGCGACTTCGAGGCCGCGCTCAAACAGCAGCGGAACGTCGTAGACGACGATTTGCGAGCCAGCTGCCTCGAGTGCCGCAATTTGCCGCCCCACCTCGTTGGCAACGGCTGGGTGGGTAATGGTCTCGAGGGTGCGGCGCTCATCAGAATCGGTGAATACCCGCTCTCCCAAGGCACGCCGATTGATCACGCCATCCTCACCCAAGACCCCAGGAAACTGCGCTTCTATTTGACGGGCAAGCGGGCTGGCCCCACCGCCCCGAGGCGAAAGCAGTTGATGATAAACGGCATCGGCATCGAGAACATCGGCACCCAACTCAGCCAACATGGCTCGCACAGTGCTCTTGCCGCTGGCAATGCCGCCCGTTAGGCCAATGAGCTTCATCACCCAACAGTTGCAGAGCCGTCGTGCCTTGACAAGCGCCGCCAGGCGATTTACGGACGCGCGTCATGAGTGATGCTCCCAGAAGGTCTGACCGAGTTGCCCAGTTGGTTCAACAAGAGCTGGGGCAGATGCTTGTCGATGGCCTCAAAGATCCGCGCGTCGGTTTTGCCACCATCACCGAAGTGCGCTTGACCGGTGATTTGCACAGCGCCCGCGTTTTTGTCTCCGTGTATGGCGATGAACAGCAACTTCAAGAATCCCTTGCGGGTCTCACCGCAGCAAGCGGCTACCTGCGGCGGCAGCTGGGACATCGGTTGCAGCTCAAGTTTACTCCTGAGCTCACCTTCTGCGCCGACAACAGCCTCGAGCGAGCCAAACGTCTCGACGAGATCATGCATGCGATCGATGCCGGTGAGACAGAGCTTCCGCAGTCCGTTGCTCAATCGGTGGTGCCAGTGCAGACCAATCGAAGCGAGTTGCAAGAGCGCCGCGAGATCTTTGCTGAGCAGTCGAAGAATGAGTCCAGCAAAGAATCACGAGAGAGCCTAAAAAGGCCACGCGGATCCCGCCGGCGTGACCGCAATCGTCGTCGCTAGTGAATACGAGTGAACCCGCAGGGCTAGAAAGCCTGCGAGCCATTGCCACTGTTAAATGGGGCAAAGACGAATAGGGAGAGCAACCGATGGACGGCATTCTGGTAATCGACAAACCCGCGGGCCCCACCTCCCACGATATCGTGGATGCGGTGCGCAGGGTGTTGCGACAGAAGAAGGTCGGCCACACTGGCACTCTCGACCCAGCAGCGACGGGTGCGCTGCCATTGGTCCTCGGTAGCGCCACCAAGATTGCTCGCTACCTAAGTGGCGGCAACAAAGAATACGACGCAACACTCCGCCTCGGAGTGACCACCACGACCCTCGACAGTGAGGGGGAGGTTGTCGAGACAAAACCGGTCGATGTCACCGAGCAACAGGTTCGCGCGGTGCTGGGGCTCTTCGTTGGCGATATCAAACAGATCCCGCCGATGTATTCTGCAAAAAAGATGCAAGGCAAGCGTCTTTACGAGCTGGCGCGACAGGGCGTCGAGATTGAGCGCGAGCCCAAGGATGTCATCGTCCATTCCATCGAGCTCACCGAGTTGTCCCTGCCAGACATCATGGTCAAGGTGCGCTGTTCCGCTGGAACCTATGTTCGAGTGCTCGCCCAAGATGTGGGAGAGCGGCTCGGATGCGGTGGTCATCTCAAACAGCTGCGCCGCATCGTCGCAGGACCTTTTTCGATCGACGATGCGGTCACCCTCGATGTTCTCGAGGCTGCGCCCGAGAACGCCAAAGCCCACATTCTACCAATCGGTCGCGGCCTTCGCGGCGTGCCTTCCGTTTCCCTGCCTGTGCACTTGGGTCGACAAGTTGCCTCCGGGCAGCAGCTCATGGTCGCCGACCTTCGTACCCTCGACATCCCGGACGTCGGCGAAAATGATCTGGTTGCGTTGTGGCTCGATGACGGAACACTGTTGGCCCTGACTCGCGCGGGGATCCCCACCGCCCGGTTGGCCTCCGCCCGCCGCGATGAGATAGCCTTGAAGACCGAGCGAGTGTTTGCCCAAGCTCCTCGTCGCTGACTGTCCTCACTGTCTGCTGATCAGCGTTTTCTTGTTTGGGTTTTCTTACCCACGATTTGTGTACCAACGGCAATGAGTGCGTGGCGGGTCCACCACAACAGGATGGCTAGACATAGGACCGCGAGCCAGTCTCCGAAGATTGCGTAGATCGTGCGAACGTCGAGAGGGGTGACGTCGTGTAACAGGTTGGCGCGGGCAAAGACGGGGGTCTGCTGGACGATGCGGCCGGCGGGGTCGATGAAGGCGCTGATGCCGGTGTTGGTGGAACGCACCAAAAAGCGACGTTGCTCAACCGCGCGAAACGCGGCGAGGGCGAGGTGGATCAGGGGCTCGCGACTCTTGCCGAACCAAGCGTCATTGGTCATGTTGACCAACACCTGTGGGTCGTCCTCCATGACCGTGCGCACGAAGCCGGGGAGAATGTCTTCGTAGCAGATCAACACGCCATAGCGGATGTCGTCGAGGACCAGGGAACGGGTGTGGGTGCCGCGATAGAAGTGGCTGGTGTGGCGAAACAGGGCGGTGTCGTAAAGCCAAGGGAAAGTTTCCCCCAGGGGTACATATTCGCCGAAGGCCAACAGGTAGGTCTTGTCATAGGTACCGAGGACGTTCCCGTCGGCGTCGGTGAGAAAGGCGGCGTTGTAAGGTTTGCGAGTGCCTCGACCGTCGCCGCCCACGACCCGGACGCCGCCGAAGAGCACGGGGGTGTGAATGCCGGTCATCACGGGTGGGTTGACGAAGTTGACGTTGGTGACGCCGTCGGGAATGCCGTAGTTGTATCCGGACTCGGGCCAGACGATGAGCTCGGCACCCTGCGCCTGGACCTCGGCACTCTGCTCGCGATGGCGACGCAGCCCTTCCCCTGGTTGATCGAATTTTTCGTAGATGCCCATGTTAACCTGGACGATACCGATTTTGATGCGTCTATCGGCAAGTGCGACGGTGTCATCGATGTTTGCGGTGGCCCCGAGACCGTATCCGAAGTTGGTGATGACCAAGGTGACGCACACAGCCCATCCAAGTTTGGGCACCTTACCACGCTTGCGAATAAGCGAGGCGAGGGTCTGGTAGAGCACAGCCGAGCTCTGGGTGAGGATGAAGGTCAGACCCAACGGACCCCACACATCGAGGGATTGGATGAATGTTATCTGCCGGTATTGTGAGTTCGACAGGTAGGAGGGGAACAATGCAGGCCACAGCCATTCGGCGAGCACCATGAGGACCGGGGCCGACCACACGAATGATATCTTCAGTCGATTGGTAACCCAGTGCAGAGCGAAGCCCCACACCGTGAGCAGGGTGCCCTGTGCGAGACACAACAGGAAGTAACCGGCCACCGCGAGTGGTAACGGCAAATGGCCAAAGTCCCGCAGCATGCCGGTGATCCAGGAATAACCGCCCAAGTGCGTGACCAGCCCGAAGACCCAGGCAATGGTAACGGCTTCCTTGCGATTGAGGGTGCTGTCGTCCAGAGCCCACATCACCGGTATCAGGCAGAACCACGTCAGGTAGAATTGGTCGAAACCACAAAAGCCCACAAAATAGAGGACCCCACTGAATGCGGCCAAGGCCATTGAGCCAAGGCGATTGTGGAGACTGTCGATCAGGCGCGAAAGCATGGGACGTAGTGTATCTTGGGACGGATCGAGAAAACACCTCATTGCGCACCCAAATAGGTGGGGCGGGTAGGCGGTAGAGTAGTTGACCGCCAAGGGTCTGCGTGTAACTCTTTGTTGGTGAAATGGATTAGTTATTCCCCAACCCTATTGCTATTGGCCTCCGCACCCGCGTTGGGTGGGTCTGTGGTGGTGTTCGAAACCGCCGGCCCCAATGGAAAAAACGCGGCGAAGAATATCGAAGCCCAACTCTCTGAAGCTCTCCCAGACCACACGGTGAAACAAGCGCCACGTCCCAAAGCATGGAAGACGGTCGATGTGCGCATGGCCGGCCAGGTTGGCGAAGCTGCAGCGGCTGCGGGGGACGATGTTGGGGTGGCGTCTTTGGTTGCCAAGAAGGGGCGAAAGGTCAGGCTCGTAATCCTCGCGGTCACCAGTGACGGTCGGGTGGTTTTCGACAAAGGAGCGGACCTGCCGCGCAAACAACCGGAGAAGCGAGTTGTTGCTCTGGCGCAGGATCTGGCGAAGGCGCTCGGGAAAGTTCTGCGATCGCTCGATGAATCAGCCTCCGCTTCTGTTGGGTCAGACGAGCTGCAGGATTCGGCGGTCGACAGCAGTCCACGATCGACTCGCACTGGCGCGACGACGGAGCTTGAGGCGACGGAGGTGTCGGGCCAAAGCGGTGCCAGTGCATTGCTCGACGACTCCACCTCGCTTGGCGACAAAGAAGAGGAAGCTGACGAGCTGGTTCGACCGTCGCGGCGGCGACGGTCCAGTTTCCATGCCGCAGTGGGAGGGATGGTTGGTGGTTTGACTTTTCAGGATTCGATAAGCACTCCCGTACAAGGTGGTGACCTCAAGATCGGAGTGGGGGTGACGCTGTTGACGGGTGCCAGTTTGGAGCTAGCCATGGCAGACTGGCTAACCTTCAGTGCGACCTTCCGCAGTTATGGTGTCGCGATTGATCACGAGTTCAACGGTGATGATCCCAACACGGCGATTGAGGAGCCGACCGTCACGCCCCCAGAAATCAACGCATCGGCGATCGGAGTGACCGCGCTGTTGGGAACTGGGATGGAGTTTGGTCCGCTGATTGGTGGGGTGGTCGCTGGCGTCTCCTACGATTCCATGACAGCGGACAAACAAACTCTCACGGCAAGTACCGGCGAGCAGGGTGTGGCCTTGGTTCCATCGTGGACGCGGTTGGCGGCGATTGCTGGAATTACCCTGAATCGTGGCAATCTCGGCACCAAGGGATTCACCGGCCAGTTTGGATTGTTGGCGGTGCCATGGGCGATGCATTCGGAATCGCCACTCACTTCGGGCTCATCGGCTTCGACGTTGGGGGTGCAGACCTGGTTGCGCGGCCGTTATCATCTTAACGACTTCTTTGGTCGTGCGGGGGGGATCTATTTCGAAGCTCGGGTTGATCTGGAGTATCTCAGCCTCTCGTACTCTGGAGTTGGCACGCGACGGGCCTTCGGCAGTGGCGATCCGGTGAAGAGCTCCTCCGAATCGCGAATCTCTGTCGGTGGTGTGGCTGGCGTTGGCTATGTCTATTGAGCTTCGTCGTCTAGAGTGAACTTGGCGCGGTTGGTGAGTCCCTCCTTCCATTTGTGCTGAACCAATTTCTCGAGAACCTGGACCCCTCCGAGCCGCGCGATCACCCGATGCTGTATTTCCGCGGGTGTCGAATCGGAGGGCTCCAACAGGACTTCGATGGGGAAGTCGTCTCCCTCTTCCAGAGGCAAGTCAATGTCGGCGAGTGCGCCGCCGGTGGGATCGGCTGAGTCCAGGGTGGTGATGTACAGAGAGTCGACTTCGTCTGGAACCGATCGGCTTGCATCGATTTCGAGGATAATCAGCGACGAGCCACACCCACAAAGAGGCAACGCCACGCCAATGGCCCAGAAGGCACCCAACCGTGATTTGTGACTCGCGCAGATCATTTCAAGGGGTACGGACCGAAATCATGTGGGGGGTATTCGGCCGGCATCAGAGTGTAGGTCAAGG
>MGST01000236.1:4741-53396 GCA_001798605.1 Deltaproteobacteria bacterium RIFOXYA12_FULL_58_15 | reverse complement strand
CGCGACATCAGCCGCGAGTTATGGACTGAGTAGCCTGAGACTGCAGCTCGTAGTGCTCACCCAAAATCCGCAAGGCTAGCTTGAACAGCTCTTTGGACTCGTCATAGTTGTTTTGCGCCTCTTCGACCATCTGGTCCATCATTTCGGCTTCTTGATCCCAGCGCATGCCTTTGAGTCGGGCGTCGTCAGCCTTGCGCTGTGGGCCCTCGGTCTTGCTATGCATCGTTTTGTACGAACCGTACACCGAGCTCACGGAGCTCGCCGCTGTCGAGATCGCCGAGCCCACCGAGCCTGCACATGCGGCAGCACAAGAGATCGCACACATGACCACGGCCATGATCACCGCATCGTTGAAAGCCCGCTCCGCTTCCTCGCGCTCGTGCTTGATTTGTTTCTCAGTGGACGCGATGTTGGTCTTCTTGGCCTCGATCTTCGCGTTTGCCATAGCCCGCTTCATTGACTTGGAATCGGTCATGTCTTGCATGGCAGTGCGAGCCAGCTCCGACATCGCCATCCACATGAGAGCACCGTCGCCCATCTCGCCCATCCACCCCAACCGGCCGGCAAGGCTGTTGTTGTCAACAACACCATCGAAGTCGGGGAGGATGGGGGCGTCGCCGTACTGGGTGACAATGGGTGCGCTCGTCTCGGTGAGCTTAAAGCCATCCACGGAGCGAAAGTCGCCGCCCACGACTGCGATGCCATAGGCTGCGAGATGCTTGTTGGCTTCAACTTCGGTGAGATTCTTGGGTTGCCCACGGCCCTCGGTGAGCGCGTACTGATTGTTGGTCACAAACTCGATCGCCAGCGGCTCGAGACTTGGTTGATAACTTCCAGAGATGCTAGTCATTGCCTTCTCCTCAATCGTTGTCGATCGACATCAACCCTTCGCCATTCCGGCGGACATCAGTTTTTGCGCAGAGCCAAACATCGCGTTCATCATGCGAAGGATGGCGTCGACCACTTTGTTCTTCGACTCCATGATCGTCTGCATGATTTCACCCTCGTCCTTGAGTTGCTCTTGGAACTTCTCGGCCATCAATTGTGCCTGTTGGCCCATCAGCCCCGCCGCGGCCGCATCACAGGATGCCGTGGATGCATTCTTGTTGGCGTCGGCCTCGACAACGGTCGCAGCACAAATCGCAACGGCGGCGCAGATCAAGAGGACGGTTATGCCCTGTGTCCCCGGTATGATGGCGCAGACGATCGCCACGATGAGGACAATGACCACGATGACGATGCGTACGATGTTCATCACATCGCTGACATACTTGGCGCTGTCAGCTTCCTTCATGGCCTCCTCGCGCACCTTGGCGGCCTTGGCCTCTTTGGCCTGCGCCTCTTTGATGGCCATGTCGCGCAGCAGTGACATCGCCTTGTGCAGTTGTTGATGGGTCTCAACCGAGTTGTTGGGATCAGTGATGTTGAGCTTGAGAAACGCCGCGAGTAACATGTCGGCGGTGAGATCTTGAATGCCGCGAACTTGGCCGTCGGCCGTTGTCGACGGGATGCCCAAGTAGTTGTCGATCAGCTTCTGCACCTCCGGAGTGTCCACGATTTTATCTGGGATGCTCCACAGGCCATCGCCGCCTTTGGTGGATTGTGTTTTGGTTTGTTGATCTGAAATGTTCTTGAGCTGCAACATAATGTTCTTGTTGACCGGCCCATTTTTCACCATGAGATCATTGATGACCTTGTCCACATTGTTAGCGAAGGTCTCAGCACCAACCTTCAACTCAGTGGTGAACTCCACCCTCGGTGGTGCAACGGGCTTGAGCTGCGACTTCCCCGTGCCGTAGACTTTTTCGAAACTGGCGAGGCCCGCCACTTCTTGGGTCTTGCCGATGGACGTGGTGTCTCGCACTGTAAGGCCACCACCGGCACCGCGAACCAAACCCGCCCGTTCCATGATGGAGTCCACGGTAGGATTGATGCCCGTGGGTTGAATGATGGGTTGGGTGATGGAGAGCTGCTCCTGGTTTTGGGTAACCTGTGGCAGCGGTTGCGTGGTCAGGTTGGAGGGGTTGTGGATGTTGGTCATCATTGAGCTCCCGTTGGAATCATGCTCGCTTGCATCCATACACACGAGAGCTGGATGTGGGTCGGGCAATAAACAACTTCTCGCAAAAATCCTCTGTCCCCCAGCAGGGCAAACAGTAACTCGTTGTAAAACATAACAAATTAAACACCAAATTGTTTGATGAGTACCTTGCCGCGCTCGACGATGTCGCCTTGTACCACCGCATCGGCCAGGTCTACCCCCTTGTGCACCGTCGCCAATCCCTTGTCGATGTCTCCCATGAGTATCTGCGCCTCGCCACGGTACACAAGACTGCGAGGATCGTCGGGCTCGAGGGTTAGTGACAACATATAAAAGTGCTCAGCTTCACCAAAAAGTTTGAGGCGCTGCAGGCAGATGCCCACAAGCTGGTAATACCGGCCTTTGTAGGGATCGATGAAGATGAGATAGCTGCAGATCCGCATGGCATCGGCGAGCTGATTCATCTCGGCGTATTTACAAGCACACGCATAGGCACCATCGAGCTCGTTGGCGGCAAAACCACCCACCTCGGCCAATGTGATCCTGCCGCTGTTGAACGCGATGGCCAGCTCTCCCAACCCTTCGGCGAGAATGGGGTCGTTCTGAATATCTTCGATGTGCAGCTCGCGGCTCGGATCGAGCTCGATGCCAGCCTCGGCTAGGACCTTGGCTGCGTCCTCAGCGATGGGCACACCTTTCTTCGTGAGGATAAGAGGCGCAGGCCTGCCGCCCCCTGCCGAGGCGATCGCCCGCGCTCGGGTGATATAGGCTTTGGCTTTGGACTCATCGCTGCCCCGTTCGATGGCTTCGTTGAGAACCTTCAAGCCGCGCTCAATATCCCCTCCCAAACAGAGGCACTCACCCAAGAACACCTTGGTGATGACGTCGTCGGGATGCTGCTCCAGCGCTTTTTCGTAGCAGGTCTTGGCAATGGGGTACTCTTTGTTGGCCTGGGCACAAGCTCCAAGGCCTCGCCAACACGACGATCGGCTCGGATCCAAACGCAGAGCAAAACCGTAAATCAGCGATGCGCGGTCCCACAATCGAGCGCGATAAAAACCCAAGGCGATGTTCTCGATGGCGTTGAGTGCACCGTCATCGAAGCCAAAGAACTCAGCGGGACGATCAGCTCCGTTCTTGATCGTTGCCATGATGTCTTCCAGATCTTCATCTGGCATGTCCGTGAAGAGACTCAGGTCGACCTCGAACTTGTCTGCCATGGTCGGTTTCCTCCAGCGAGCGAGCCTAACAGAGGTCCCAACTTGGGGCCAGCCGAACGCCGTCGTCTCACTCCATGGCCACCTTGGGTATGAAGGTATGAGGATCAACCGGATCAGCAGTGGCGTCGTCGAAAACAAAACAGTTGACATGAAGTGGTCCTCCGTTCGAAGGTGTGGGTCTTCGAATTGGAGGCCTGTATGAGTGAGGCAGCTTGTGTCATCGGTAGTGGAATCCAGGTTCGGGGGAACCTCTCTGGTTCCGGTGATCTGATCGTCCAAGGACGGATGGAAGGCCACGTGGCCCTCGAAGCTCATGTGATCGTTGAAGAAGTTGGTAGCGTCGTCGCAGACATCGAGACCCAAGAGCTCACCGTTCACGGTAAGATGACCGGCAACACCAACGCCTCTGAGCGCATCTCGGTGACGAGCACTGCAACGTTGGTTGGTGATCTTCGCGCACCTCGCATCGTTCTCGAGGATGGTGCCCGTTTTCGTGGCACTATCGAAATGGATGTGCCCTTGCCTGACGACATCTAAGGAAGAGAACCTGCATGGCAAATACTGTCATTGGTGAGTCGATAGTCATCGACGGCGAGATTACCGGGAATGAAGACCTGGTCGTGCAAGGCACGGTCAAAGGGCGCATTCAGCTCACGGAAAGTCTCTTCGTTGAGGAGTCGGGCGCAGTCGAAGCGGAGATCGAAACCCAAAATGTAGAGGTCTCTGGCAAGGTAACAGGCAACATCACTGCCGTTGACAAGGTTGAACTCAAAGCTGAATGCCGCATGGTTGGAGACATCAAAGCCCCGCGAATTCTCATGGCCGATGGCTCTTCCTACAGGGGCAATATCGACATGAACGTGTGAGCCACTCAGGCTCCGCGTAATCTTTGCGTCAGCTCTGCGGTCTGGAAAACCAACAAAGATCGGTTCGAGCTAGAGATTTGGCCTCAAGGGCCAGTTGCTTCACCGTTTGGTAACGGGGCTGGATAAATTCCTGTCTCACGAAGAGTTGCCATTACCCTGAGGACTCCCGTCGCAGCGCGGAGGAATTCGGCGGACCGATCGCCATCAATTGATTTGCCGTTGTTGACGGCCTGCACTGCCTTTGCCCACTCTTCATCGGCAAGGTCTGGCACATCGGCTTGGTGTCCGTTGAGGCAAAGCACCAGCAGTCCCCAAAGGTGAAGCTCGAGGACAGCGCGTGTGCCCTTGAGTTTGGGCAGGACCTGCGAAAGGACTTGTCGATCGACCACCAGTCGCCAGCGGCGGTAATCGAGCCGCAGCAACTGTCGCAAATTCCCCACATACTCGGCTACATCTAGCGCCACACGGAACCATTGACCCAACCCATGGCTGAGGTCAACTCAAGGATGACGACTTCATCGAGAACGATGCGATGAACATGTAACGTCGTATCTTCAGCGCAGGTCCACGACTCAAAGCCACGCCCACGCCAAGCGGGAGAATCCGGCGACCTGTTCACCCAAGGTCGGGCCGTCGAGGTTTTGCATGACGCCATCGATCATGCTCCACTCGACGTGACTGACGTCGTCGAGATCAATGTCGGGTTTGCCAGCCACAGCGATAAGGTCGGCGCGATACCCCACGGCGAGGGTGCCAATGGCGTCTTGAAGGTTGAGTATTTGGGCGCCGCCCCGGGTCGCCACGCTCAACGCCTGCAGCGGCGTCAATCCAACATCCTCCAAACGTTTGAGCTCCTGCACGGGTGACCCATGCCAGTTGAAACAAACTGGCGCGTCGGTACCTAAACCGAGCTTGACTCCGGCCGCGTGCATGCGCCGGGTGCTCTCGAGCAGTGTCTCGTAGCCCTTGCGAGCGTCCTCGCGGGAGATGCCCGTTTGCAGATAAGGCGGCAGAACCTCATAACTGGTTTTGTCTTCTGCGGCATACTGACGCAGGTGCGCAATAATCTCCGGTGTCAAAGTTCGCTGGGTCTCGGGCTCATCGAGGCGTTCTAGATGCGCTGGCCCCCAAAGCGGAGACTCGAACACGAAGAGAGTGGGCATTACCAGGATGTCTTTCTGCACAATCTTCTCGATGGTGGCATCGTCGATGGGGTCGAGGCACCCATGCCCGAGGATGTCGACGCCACACGCCAATGCGAGATCGTATGACGCCCGAGTCGCGGCGTGCACCACCACCCGCAGCTCCTGTTGATGCGCTTCATCCACGATGGCGCACAGCACCTCTTCACTCATCATGTTGAGGGGCTCACCGTTGTAAGAACGCTCTTGCAGACCCACTTTGATGAGATCGACTCCGGCCTTATCGAGATCACGCACGAGGGCGCGAGCGCGCATGGGGGTTTGGATTTCAATCACCGCTGCCTGCTCGACAGCTTCGCGGCCCATGAAGTCGATGGGGTATCCATCTTTGGCGGTGAGAACCGGGCCGCTCACAAACACCCGCGGCCCGCGATGTCTTCCGGTACCAACGTGGCGGCGCAGGGCAGTAACAAACTCCACGGGAGCACCGAGGTCAGCGATGGACGTAACACCACCGCGGAGGGCCGCGTGTAGGTTGCGAAAAGCCTGGCTGGGACCCGTTCCTATCCCCGGATCGCACCCACCACCGGAAAAGAGATGGGCATGGGCATTGACCATGCCTGGCATCACCGTGAGCGTGCGCGCGTCGATGACATGGACACCCGCTGGGGCCGGTTCATTCTTGTCCGGCAGGATGGAGCGAATCAGCCCATCCTCTATTGATACAACCACGTTGGATTGCGCCGCGGCACCGGTGCCGTCGATGAGTCGACCGGCGCGAATGAGCAACTGCCGCGGCGGAGTTGCACCGCACGCGAGCGTGAGAAGTGGCAAAACGACTACCGCGGAGCCAAGGAGTTTGGTCGTAAATGGCATTTTCCAGAGAGGCATCGGTCAAGAATGCGGTCATTTTCACCGGCATGCAACGGTCTGCAGAAGAAGTCCAATCGACCGCCACAAGTTGCTTGGCGAGCAGCCTGTTGTTTGAAACGGTCATCTTTGTTGATTGGCTGCGACGCCGCTCACTTCAAATCCACCATCAAATAATTTCCGAATCGCCAGATGGTGATTCGGGGTCATTACACCTTATGGACACACTCTGACTCCTGTGGCAGAAACCATCGTTGTCGAAGGGACTGTCTAGTGGAGATCACCTGCTCGTTATGCCGTCGGAAATACGAGACGGATCCTGCGCTCACGGCGGGTAGGAATGCCGCTCGGTGTTTGTGCGGCGAACGGATCACGCTGGCATCGGGGAACCTCGACGCCTCATTACCGCGACAACTCGGTCAATACATCCTTGTCAAGCGCATAGCCGCCGGCGGAATGGGCGAGGTCTATTACGGCAAAGTCTCTGGTGTCGAGGGTTTTGAGCGCGAGGTGGCAATCAAGAAGATACTACCCCACCTCTCGGAGGAGCGGGCCTTCGTTGAAATGATGATCAACGAAGCCAAGCTGACGGTCCTTCTGCGCCATCCCAATGTTGTTCAGATTTTCGACTTGGCCAAGCATGGCAAAGATTATTTCATTGCCATGGAGTTCGTGCCCGGCATTACCGTTGGATATCTTCTGCAACACTTATACAGAAACCGAGCCTTTCTCCCGCACGAAGTGGCCATTTACATCGTCATGGAGGTGCTGCGGGGGCTTGCCTATGCCCACAACATGCGGGGTCATGACGGAACCCCGATGCCGATTCTCCACCGCGACATCACCCCGCAGAACATCTTGGTAACGAAAGATGCCTGGGTCAAAATCACCGACTTTGGCATAGCAAAAGCACGAAACGAAATCTCTACCACAAGTCCCGACGTCCTCAAGGGTAAGGTCGGCTATATCGCACCGGAACAACTTGAAGGCATTATCCCTGACCAACGCCTAGACATTTTTTGTGCCGGAATCCTCATGTGGGAGGCTTTGACCTCCCGCCGGTTGTTCAAGGGAAAGGATGAAATCCATACTCTGCACCTCATCGCAAAGGCCGTTGTTCCACCGTTGGAGAAGTTCCGCGACGACATACCACGGGAATATGAATTGACTTTGCGAAAGGCACTCGCTCGAAACCCTGCGCAACGTTATTTCACGGCCGCCGAATTCCTGGATGCGCTCAACCAGGCCATCTTCCCGCACACCGCGGACGACTTTGCCAATATTTCCAAGAGTTATTTTGACAGCCATCCAGAATTGTTTGTGGAGATTGAAAAGATCATCGCGACAGAAGAACACCTGTCAGGTGTTGCCGGCGGGGAGGTGCCGCCGACACCGGACTACATGCTTCCGGAAATCTCTGAGCTCACCCTTAAAAGCGTGCGTCCTGCTCCGCCGGTTCCCAGTAGCGTTCCATCGGCGAAACGCCGCGGGAATGGTGTTCTCGTGGTCGTGTTGTTGACCCTGGTCGCACTCGTGGCAGTGGTAGGCGTGCTGTTTAAAGACACAATCAAGAACGTCCTGGAGGGGTCGTTCCGACCTTCCATATCCATTGCGCAAGAGGTGCAATCAACTGTGGATGGCGAAACGCGTCGCCTCATTGGCTGCTACACGGATGGGCCCGAGTCCCTCCGCTCGATCGAAAACCTCGTCGCCAAGCTTGCCATTCCACCTGCCGGCGGTGTTTCCTCCGTGACTTTGTCTCAGGACGATGGAGCGCTGGGAAATGCCGCTATGTGCCTCCGGGATGTCCTGCGCAGTCTTCCCGTGAGAGCTCATGACGACCAAATACACGAAACCTATGCGGAGCTTCCGTCTCCTGCCCGTCACACAGCTCCCCTACCCGAGAAAGTGATTGAAACCATCAAACCGCGAAATAAGAAGAAGGGGAAGGGGCAGACCAAGGCGTCAGTCAAGGTCCCACCTTCAGCGGTCTCCGACCCCGAACCCGAACCCGACCAGGTTCCCGCGCCCACCGTGGAGAATGCGGTGGAGCCAGTGGTTGAAGACGCTCCGGCGTTGAAACCTTTGACAGGCAATGAGGTGCAGGCCGCCGTCAAAATGCAGTTGGCGGCCGTTCAGAAGTGCATGGGTGCTCTCGCCGGAAAGGAAGGGATCCCAAGCAGCATCTCGGTGCAGATCAGAATCGCGACATCGGGACAGGTAAGTGGTGTTGACCTCAAGCCGAACACCGGCCTGACCACGGTGGACGAATGCCTGCGACGCACGTTCATGAAGGTTCGCACACGGCCGCAACCGACCGTTGATTTTCCCGTGTCGTTTCCGCTGACGCTCAACATCAAGAATTAAAGAACGACTTTCAATGCCGTTTGACGATTGCATTGAATATAGGGTGTTGACCAAAGGCTGGAGGATATCCTCTGGCTCTCTTCATTGTGGCAGATCCGGTGCTGCTCTGAATGTTTCGTCCAGGACGAAGAACTCCACACGACGGTTGAGGCGTCGTGCTCGCCGCGCTCGATAACTGTTGCCTTGCAGCACGGGTGCTATGGGTTTGGATTCACCGTGACCCCGAACTTCTATTCGCTCGCCAGCAATGCCCCGCTTCATCAATTGGCGCCTAATGACTTGGGCTCGCCACAAGGACAGCTTCTCATTGTATTTCTTCGGTCCAATGTAATCCGTATGACCTTCGATCCGAATGAAGACTTCCGGATGCTTCTCCAAGATTGTCGCCAACTCACGAAACATGCGTTGCTGCGCAGGGCCAATGTGAGCACGGCCGAATGGAAATAGAAGCTGCCGGCTTTCCACAGCTTTGACAACCTCACGGAACTCCGGCATGTCCTTCCAGGATTGCTTGGGTGAAGTTTTTTCACGACTGATTTGAGCCGCAGCCGTTTTCTCACGTGGACAACCCCTGGTTGGTCCGGCGGCGGTGTCGCCGGGCACGTTCGGACATGCGTCGTTGCCGTCCAATACGCCGTCATCATCGTTGTCAGGATCAGGACATCCGTCCTCATCTCGATAACCATCCAAGTCTTCGGACTGCTGCGGACAGGCGTCATTCTTGCCGGGAACGAAGTCCTGATCGGGGTCGATCGAGATTGGGAACCCCGAGAGCACCAAGCCCTCACGGTTCGCTAGCTCTATCGCCAATCCGTCGATTTCCAGAGAACCCGTCTTCCCCTCCGCAATATCCACGGTCAGGCCAGCCAGCTGCATGGTCGTTGGATCCCGCTTGTCGATCGATACCAACACATCACCGATCATCCATTCCGTGGGCCCTTGTTCACCATCGGTAGATTCCTCGGAGTCACCTTGGCCGTCTGTTGCCACCTGGTCTGCGGCGTACGCTACCCCGTTGGCACCTGGACCGCCTTCCACCAGCGGCAACGCGACGGTAGGCCCGATGGCCAACGTAGCACCGGCAGCGACGAGGTGAGCCCCTCCCCTGAGCTCGCCGTCACCTGGATCTGACACGACGTATATGTATTTGACGAAAGGTCCGAGTCGAGCAAGGCCGAGATCAAAATCCGCAGCCAAAGTGGCGTCACACATGAACCGATTGAGCGCTCCAGTGCGGCCAACACCAGCGTGGGCATCAATTCGCGGTACCAACCAGGCTCTCTCATCACGAAGATCAACCGCAATCCCCAATCCGCCAAAGCCGACACCACCGTCACGCCCATTTGTTGCACGGGAAAAGCCAAACCAGCCGGCCTCAATTTCGCCAGCAACCTGCCGAAGGAAACTGTCTGGGATTCGACTGAGCCGAATCCCCAACTTTCCGGTGGCGCTGCCCCCCAACGTATCAAACATAGAGTTCTGTGGCCGAGTGAGGAACATCGCCGCACCAACGTCCACTCGACCGTAAAACAGTGACGTCCAGGGAAGCTCTGTTATCTCACCCATAGAGGCGGACACACCGACTTCCGAGGAGGCTTTGGGCCTCTTGAATACGGGCGGCAGTTGATTGCACAGCTTTGCGTTGTCCGCAAAATGTGCTGCGATGGCCGTGTCAGGGCCACCGACCCGACTCGGGCCATTGCCATGTTCGTCGTAGACTTCGATGAAGTAGTCGAAACCGGGCTCCAATCCTGCGGGCAACTCGGCGGCGAATGCTTGTGAGCTCGTATCCCATGCGAGTGTCGCGTAGCTCCAGGATGATTCCCCGGTCTTGCGATAGGCCACCCTGGGTGCCACCAGCCTTGATTGGTCGAGAAATCGCACGCGAATCTGGACGAGCTCGTGCGGGCCGAACACCTGGCAGGGACTGTGGAGAATAATTGGTGCAGTGGTGTCGGCGATAATGGGAGATTCCGGTTTCGGCTCCGGGACGGCGGTGGCGGTACTGCTGAAACCAAGGCAAGTTACAATCGCCAGCAGAACCTTTCTTTCTATTTTTGCCGACATTTGTTTCATGACGTTGGCAGCGCGACGGATCCCCTTTTTGACCACCCGCACACTGTACCAATTAACCCCTTGCCATCAATATACTGGCGAGGGTTACAGCTCTTTGTCTCACCGGATCTTCTTTTGTTCTTCGATGTCGACTTCCACCTCAAGCTGCGCACGCAGTTCTTCCATCTCGGCGATCCGCTTCTTCAAGACCTCGGCGAGGGCCTGGCGCAGGTGAACTTCAATTTCTTGGTCGGTCGAGCCGGTGTTGGAGACGATGAGATCGTATATTTGCCGCGTTTTTTCAGTGACTTGCAGTGATATCACATTCTCCGACAAATAATCCCCAAGCAAATCACGGACAAGTCCTGAAAAATTGAGCCCAAGCTCTGCGAGCTGTGCGTACTGCGCTTCAGAAATTGTAATATTTACGCGACGATAGGACTTGTCCATAAATGTGCCTGAAATGTGGTTCGTGGTGCCTCAATATACATATTTAGACAATAATGACAAGAATGAAATTTGATGTTGACCAATGCGTATCAGAGTGTATCATCACTTCTTATTACGCTTTGACGTGCATGGAGACGCAACGATGGGTTACAGCACGGGACGAATCATTCGCTCACGGGATGGCATCTTTGCTGGGGTTTGTCAGGGCATTGCTCAACACTTTGGCATCAGCGCAAATCTGGTCCGGCTATTTTGGCTTTTGGCAGTCATCTTCATGGGCACGGGCATCCTCGTCTACCTAGTGATGTGGTGGATCATTCCGCATCAAGATGCCGTCCCAGCTGATCCCGTGATCTGGAAACAAAATGGCAACGGCAGGCACCTGCCGCCCTTGCAGCGCACAGCCCAGGACCGCAAGTTCTTGGGAGTGTGCGGCGGTATCTC
The DNA here is from genome assembly GCA_001798605.1 of Deltaproteobacteria bacterium RIFOXYA12_FULL_58_15. Classification (GTDB taxonomy): domain Bacteria; phylum Myxococcota; class XYA12-FULL-58-9; order XYA12-FULL-58-9; family XYA12-FULL-58-9; genus XYA12-FULL-58-9. The sequence goes on along the minus strand of MGST01000236.1, from coordinate 41,941 downwards.
CCGGCGGTGGGACCTCGATCCCAGTGTGGTCCGCTTGGTGGCCCTGAGTCTCGCAACCTTGAGCTTTGGCCTGATGGCTGTCGCCTATCTCGTGGTTGCGCTCTTCATGCCGGGGCCCGAATACAATGCGCCGCGGCAGCCGGTCTACCCCATCGATCTATAGGCAGCTTTGCTAGGTTCTGCCTACCATCGGAGCAATGTCGACGTGTAGGTGGTTACTGTGATGCTCATCGAACAGCAGCTTTGTGGCCCAGGTGTGTCCAGAGGCAAGTGCGCGGTCCCGTAATTCTTTGTCACCGACAATCACTCGTTCGACATCGGGATTCTCGGCAAAGGCCTTGATGATAGCGAACGCGGCCTCTTGGTCGTAGTCGGCCCAATCTGTACGCGTCCCTCCATCGAAATTGTCGCTTCCTGCCTTCTTTGGCAGGCTGATGTCGACATCCAAACCATTTCTGTGTGACCGATGCTCAGGTGCACCATTTCGCCACACGACCTTGCCATCTTCCCGACTGACATCATTGACCTTGATGAGTGAGGATGTTGGGTGGGTCGACAGAAACTCTTGCTGATACGCCGCACCCACCTGCTCAAGGACCGTCAGGGTCTTGTTGACGGCATAGTCATAATGATCTCTGTCCACACTCTTCCAGCCAATGCCGCCATCTTTCACCTGCACCCATGTCGGCGCATCCGGGGAGAACAAAGCCTGAGTTACCGTACCGTAAGGCTCCAAGGTGGCCGTCGCGTTGTGGTGCTGTTCTTTTCCCTCAACAATGGACGCGAACAGACGAATGTAGGTTTCCGTCTTGGGGCCAAACTGCCCATCGACCTCCACTGGAAAGCCCAGCTCTCGCAGTCGCACCTGAACCGCCTTGACGTTGTCCCCTCGCCTTTCATCACCATTTGCACCGACGCTGGATTGGATGAAGGGGTCTGTGACCAACGCAAACGGCGGCGGTGGTGGTGCCACGGAGTTGAGTTGAGCGCTCTCGTGGGCTGCGAGCCTGTCAGCGGCCGCACCCGTTGGTGTGATCCGCTGGTCACAGGCGGCGGTGGGATTGCCGAGAAAGGCCAGAAGGGCTCTCTCGGTGGTCTCACCGAATTCACCCCTGACGAAGTCACCGACTCCGAGGTACTCGGGGACCAATGCCATCTGCACACGATCGACATCTCGACTGTCGTTGGGAGCTCCCACACCAACCGCAGCGACGAGATCCAAAGGTCCTCGTGGTTGAACTATGGATTGGTTCTGACCGGGGGCCAACGGGTCTACGTCGATTGGCGTCAATGAATCGAGGCTGATCGATACCGTTCCATTCGATGTTCGAGTCACGCTGTCTTTGGCGAGAGCCTCGCCGGTTTTGATTCCGCGAACCAACTCTTCGATCTTGGCGAGAGTGGCCTCGTCGATCTTTCCATCTTGCGCCTGAATGCCAAATTTCTGTTGCAGCCACAACACCGTCCGGTACGTCAGTACGCCATAATATCCGTCGGCATCAAGTCCCGCTAGGTTCGCGAAGGGAAGATAGTGTTTGAGAATGGTGTCGAGCTTCTGTTGAACGTAGGCGACACTCGACCCCGTCGAGCCCAACTCCAGTACGCCGTCGTTGCCACGAACCGAGTCGAGAGAAGGGGCCTTTGTGTTGAAGCGTACCTTTTCCGGTTCGACAAAGTCGGCCTTCCAACTCGGAAGAATGCTCAGGTTTCCCATCGAGCCTATCCCATCAGCTGTTGAAACATAGAAAGTCTGCCGCACCAAAGTACCACAAACCAGTTTCTAACGATAGCACCGAAAGCACGGACACCGCGGATACCGTGGATACCGCGGTGTTCGTGGAGACCGCACCGCAAACCGCCTAATCGACGATGTAGCGCTGAATGCAATCGCCAAGCTCGATGGTGACCTCGAGGGAGCGCCAGTACTCTGGGTGTCGCGCCAGCTGGTAGTCAACGCTCAGGTGAGATCCCTTCTCCGCGATCTGTGGAGGGAAAGGCAGATACATCTGCGACCAATGGGTCTGCGGATGATTGGGGCCAGTGTCGAGAATGACGTTTTCGGAGAGCTCAGCCACAAACCAGCCGACGAAGCCATTGAGCACGCCATCCCGTTTGACTTCAAAGTCAATCTTTCCCGTGGTCCATTGATCTCCAGGAGCGGCGCGGCGCATATCCATGGCGACGATGGGGGATGGGACTGACAGCAGGGAGGCGGCGTCAATGAATGTTTGGAAGCCCCGACCCTGTTTCAACTCTAGCTCTTCAAGAATCGACAGGTCGACGTCGTGAATCAGCCTGCGCCAAAATCCCGGACCATGGTTGGAGTACAACACCGGATCATCGATGGGTGCCAACATCACCTCAACCGCGCTGGGGAGCATACGCCCGCCTGGCTTTAGCACACGATCTCGTACAACCAGGAGGTCGTCGACCATACCCTCTACAAAGGCCATGTGTCCGAGCCATTCGCTGATGATCAGATCGGCCTTCTCTTGGATTTGGAACTTAGCCGCCGAGCCATGGAACACTTCGATCGACTCTTCTAGGCCATTCATTTGGATGAGTTCGACCGCCATGGTTGCGATGTCAGCTTCGTCAATCGCGTACACTTTGCTCGCGCCGGCCCGGGCCGCAAACATTGCCAAAATGCCTGTGCCCGTGCCGAGGTCCACAACCACATCGCCCGCGGTAACAACTTCTTGGATGGCGCGGGCAAACGCGTCAGTGCGCCAACGGTCACTGACCATCAGACGTTGAACTTCGAGCTCACCGTACCATTTGGTGTAGTCATTCACGGGGGCGCTATACGGCCGATTGTCTGCCAAAGCAATTCACACCGCACCGTTCAAACCTGGTCGTTCTCAATGATGCTGTGTATTCAAGACGACCGGGTACTCGAGGCGAACGTCCATCAAAGGATGTAGCGAAGTTTTCGCAACAGCTTCTGTTTGGCGCGTTCGAAGAAGCTCGCGGCTTCCACCTCTTCGCGGGTCACTCGGTGCACCACGGCCTCATCCAGGTCGATCTGCATCATCTTGGCGAAGTCGACGCTCGAATCCTTGTCCTCGACGATCACCACGCCCTCGGTGTTGTGACGCAGGCTGTGATAGTCCATGTTGGAAGAACCCAAGGAGTAGAGTCCACCCAAGCCCAACATGGCGAGCTTGTGATGGAAGGAGCCAACTCCTTGTTTCGGATTGCCATGGTATTCGTAGATCTCGAGTTTGTTTTTGGCGCAATCCCTAAACAGCTCCCTGTAGACATCCTGGGCGGCTGTGGCGACCATGCCCATGGCAGATTCGGTGGCCTCAGGAGGATTGAGAAGCAATCTGACTTTGACACCCCGTTGGGTCGCCAACTTGATGGCCGTGAGAATCGAATCGGGCGGTAAGAAGAACGGTGATACGATGGTAGCGGTTTCGCCCTGGGGTATCCTCTCTAGGTACGCCAGATAGAGCGCTTCGATGTACTGACCGGCAACACCCTGCTCAGGCCTATTGGCCACAAAGCGGATTGTCGCCTTCCCCGCGGGTGCGTAGGCTGCTTTGCTCTTCTGTAGCTTGGCAAGGACAGCTTCCAGCTGTTGCATCTCACGGTTGGTAAATACACCGCCGCGCAGACGGTTCTGCTCGGTCAAGGCGTTGGCAGCATCAAAGACGTATTCGTTGAGAATGGTTTTGACCACCGGACCACAGATCTCGGAATCCGTGTCGCGATAACCATAGGCACCATGGAGGTCCTCAACCCGCTGGTTTGGATCGCCACCGTAAGCCCAGTCGTCGCCAACGTTCATGCCGCCCATGATCAATTTGACGGGTTCGCCCTCTTTGTAGGTGAACAGGTACTTTTCGTGGTCCTTGCCGTAGAGCAGATTGGGTGAGTCCGAGTTGGTGGGGATCAACACGCAACCAGGCATCTTCTCCAACTCCCCAAAAGCGGCGGGCAACTTGAACGACTTGGTGAGGCCACGCCAGATGGCACCAAGGGCGTTGGAGGTATCTGCTTTCGCATCGTATTGAATGAAGACCTTGACCTTCGGGTCGGCCTCGAGTCGCTCCTTGAGAAGCTTGATCATGCGACGTCCGGTGACATCGTCGCCGTGGAAGTTGTAGGTCTTCAGAAAGATGACATCGGCCTCTTTGATGTTCTTCTCTCTCTGTGCCTGTGACGCGACGCCATTGACCAAGAGCTTGACGCTGTTTCCGCCGACGGCTTGGGAGTGGGTAACTCGGTCGAGTTGCGCTTGGAACGTTGGCTCCCGATGCCAGGCGAGACTCACCTTCTGGTTGCGCAAACCCTCGAGCTCGGCGAGATGCTCCTTGAGGACGTCCTCCCGGATCGAGTTCAGTCCGAACCGAGGTTTGTCAGCAGAAATCTCATGGGGGTCCAATTTGACCTGGGCTTCGGCAAGGCCAATGTCCACACGCGGTATGATTTGTTCTAGTTTTTCCATGCGCGTCTCTCCCCACCAATCATTGACCTATATCGTCACTTCCCTGGAGTTGTTGCGAAATTCGACTGATCTACTGATCTCCTGATCTCGGGTCCAATGCCCAGAGACGATTTCCGCGCAGCTTGCTTTACGGCTGTTGCGAGAACACCTCGGCGGAGGTGCCGTTGTCAGAGCCTCTGACATCATAAGGTAGATAAACGGTGAAGGTGCTGCCCTCATTGGCTTTGCTGGTGACTTCGACGCGACCCTCGTGGGCCTGAACAAAGTTGCGAACAATGGAAAGTCCGAGGCCAGTTCCCCCGAACTCACGGGTTGAGCTGTTGTCCACCTGATAGAAGGCGTCGAAGACTCGCTCGAGTTTTTCTTCGGGGATGCCCACACCTTGATCGATAACTCGCAGGCGAAGATTGCGGTTGCGCTCGGGCTCGAAGATGTCAAATCGAGCACGATCGGTGGGTCGTACGTCATCAACATCGAGGCAGACCTTTACCTGCGAGTTGGGCGAAGAGAACTTTACAGCGTTGGCCAGAAGGTTGCTGATGATGCGGCGCAGTTTGTCGGCGTCGACGACAATATTGGTAACGGCGTCGTCCACTTCGATGACGATCTCAATCCGGCGTTTGTTGGCCTGTGGGAGAACATCACTCAAGGCGGTGTTGACGACCATTCGAGGATCGATATCCTGCTTCTGAATGAGGACATTGCCCGATTCGATGCGAGAGAGATCGAGAACCTGGCCGATGAGACTGAGTAGGTTCTCTCCCTTCTCCAATATCGTTGTTACGTATTCCTGCTGCTCTGGCGTAAGTTCTCCGGCCATGCCTTCGAGCAACATCTCGGAATAGCCGATGACGGATGTCAGCGGAGTGCGGAGCTCGTGGGAGACGGTGGCGATGAAGTTGGACTTGAGTCGATCGAGCTCCTGCAACTTATCATTGGCATGTTTGAGCTTTCGGCTGTTCACCTCCAGCTCATCAAAGGCACCTTGGATGCTTGCGATGTGAACCTTGCTGGTCATCTGAATACGGTAGCTGCCGTGGATGATGACCTGCAGAATCTGGGTGACATGCTCTATGACTTTGTCAGCCGTCTTCTCAGTCGCTCGAGGGATCTCCTTGAGATATCCCGCCAGGGTGTCGAGGTCGAGCTGCGGACGGTATTGCTCGAGTTGTGCGGGTGGGGCTTTGAGTTCCACTGGCGCGTAAGGACCAAAAATGAATCGGCCCAGCAAGGAGCCCTCATACACCAACGGTAAGATCTTGTAACGCAGCCCACTGAAGCAATCGATAGCCAGTGGTTCGGAATCGGCCGTCAGCGCGATGGTGCGGATCTTGTTGACCAGGTTGGTGCAGGCAACCTGCGTTGGGTGCACCGTAAACAAGTAGCCGCAATGGTCGCCAGTGGACGCACGAACATCGGCGATCTTGTTGGCCTCGATGTCGAACACTTTGATGCCGATACCGTAGAGCTCGCTGAAGCTCTTGCAGACTTCTCGGAAGCCTTCGACATCGAGAAGCTCAGTCAACGAGATACTCTGATCGAGTGGTGACGTACTCACTTTTCGGCTCCCTCGAGCGCCCCTTTCGACTGGAGATGCCCAAACAATCCGCCAAAAAACTCCTCGGATGAAAATTCGAACTTGCGATTGAAATCGTAGCGTTTGTTCAAATGGGAGAACACGAGCTCAAGCATGCCATGAAGGGTTTCGAGGACGCCCTCACCCCGAATGGCGACAGCACGAAAGACTGGCTCGACCCCACGTTGGCGTATCTGCTCTATCTCTTCGTCGGAGCGAACGTCAGGCAGATCCATTTTGTTGAATTGAATCACCGTTGGCGTGTCATCCGGATCGATTTGGTTGTCGGCGAGGTATCGGCGCATGCCACGAAAGAACTCATTGTTGAGTCGGCCCATGGTTCGCTGACCGTCAGCCACGAACACCACACCATCGGCTCCTGAGAGCACGACCCTTCGAGTCGCGGCGTGGATCACCTGTCCCGGTACTGTGAAGAGCTTGAGCTTGATGGTGTTGCCGGATCTCAATCGCGAGGAGATGGGCAGGAGGTCGAAGAACAAGGTTCTGTCGTCGGAGGTGTCCAAGACCGTCAGGTGGCCAAGATTGCGGTCATTGAGCATCATGTGAATCGCATGAAGATTACTCGTCTTCCCGCTCATTGGCGGGCCATAGTAGACCACCTTGATTGTGATCTCGCGATTCACCGAGTTAAACTGCACGTGCCCAGGATAGTCCTGCTACCGCCTCACCTCAATACCCAGGATGGTTGGTTCGGGTTGCGTCTCAGACGCGGTCTTGCCTAAAGGGAATAGCGGTGCCCTATGGACATGGTGTTGTCCCGTTAGGCGGGGTTTTGTTTTCGGCCGTCATTGCGCCAGAAGGTGAGAAGAAGCGATGAGCAAGATCACCGATTTGAGATCTGACACGGTCACCCTGCCGTCTGACGGCATGCGCGAAGCGATGATGCGGGCGAAAGTGGGCGACGATGTTTATGGCGAAGATCCGACGGTCATTGAGCTGCAAAGGCGGGTCGCCGAGCTACTCGGCAAAGAGGCAGGGCTCTTCGTCCCCAGTGGCACCATGGCCAACCAGGTGAGTCTCCGAGCTCACACCGAGCCGGGTGACGAGGTTATCCTCGATGCTGGCGGACATTCTTTCAACTACGAGTCGGGTGCGACGGCGGCCTTGTGCGGGGTGCAGGTGCGCCCCATCACCACTGAGACCGGCGTGTTCACGGCGGCGCAGCTCGACGAAGCTGTGCGCCCCCCGGCGTATTACATGCCGCAGAGCGGCTTGGTGATCATCGAAAATACCAACAACTATGGTGGTGGCACAGTTTGGTCAGTGGAACAAACGCTGCAGGTCGCGAGGCGTGCCCATCATCACGGTTTGCCAGTCCATCTCGACGGCGCTCGTTTGTTCAATGCCCAGGCGGCGACCGGCGTCTCAGTGAAGGAGTTCGCGGCACCAGTCGATTCAGCTAGCATTTGCTTGTCAAAGGGACTCGGTGCGCCAGTTGGATCGGTGGTTGTGGGTGATCGCCAATTCATCACCAAGGTGCATCGTTTTCGCAAGATGTTTGGTGGTGGCATGCGTCAAGTTGGCTTCCTTGCCGCCGCCGGTCTCTACGCCATTGAACACAACGTTACTCGGCTCGTCGATGATCACAAAAATGCCAAACGGCTCGCCGAGGGTTTGGCAAAACTCGACGGCATCGAGCTCGACATCAACCGCGTCAAGACCAACATGGTGTTCTTCAAGATCACCCGTTCGGGTTTCGATTCGCATGCCCTGCTCGAGCGCATGCGAAAGCTGGGTGTGTTGGCGAATCCAACCGGACCTATGGGGATCCGTCTGGTCACCCACCTCAATGTCGACAAGCATGACATCGACACCGCAGTGTCAAGTATCGCCGAGGCATTGAACCGCTGAGTTGACTACTTGAGATTCTGTGCCACAAAGTCCCAATTGATCAATTTGTCCAACACCGTCTGCACGAAGTCGGGGCGGCGGTTCTGGTAGTCGAGATAGTAGGCGTGCTCCCAAACATCGACGGTGAATAGGGCGTGCTTGCCCTGGGACAGCGGGTTCTCTGCATTCTGGGTCTTGAGAATCTTCAAATCGTTTCCGTCTTGAATCAACCAAGCCCAACCACTGCCAAACTGGCCGATGGCTGCCGCCTTGAGCTCCTCTTTGAACTTGTCGAGGCTACCAAAGGAGGCCTTGAGCTTATCGGCGATGACGCCTGACGGCGCGCCACCGCCTTTGGGACTCATGCTATTCCAGAAGAACGTGTGGTTCCACACCTGTGCCGCATTGTTGAAGATGCCGGCTTTGCCAGCATTGCCGGCAGTAGCTCTGATGATGTCCTCGAGGGCTTTGCCCTCAAGATCTGTTCCTGCGACCAACTCATTGAGCTTGCTGACGTAGGCTGCGTGATGCTTGCCGTGGTGAAAACTCAGCGTCTTGGCCGAGATATGTGGGTCCAGTGCATCTTGCGAATAGGGAAGTCGCGGAAGCTCAAATGACATTTCATCACTCCATTTCCTGATGTTGATCGAGGGACTCCCCCCCGATGACCTCTTTGGGATAAGCATCGGCCACATGGAAGTCAACACACTCCAAGGCTACCGGCTCTTCCTTTGCCTCGAGACGAACTCGGGTTTGAGCGACCGCACGAATGTTGACTTGCTGGTTTGGCGTGGCCCTATGAGCAGGGTCGACTTCTCGGACTTGAAGAGCTTCGCTCCCAGGATTCGTTGGTCGCGCATGGGTTCATTATTGGACGTAAACTGAACACATGCCAACACACCTCGTTGCGGAGGCATTTACGAAGCACGTTGCCTCGATCAAGCCTCTCTTTTAGCTCGCGGGCGGATTCGGCTTTGTTGCTTGCAGGCTTTGCGCTTCTTCTCTGCCTTTTGCTCATCACAGAGCCGTGACAAAGGATCGACGCTCCCTATAGGTCAGCCGGTCCAGTTCTCGGTTCCGGTGAGGCCTGTTTCCGCCCCCCTCTCAGGTTTGTTTTGCTTGGCGGTGCGAGCGATCGCTTCCCACGGCGTCAGAAATCGGTGCTCATCCTTGACCGTCTCTTTGTCTTCTTTTGGCTTTTCGTCACTGCCCGGCTCGACAGTCGTTGGGGGTAGATCTTTGCCTGTTCTCACCAAGTCACCAAAGGTACACATGGGCTACTCCACGGGGCACCGCCCCAAAATTTCTTGCTCATGGCTGTTATCGCGATTGTACCGTTGTCGTTGCGTCAAACGGCCAACGGCCCAACGGCCAGAACGTCATCTCTGACCGAACAGGCCTGGCGAAAGATTTTCGGTATCTATCAATGCTTCTCTGTCGAGACCGGTCGCGCATGAAGATTGGCGAGTTCTTTCTCGGCGCGCCCGCGGTTGGGATGATTGGGGCCGGCTATGCGCAGAAATGTGTTCAGATAGGTGCGGGCGAGGTCGTGATCATCTAGGCGGCCCGCGTAAAGCATGCCCAACTCAAAGTGTCCTTCGGGAATGTGTGGGACCTGATCCACAACGGCCTTCAGGGCGGCAGCGGCACGCCCAGTCTCATTCTGTTTGCGCAAGAGGACACCCATGTTGAGGCGCGCCTGCCAATACAGAGGCTGTTCTTCCAGACCCTTCTGGTATGCGTCCAGAGCCTCAGCTCTCTTGCCCTGCTCGTCGAGGGCGAGACCGAGGTTATTCCAGGCCGCCGGCTCTTCTTCTCGCAGCTGCAACGCTCGTCGGGCGTGCTGTTCGGCGGCCCGCCAGCCTTTCCGGTCGATGGCAATGGCAGCGAGGTTGTTGTGGGCATCGGCGTGTCGAGGAAACTCTTGCACCAAAGCCGACAGGTCTGCGAGTGCCTCTTGCACTCGACCGCCACGATATTTGGCTATGGCGAGGTTGTTGCGAGCACCAGGGTGCTTGGGATTGTCTTCGAGGACCTTATCGTATTGGAGCTTCGCCTCTTGCCAACGGCCAGACTCTGCCAACAGAGCGCCCAGACTCACATGGACGTCCGAGCGAAAAACCGACGACAGTCGAATCGCCTCGCGCAGGTGCCTCTCCGCTCGATCCGCCTTGCCGTATCGAGCGAGTAACAGTCCGAGCTCAGCATGCAGAACGGGATCGTCGGGCTCGCGCTCAAGTCCCTCTTGATATGCCGCTGCCGCGGCTTCTTCTTGGTGCTTGCGGGCCAACAGATCTCCGAGGGTGAGCCAGGCTGCCAATAAGAATGGGTCACTATCGAGTGCCGCGCGCACCGTCTTCTCGGCGGCGTCGAGCTCTCCTTTGCGAATCTCCACGAGCTGGGCGTAGGTGAGCAATAGTCGCGGGTGCCCGGGATAGAGGTAGAGAGCCTCCCGCAACCGCCTCTCGGCCTCGTCAAGCTTGCCTGAATGCGCCAACAACTGTGCCTGTTGCAGACGCCCCTCAAGAGACTTGGGATCGAGGTCGAGGGCGTGTTGAGTGACCGTTAATGCTCGTTGCAGATCTCCGCGACGTGCCTCGAGGCGCGCCATGGATAGGTATGACTGGGTATACCTGGGGTCGAGCTCCAAGGCCCTTGTCAGTGTGATGATACCTTCGTCGAGCCTGTTTTGACTCGCTTGCACCTCCGCAAGATCAAGCAGCGCCGCAAGATTGTTGGGGTCCCGCCCAAGGACGATCTCCAACTGGCTCCGAGCATGATCATAGAGGCGATCTCGAATGAAGTGTCGCGCCCGCTCGAGGGCCACGTGGACATCGATCAACTTTTTCGGATCGGGTCGGGGAACTGTCGCGTAGCGGTCAGAGCTGCCCACCGCCACATAGCCAAGAGCCGCGAGTTGCGCCATGGCGTCAGCGTCGACTTCGAGGTTGGCCTCTTTGTCCGCCTCCCCGTGGCCCGCGACAAAGGTGTCAAAGTCGGCGCGAAGGTCGAAGGCAACGTCAGGCTGTTGCTCTATGAGGTTCGAGAGTTCGTTGGGATCTCGTTGAACATTGAAGAGCTCGGGCTCAGGGGAGTCGATGAGCTTCCAAGGGCCAAAGCGCAGCACTCGGAGCTTGGCCCAGCCGTAGGTGTAGTACGGTAGGTAGGTCTCGGCGTACAACCCTCGGTGGCGCGACGGCGACGGGCGGCGAATTTGGCTGATGCCCTTGAGTCCCTGAGGAATCTCGTCATCCAAGTCAACCTGGTCGAGAACTGTGGGAAGCAGATCGACTTGGCTCACGGGTTGCGTTACCCGCATGGCTTTGATTCCAGGACCGCTCATGATCCATGGCACCCGCAGCGTCGACTCATAGGCCAGTAACGCGTGAGTATTCTCACTGTGCTGTCCCAAGCTCTCGCCATGGTCCCCGAGCACGTGTATCCAAGGAGCATTGTTGTGGTTGGCATCGTCAACTTCGTCGGCACCGTAATCGCCGTTGATACGGGGATGCGCGAGCAGCCGTCCGATCTGCTCGTCGACGTAGGCGATCTCACCGTCGTACATCCGTTCGCGATAGGTGCGACGATAGGGGGGCGGTGGTGAATAGGGGGCGTGGGGATCGTAGAGATGCACCCAGAGAAAGTAGTGATCACGATCGCTCAGACCATCCAGCCAGGTGCGCGCTGCATCCACCGTGATCCCGGCGGGGCGATCCGGCACCATGCGCGGTTGGCGAAGGCGTCCCTTGGAGAGATCATCATCGTAAACGTCGAATCCTTGTGACAGGCCATAACGTTTTTCCAGAACCGCAGCAGAGACAAACGCCGCGGTCCTAAACCCCTTCCCCTGAAGAATCTCGGCAAGTGTTTGCACATCCTCGGGAACATAGTGAATGCCGTTGTTGCGCACGCCATGCTCGGGTGGATAAAGCCCGCTGAGGATGCTCGTGTGTGCTACCAAGGTTATCGGCGCCACCGCAACGACCTGCTCGAAGACGATGCCATGGTTGGCCAACGCCATGAGGGTCGGCGTTGGCACGTTGTTGGCACCGTAAGGCTGGAGATGATCTGCGCGAGTCGTATCGAGAGTGATGAGCACCACCGACCGTTTCCGCGCAGCGACGATGGGTGCCAGCCTCGTTGAAGTCTGCCCTGCCTCATTGCAGCCCATCGCGAACATGCAGGCAACAGCCGCGGTCATGAGCCACACGGTTTGCCCGAGTCCGTGGGATACATTTTGCAGACTTTCACCCATGCGTTTGTCCTCAAGGCCACAGAAACCAATTGCCGCGCAACGTTGTCGAGTACTATCAGCGCAGGCCGTCGTCGCGCTAGACCTTGGAGCACGGGAGCGCGGATGGCGCGGATGGAAAGTGGCGCGACGGGGCTTGGTGCGCGCCATGATATCCCATGATATCCCAGGGGAGACATGGGAAACATGGGAAACATGGGAGACATGGGAGACATGGGAGACATGGAATGCCCGTCTGTTCGTTTGCTGCTTCTGTCGGCTATCGGGGCTTGGCTTGTTGTTGCGGGGTGCAAAAGCTCAGAAAGGAAGGGAAACGAAGACGAGACAAACCTGTCCAGTGCCACTGTTACTGGCACTGCAGAATCGGCTGAGGTCGCCCCGTTGGTCCGCGTGGCGTGGTGGAATGATCAGGAGGTGGTTAACAACCTCGGGCTGACACCAGCCCAACGCAAGGTGATGGATGAGTTGTTGACCGCTCACATGAAGCAACGGGCATTGCTCCGGCAACCGCAGCCAGGTGACCCATCGACTCTCTGGGAGCTTCTCATCAAGGGTTCTCGGGAGGACGCTGAGGCCGCGGCAAATGACATGATGCTGCGTTCCATGGAACCCCGCCGCCACATGCTGGAGCTAAAGATTGGTGTCTTGTTTGCTATGACCGACACCCAGCGACAGAAGTTTGGCACGAGCTACCCGCATCTGATTCGCAGACCTTGGGTGGTCGGCGGCGATGGCGGTCGCCGTAGAAGTCGGCCACCAAGCACAGATTCAATTGAAACTCACTGACAAGGAGAGCTGATGTTTTTGTGACTTCTGGCTACCGTTTCACTCGCCCAAGCATCATCCTCGGCGAGGATCTCGATCTGCCAGAGTCGGTGCGCGATGAGGTTGACCAGGTCTTTGAGTCCATCGCCGCTCGCCGCCGAAATGGCGACGCCGTGCGCCTTGAGGGCCAAAGCGCGAGCCTCAAAGGGCTCCACCCTGTCGGATTTGTTGAACACAATGATGTGCGGAATGCCATCGAGTTGCAGGTCTGAGAGGGTATTGTTGACGGCTTGGGCCTTCTCGTCTCGGTCCGGGTCTGAGACGTCTATGACGTGCAAGAGAAGATCAGCGGTCTCGAGCTCTTCGAGGGTGGCGCGAAACGCCTTCATCAAGTCTGGTGGTAGGTCGCGAATGAAACCGACGGTGTCGGTGATGATGGCTTCACGTTCCTTCGGAAATCGCAGACGGCGACTGGTTGGATCCAGTGTAGCGAAGAGCTTGTTCTCCACTTCCACATGACTGTTGGTCAGACTGTTGAGCAAAGTCGATTTGCCGGCATTGGTGTATCCGACAATGGAAATGGTCGGTACCATTGTCCGTTGGCGCTGGGCGCGACGCAGCTCGCGGCGTTTGGAGAGGGTGTCAATCTCACGGCTGAGCCTGGTGATGCGATCGCGGGCTCGACGACGGTTGATCTCAAGCTTGGTCTCACCGGGACCCTGACCGCCAATTCCGCCGGTGAGGCGTGAAAGTCCTGCGTCAAGGTCGGTGAGACGGGGCAGGTTGTATTTGAGTTGGGCGAGTTCCACCTGCAGCTTGCCGTCACGGCTCTTGGCGTGACGGGCGAAGATGTCGAGAATGAGCTGAGTACGATCGATGACTTTGAGATCGGAAAACGCGGCGATGGTGCGTGCTTGGGCTGGGCTTAGGTTGTGATCGAAGATCACCAGCTCAGCGCCGACGTCAAGGCAGTGAAGCACAACCTCTTCGAGTTTGCCGCGACCGACGACATACTTTGCGTCGACCTGACGGCGGATTTGTACCATTGAGTCGACGACCTGGACATCTGCCGTGGCAGACAACTCCTTGAGCTCGGAGAGAGAACGTTCGGAACTCGCCCGGTCAGGGTAGACGCCCACGAGTACCACCAGCTCGCGACCGCCGTCAGCCTTGCGTGTTCTCTCCCGTCGAGCGAGCTCCTCCTCCAGCGCGCGAATGAGCTCTTCAAAGTCGAGCTGCAGCTCGTGTACCGACTGCGCCATCTCCTGGTAAAAACCACGGCCGTCGGGGGCGTCGGGCATCGGATAGGCGTAGGTGAAGCGGTCAGGCTCGCCCCCCTCGGTGACCACCAAAGAGCAGACCATGTCGAGGCGCAGTTTGGTGAGGTCGGCGAGGTCCTCGCGATGCAGCCCTGAATCGTCGAGTACGGTGTGGATGTGGCGCAAACCGCGGTAGTGACCGAGACCAACCCGCTGCCTGCCAACATCGGGAAGGTAGATGCGCTTGGGGTCGCCTACAAAGGTCTGCTCGATTTGTCCGCGTCGATTGACGAGTACACCGACCTGACGTCCCACCTCTCTTGAAATCCATGCAAGATGTGAGGCGAGCTCGGGGCTGATAACCTTCTTTGGGTCTACCCGGCGATGGTAGGTGCGTTCAAGTGCCTTCTTTTGGCTGGCCTTGAGGCCACTGACATTGCCGCCAACGTTGCTAATGCGAGACTCCCGGTTCTTTTCGGCCAACGGGACCGACGAGACTCAGAACGAGTCCATATCACAAACGCATCGATGCACGTCAGGCGGCTACAGGGAAGTCACCCAACTGCACAAATGCGTCCCCCAACCTGCAATGTGCCACCACAAGGGGCTCAAACGGATTTATGTCCTTGCCGTCCACTGTCTCTGTAACTGGCAACATGAACTCTGCGATTCGCTCTTCTGTTGGCGTCAGGATTTTGCGCTGGCCCTGAGAATTGTCCAAATTTTCCAAATCTTTATAGCAAAGAGTCAGTAGCGCCGCGGTTACCACCCGCGTTTGGTTCGCTACCTGTCCGTCAGAGAACTTAGCAGGAACCTTCTTCAGGACATTGTCATGCTCAGCTTCATCGGCCATGGGAAAGGTCAGCGCCAACTCATCGATGGGCGCATCAAAGCCCTTAGCCTTGAGCTTAACCTTCATTTCCGAAACGGTAGAAGGCAATTCTTGAGGGCTCCTCGATCGAGCGGGGTCAACAGTCTTGCGAATTGCTTTCATTCCCTAGGACCCTCCAACAAAGTGGCGGCTCGTGGAAGCATCCGGCCAGGGGATCTTAGGCTACTATGAAGCTGACACATCTGGCCAGTGAAATTTTGCCAAACTGCAGCATTTTATGACTTGCCCGCGGCAGTGGCCCGCACATCTGTTTGGGTGCCACCGCTCTGGAACAGGAAACCAACCCGCTTGAGGATGGCGAGATCACCGCTCAGCTCGATATTACCCTCACCGATGGCTGTCCGCGCATCAAAGGTGCCCGCGAGGATTTTTCGCATCTCTTCGATTGTTATCCTTATTCCCAGGTCTGCCTTCCACTCTGAACCCGCCACGACAGCGGCCACAGGCGGCCGCAAGCGAATCGTCCAGGTGCCACCACCTTTTCCAGTAACAACGAAGCGAACGTTGACGCCCAACGCAGCAGCCGCAGGCCCCTTCCAGCGCAACATGGTGGGCAATACGACCTCAAAGTAGTCCTTGGGTGAAATCGTCTTTGCCATTTTGCAGCGAGTATCGTGTTCGCTGCCGCCCGTGTCAATTGAACTATCCAACAAATCACGCCTTTACTGAAACACGGCACACCACCGCACCGCCAATGAGCAGCAAGCACGCCAACCACAAACTCGTGCGCATGGGCACGTCTTGCCACCAACAGATCAACAGGACCGAGAACAGCGGGATGAGATAGGACAATGATGCGACGGTGATGGCACTGCCGAAACGCATGGCCACATCCCACAGATAGTACGCCAACAGACCAGGCAACAGGGCCATATAGCTGAGCTCGACCATCACCGCCGCGCTAAAGTGGCTGGTCTCCTCGACGAACGGTCGCAACAGAAGCAAGGCCACACCACTTGCAAGAAGAAAGAGCGGAACCGCGATGATTGATGAGCCCGCGACAAAACGCTGATTGATATTTGAATAGAGACTCCAAGCCAACGCCGCACAGAGAGCCAAAAGATACGGCAGCGGCTCTCGGATGAAATCGTTCCACAAGCTCAACCCTGCGGAAGCCACGTCGGCCGGCGTTTGTGGCAGCTCACTGACGGTGGCGAGGTACACGCCCAAAAAGGCAAGTAACAATCCGAGCAGCAAAGTCGGCCGCGCCCGATGTCCGAGAATGGGGATGCCAAATACCAGTGTAAGACCGGGCCAAAGGTAGTTGATCAGCCCAACCTCGATCACTTGTTGTGAGCTAGATGCCAAACCGATGGCTAGGCAAAAGCTCAACAGGTAGACCACAAACAGGGCACCACAACCCACCAGGTACGACCGCGGCGCAGCCAAGGTGCGACGCAGACGTCCGCGCAGGGCGAGGATGCCGCAGCCGATCAGCCCACTTCCGGTATAGATCCACGCCGACGAGGTCAAAGGGCCAAGACTTTCGGCAAGCCTTCGGGTTACGCCAACCGAGGTGCTCCACAACACAATAGCGAGGATACCAAAGGCGGTCGCCATCACAGGTGAAGGTTGTCCGCGCAATCGTATGCCCATGGGGAAGCACCGTCGGCAAAAAAGAGCGACAACCAAACCGACAAGGGCAACCACAAAGCACCATGCGAACCAATCGCCATACTTCGCATAGATGCTCGGCATTCGAACCCGCGCGACATCGCCCACCATGACGGCCCTCGTGAACGGCTGCGTCTGGGCGGTGATCTTACCCCGGGCGTCAATGAAGGCAGAGATGCCGGTCGTCGCAGCCCGTACCATCGGTACGCCACACTGAGCAGATTGGATGGCAGCCACCGCGAGATGCTGGTGCGGAAAAGATGTATCGCCAAGCCAGGCGTCGTAGGTGACATTCACCAGAAGATCGACTGACTGTTGAACCGCATGACGCACGTACTCCTGTTGGACGGCCTCGTAGCAGATGAGAAAACAGAACCTTGCAAAAGGCGCGTCATAGACATTCAGACGTTCACCCGGCGTGTTGTTGCCAACGCCATCAATGTTCCGCAGAAATGGGAGAACATCCGCAAGCGGCATGTATTCGCCAAATGGCATGAGTATGTTCTTGTTGTAGGTGGCGTCGACTTCACCGTTTCCAAAAACACGAAAAGCAGAGTTGAATCGGTTTCTCTTTCCATCGACCTTGGGGCTCCACGTATGACCGCCCGTCCATACTTCAGTTTCATGCTCGGCGACGAACTCCAAGAGCTGTTGATTTCGGGGCAACTGTGGTGCACCCGGTAGGGCACCTTCAGCCCAGACGATGGCATCGATGCCTGGCGTCTTTGCGATTGCGTCAGCGCTGAGATCGAGAAACACCTTGAGAAGAGCGGTCGGGCCGGTTTCATTCACCTTCGCCCGCTTTGCAACGTCGAGATTGGTTTGCACCAAGGCGATACGACGGGTTTCGGCGTTCTGCTCGGCGTGATCGATGCGATTCAGCCGTACCGACGAATAGCCGACGCTTGCCACCAACAACGCGGCCGCAACCGCCGCCTGTTTGAGTATTGGCAGCGAGCCAACGGTCTTGCTCGTGCGCCAGCTTTGGTACGCCGCGAGGATCAGAGCATTCCAAAACACCACTTGAATCGTGATGCCTGGCACACCAACGACCGAAGCAATGAGAAAGAACCTTGGCTGTTGATAGAATGCCATTCCCTGGCCGAGTTCAAAGATCTGCGGCGTCAAGAACTCACACACCGTCCACAACACTGCCGCCACGCACGGCCAATACGGGCCGAAGTGGCGCCTTGTGAAATACAAGCCCCAGGCGAAAACGCCGACGTATGCACCAAAGACAACACCGTAGAACACCAACACGCCCACGGCGACTGGCAACGGTAGGTTGGCGAAGCGGTGAGCAGTTGGCACGAGCCAATAAAGGAGGGTGACGTGCGCCACCACACCCATCCACCAGCCACCGAAAAACGCGCGACCGCCACGTAACTGCAGCAGGGCCCAGAATCCCGGAATCAAGTGGAGCGGCGTCAACCACCACGCGCTCGTGGGTGGGAAGATCACCGTCTGGGCGGCGCCGCTGATGGCAAGAGACGCAATGATCAGCAGAACACGCCGCGGCCCTTTCGCGGATACGTAGTCATCTGCAATTGGACTTGATGCGGAAATTGTCAGTCCTCTCCTTCTCCCGCCAAACGCGAGATGCAAATCGGGCGCTCTCGCGTCACAGGCAATCGATGATGCTACATCTGTGCCACCCACAGCAACCAAGTCTTCTGGCCATTCGTTTCTGCAGCGTCGTCGCAGCAGGCATCGGTGCAATGGCCGCGGAGGTCGCGGGCACTGCCGTTCGGTCAGTTCAGTTCTCGTTTGTTGAGTGGGCAGCCTCATCGTTTTCGATGCTGATCTCCTTTTTTTTGGGGGCTGCATTCTGGGGGGGCTGGGGGGGGGGGCCAACCTTCCCGACCGACGCGCATTGGTGTATACTCCGCGTTCATGGCTCTTGCATTCAGGAGAAACCGTGGAAACGCGAAAGCCAAACCTCCCGAATATTCCTGAACTGGTATTTCGGCAATTGGTTAGCTTCATTAGCGGCAACAACCCGGATGGTGCCCGTTTCGCCGTTGAACAAGTGGAAGATCTGCTCGCTCTTGTCTTGCTCTCCTCCCCCCCGAAAACGCGAGCCACGCCACCCAACGACGATGTCGCAGGAATTATCGGACGCTTCGTGGCGCGGGCAGGTGGCAACCCCGGCATGTCGGATACGGACCTGCAGGCATTGATAGGAGGATACGTCAACGATCACCCTCCCCCAGGGCCGTTGGTGCAGAAACTCCTTGAATTGGTCAAAGAAGCGGTGACCCAGGGTGCGATCGATCGGGGCTCTGCTTTTGCTGTGTTCGCAGGTAGCTCCTCCACGACGGCCAACCGCGGCGGCTCGGAGAAGCCCGAGCACACAATTCCGAGTGGTCCTTTTTCCCAATTTTTGCTACATTCAAGCAAACCCGACACAGGAACAAAATAGCATGAACAAACTCGAATCAGCCGTCAGTTACCCCAAGCTCATCCAGGTAGAGGCAGACAGCCTCCTTCGCCAGGGGAGCCTGTCGTCTCGCCAAATTTTTGAATTGGGCGTCAAAGCGTGGTTTCTAGGTGCCTCAAGTGAATGCACCGACAAAATGGGCGAGGAGATTACTCGCATCGCAAAGATGTTGCCACCAGATTTAGCCGAAGTTCTCGTCAAGGGCTTTGACCCTCAAGCGTTGAAATATCTCAATATTCCCAACCCGAACGGGAATGGATATGTTCCGCTGTTCGGATCCAAGGCCGATCCCTGCCAATACTACTACTTTACCTATGGTTTCACATTTGACGCTCAAACGGTCGAGAACGGCAAGACCGGTCTTGGTTTGCCACCAATGAAATGCCTCTCCATTAAAACGTATGAGAACGGTTTCATGATCCCAGACAATATTGTGAGCGATCTCCCTTTGGACCACTTGAATAACATCGGTGGTGACAGCCGGCGCAGGGTCTTGCCGCAGTTCTATGGAGGAGAGGTAGATAAGAAAGTCACAGTCTATACCCTGAGCCCTCCTGAAAAATAGTCTTTCGCTTTCCCGCCTCCGACCGACTCCTGCGGACTCCGCAGATGTCGACATCGTTCGCCAGGTACGCGACCGCATCAGCTATTTTGGACAAATCGTGCTGCGCATTTACGTCAGCACACTTGCTGGAGATGCACGATACGATACGAAACGAAACGTTGGGAGTTCAAACGCGACGTTCCGGGCAAGTGGGACTATCGTCTTTGCAAACATGCCATCGACTTAGCGGCACCCTCGCAGAGCGTACGAAGCAGAGTAACATCCCTAACAAAAGCCACAGGACCGCGCCGCTTTGTTTGCCGGCTTGACCACAAGAACAACCTCCAACCATTGAGCCACGATCCCCATCTTTCAGAGCGGTCTCGCATCCGTCATCCCAATCCCCGTTGCCGTTCTCCCAGCCGGCCGCACAATCGAGGCTGCAGTTGCCGCCTGCGCACGTAGCGATGGCGTTGCTCGCCACGGGACAAGCCGCGTCGCAGGCCCCACAATGCTTTTCATCCATTTGCGTATCAACTTCGCAACCGTCGTTGGCCTGTGTGTTGCAATCCGCTCTCTCGGTAGGGCATTTCGGAACGGCCTCGAAGATGACGAGATCCTTGTAGGCCATGTCGGTCGTCATCGGATAGCCATTGTGCAACGGAATGTCCCCGGCAACCAGTCGACGGACCCCATTGCGGTTCTCGTAGAGGTCGAAAAGGGTATAGGCGCTGTCGTAGTCCTCGAGCGTGAATGCCAGGCTGATATCCTCGGGGTCGTCAACGAGGCTGATGAGGACCAGGGCCAGTGCACCGTCTTGTTTTCGGAACATCTGAAGCTGCAGCGGCTCGTGAAAGAAGTTGATCGAGTACGTGCGGCCACCGGCGTTTGGCGTCACCACTGCGGGGGGGCGTCCGGAGACCTTCGGCGGGTGCAGGATCTCGGCGCCACGGAAGCTTTGATCCACGTTGGCGATGAGCTTTTTGAAAAACTCGAAAGTCGGCGCATACACCACTGGATCGCCCTCGTTCCAGGCCTCATCCCACCACACGACCAAGTTCGGGACATTCCCCTGGAGAACAGTCGTTGCTAGAGACCAAAGGTTGATCGGGTTGTCCGTCGAACTGCCGTACACGAAGCCGTATTCATCCATCGCCAGTGCGAATCGGCTGTACACATAGCTGAACAAGGGAACGTTGGCGCTGAAGCCGTCTTCAACCCCCCTGACCGAAAATCCCCCGTTACGCGCCTGTCGAATCATATGCAGCTGCAAGAATGGAATGTGAAACTCGTTTGTCTCTTCCATGGAGAGCGCGAAATCTCCGGTTCTGCCCTCCTGCGCGACGACGTCCTGAATGCCGATTAGCAGCTCAACGAAGCGATCGTGTAGCCACCGACCTTGGCCGATTGGGTGGTCGGTCCCCAGTCGCCAGTTGCCGAAGGTATAGCCACCGGCGATCTGGTCGAGGGACATCAACCGGACATTGCGTCGCAGGCCGCGGACGATGTTGTCGACAATCACCTCGTCCATGACATTGTTGTCGGCCGTGCCAATGTCGATCATTGCGGACTCGCGCTGGTTTCCTTCGGGACAGAAACGGTCGGACACGAGATACTCGCTGCCGTCCTCTTTGATGATCACGTGGTCGCGACCGAGCGCCTCAAAATCCACCGAGTCATCGAACAACAGAACGCCCTCCGAGTCATGCTCCACGATGTCCCACTTGTTGCCCGAAAGCCAAAGATAAGCGTCGACATCGATGGCATGCAGCGCCTCGACCTGCGCCAACAGCGGGTCATCCTCGAGCGGGTCGAGAGGCACGACACCGTCGTAAGGATAGAAGCAGTCAACACCACACCAGGTCGTGTCGGGTCTCCCCCAAATTCCCCCCGGGACGTAGAGAGCACCGTCGAATTGCGGCAGGGCATAGGGTTCGGTTAGGTATTGCTGGCGCATGAAATCGTTGATCACAAACCACTCATCGATGGGCATCCAAAAGTTGGTATGGGCCACATTGACATCGAAGAGAAAGCTCGGAATGTCAGGCCTCTCGAAGAGTGTGTGTGCGGTCCACCATTGCTGCAGGGCCCATGCCTTGTAGATGTCAGCGGCATCGTACCAATCACCCCAAAAGGTTTGCAGGCGAATGTCATAATGGAGCAGGAAATCCGCTCCTTGTTCTTCTGCAATGTGGTTGCTGTAAAAAAGCCGCAGGACATCGTCGTCCCCGGAGTCGATGCGCTCGAAACCGAAACGTTTGAAGTACCCCTGGGTGTCCTCGCTCTGAATGTATAGACCCGGGGTGGTGTCATCGCGGTCATAGTAGGCCATGAGCTGCATGGAGGTCCCGCCGGGGTTGGAGTTAACGTAATGTTGTCCCGTTGACGGAAGCGATGCGAGGTCACGATAGAGATTGCCGGTGTGGTAAGGCATGAGAAAGAAGTCGTCAGCCGAAGAGCTTCCTATCTGCGGCGTCAGATCCAGAACCGGGTAGTCGATCGATTGGATGATCTTGTCTCCGGCGTTGGTGACCGCGATTTGGAAGCGCAGGCTGTCGTCTTCTTTGTGGGCGACAATGGTTGCGTGGACTTCCAAACCGAGATCCGCATGGCAGGCCGTCATGACCAGCCGCACCTCGGACTCGGTTTCGCTGACGGTTTCCTCGTAGCATGAGGCGAAGAGATTGGAGACCACCGACTTCGCGGTGGTCTGATAGGTTTCCTTGTAGTTGATGCGATAAAGAAGCGGGGCCACCAGGCCTGACTGTATGAACTCGGTTCCGCTTGCTTCGTCGCGTATGCTGAGGATACCGCCTGATGTGTCCCTGTCCACGGTCACGCGGATGCCGTTCGTTTGGATCGACGTGGTATTCTGCTTGTCCGCCGAGAGCTCGATCAGGGAGATCCCATCCCACCAGGATGTTCCACTCGTGTTGGTACCCGTCTGTCGAGGCGTGATGCGTACAAAAGCGGTATCCCATGTCGTGTGGATCACCGTCAGGTAGGCCGTCCAGCCCTGCGTTCCGGCTGGCTGTGGGGGCCCGCTGAATTGGTTGCACCAATTGCTTCCGGTACAATCGATGGACTCCTCTGTGGAGGTCAAAAGAGAATATGCGACACTCGACGAGTCCGTGCGTTCGGCACTCTTGATGGAGTAGGAGAGCAGGTAGCTTGTTTCCGGCTGCACGGCCACGAGTTGGCCAATCTGGTAGAAATTCGTATCTCCCTGTTCTCCATGAAACTCCACTCGCAAGGAGGAGGAACCCCCGATGGCGGTATCGCCCACGACATCGCAGACAATCCTGGGGTCCGGGCAGGCCCCGGTCCACGAGTCCAAACCCTGCTCGAACCCTCCGTTCACAATTAGGTCTTGGGCCATGACCCTGCATGGGAGCAACGAAACGCAGACCCATAGCCATACACCTATAAGCTCTCGAACCATGGCGGAGATTATGACAAAGTGACGTGAACGAAGGAAGGCGCAGCGACTGACCTTTGCGCGGAGAGACTCTGACTGACCGCAATCCCTGCCTGTTGCCAATCAACCTCATCCACCTCGTCCGACGAGCGGTTTTGTTTGCTCGACCTGGACGTACGTGTAATCGCTCGGTCGCCCCAGTGGCGGTGTGGCCGAGCAGCTTGGCGATCATCTTCTGGCCGTCACCCATGACGGAGTAAATGGAATGGAATAGGCTGGAATGGGCTGGTCGTGACGAAGACAGGGCCTATCAATTCCTGTTATCCTATTTGCCATGCACGGGCACAGACAGATCCGCCAGAGACGATTTGTTGCGGGGATGGGGTTGGCTGTGTCGACCGCCTGCTTTTTGTTGTGCGTAGGGTTCGCGTTGCAGGCTTGCCTGGCCCGCAGCCCGATTCTGTTCGCTCCAAATACCGACTCAGACAGACAGACGACAACTGGCGGGGACAACGGATTCGCTGCGGGCGATGCTGGTCCCAGTGGTGACGACCATTCGCTCGGAGACAATTTTTCCCATTGTCCATCCGTATTGCTCATGGAGTTCGACCATTCACAGACAGGAACAACCCGACCCGGCGATTACACGGACAGAACGGTTTCTTTTCACCTGCGTTACGATGACGACAATCTGTTGAATACCAATTGTCCGCAAGCTCCTGCCTCCATTGGTGAAGAGGTACTGTTCCCTGTTGGCTGGAGCGGCACCACGAGTCTCACTGGCTCAAACCAGGCCGATTTTCCCAATTTTTCATCTTGTATGACCGATGGCATTGATGAGGTGATTGACTATGGCTTCGGTCTAAATGGAGCACCGGGTTTCACAAGTTACGGCGGATACGAGTCCATGCAGCTACATGAGTCGCCGGATTTGGTGGGTTCAACACTGTCGGAGGTCCGGTTGGTGGTGCACAGCCTCGACATCTCCTACAACCAAAACCAAGATCGCAGCACCTTCACATACGAAATCACCTGGGAATTTTGGGGCACAAACGGTTCCTGCCCGTGAGCTTAGTCTTTCGCCGGGAACGGTTGTGTGGACACTCAATCGTGCGGCCCGTCGATGGGCTCAAGCCTCGACCCATGTTGACGAGGTGACATCATGACCATCTCCGTGTCTACAACCGATTTCGTTACCAAGGGCGAGGACCGCTTGGAGAGGTCCGCATGAGGGGCAAGCGGAATTTATGAGTTTGGTATGGTATTGGCAACCCATGGCCCACCCTCACCGATAATCTGGGAGGAAAAAAGGTTCGGCGCTTGGTAGCCGTCTCGGAGACGCAATGAATCTCTTTTGCATTCGTTCTGTTACGTTATTCTGCCTCTTCGGGACCGGGTGTACGACGGGGGCGCCCACGCCGTTGTTCGGCGACGAACGCAACGCCGCGGTAAGCCTGATCCTCACCTCCGAGGAGATCGACGGCGTGCTCGCACTGGTCAACGACTGCGGTGTTGGACTGGTGACCCTCGATGTCGACGCGGCCCTGGACGCCCGCGCCGCCGCCGCCATTGTCGCCCACCGCGATGGGAGCGACGGGGCCTGCGGCAACGGGGACGACCGACCATTCACGAATCTCGATGAGCTCGACGCGGTACCCTACGTCGGCGATGCCTGCCTGACCCGCCTGCTCAGCTACGCCCAGGCCCACGGTTACATCGCTGGCGCGGATCCCATCGTCGGTTACTTTGATGAAGTGGCGTTTACCGCCACCGAGGTCGCGCAGGTCATCGTCCTGTGCAACCGGGCGTCCCTTGCGACCCTCGACGACGAGGTTGGCCTCGACGCCCGCGCCGCGGCCGCCATCGTCACCGCGCGACCCTTTGACGCCGCCGATCCGCTGGCGAACCTGGCCGCCATCGCCGCGGCACCTTATGTCGGCGCTGGTGCCCTCCAAGCCCTCAAGGCCTTTGCGGCTTCCTACTCCAGCGGCTGCGCCGCCCTCGGGGGAACCTTCGAGAGCGTCGTGTTCTCCGATGCCCAGGCCAACGCGGTGCTCGATCTGGCCAACCACGGTGCGAGCGCAGTGCTGGACACGATCACCGGCATCGGCCCCACCCTCGCCGGTCGGATCATCGCGGCCCGGCCTTTGGCCGACCTCCCCGCCCTTGGGGCCGTCTCCAACGTCGGTGCCACCGTTCTGACCAACCTGCGGGACGAGGTCGCCACGACCTGGTGCACCCTGCCGGCGGCCACCTGCGACTGCGACACGACGACGCCTGAAACCACCTTCACCTACGATGGCGTAACCTTCACGCAGAACGAAGCACAGACCGCGCTCGCGGTGGTCAACACTGCTTCCCGAGCCCAGCTCCGTGCCGACGTAGGCCTCGACCAGGCCCTTACCGAGACCCTGCTCGGAGGACGCCCGTGGGCGAGCCTCGCGTTGGTAGCCGCTGCCCCCGGCGTGGGAACGGCGGCGCTGACCAACCTCGTGACCCTCGTCCAGGCCAGACTCTGGCAAGGCCCAGGACCCATGACAACGGCGATCACCGTCCTGGACCTGCTGGCCAACCTCGACGCACTCACCGGCGGCTTTGTCTCCTTCAATACCGTGCTGCT
Source organism: Deltaproteobacteria bacterium RIFOXYA12_FULL_58_15 (assembly GCA_001798605.1). Lineage (GTDB taxonomy): Bacteria > Myxococcota > XYA12-FULL-58-9 > XYA12-FULL-58-9 > XYA12-FULL-58-9 > XYA12-FULL-58-9. The sequence goes on along the minus strand of MGST01000236.1, from coordinate 16,257 downwards.
CACCCCCGGGACGGCGATCACGAGCACCACCGCCCATACGGTGGGCAATCTGCGCGACAGCGACCAAGGGTCCGCCGCGGTGTCCCTCCGCATTTTTTTGTGCAACCCCGCCATCGGCGACTGCGCCGATCCCCCGGCTCTTGCCGAGGGCGACCTCGTCGAACTGGTCCACGTCCGCGTCGAGTCCGATACCACCGGACCGTGGTTGCGCCTGGTGGATACCAGCGAGTTCCGCGTACTCGGTTGCGCGCCCGGTTGGGCCCGGACCTGCGGTATTGACGTCGGCGTTTGCGAGATCGGCACCGAGACCTGCACCGGCGTCGACTGGGACCCGTGCACGGGCGACGTGGCCCAACTGAGCGACGATCCGGCCGATGGCCTCGATAACGACTGCGACGGGGTCACCGATGAAAACGCATTTTCCCTGACGGCGACCGGTTACCTCGGAACGTCCGTGTCGCGCTTTACCCCGAACGGTGCCAATTCGTTGGCCACCGGGGTGGGCGAACGCCTGTTGCTCGATGTCAGCGCTCCGGCGGTGCCCGCCGTCCTGAGCCGCACCACGGCCACCACCCAGGTCGCCGGCGGCATTCGTGTATATTCTCAGTATACCGTTGTCGCCGGGTGCCGCAGCGGCACCGCGCTTTACGCCAACCCGGTCAACGAACTGGTACCGACCCTCACGCTTCCCGCCGCCGCGGGAACCGCGGTGGGCTGTGTCTACGACGCGGTGATCGCTGGCGACCTGCTGATCACCGCCGAGTGGTATAATGGGGTGGACATCTACGACCTGGCTACCCCGGACCTGCCGAAGAAGGGCCACCTGGCGATTACCTTCCCCCGGGCCTTGGCGGTGGTGGGCGATGGGTTGTGGGTGCTCGGTGAGCACCTCGATGTCTTCGATCTCGGCAACGGCAACCAACCGACGCTGCGCCAGACCTTCACACTGCCGAACGGTCAGGCTATGGCGACCAACGCAGCGGGCCTGGTGGTGGTGAGTGCCAGCGCCGGCCTCTTTGTTTTTGACGCGGCCATCCCGACCAACCCAGTGGCCTACCCTGTGTGGCGTGGGATTGATGCCTCGACCGTCGATCTGCGCGGGACTCTGCTCGCCAGCGTCCCCCAGGGCAGCGATAGAACCCTGAAGCTGGTCGACCTCGAGATCCCTTCAGCCCCACGCCTGGTCGCCGATACGGTGGTCCCCAATGGCACCGGCACCCTCGCGGGATCGGCATTGCGCGGTGTTTCCCTCACCGACGACCTCGTCTGGGTCTATGGTGGCACCGGGTTGTACGCCTACACCATCGGCGAGTGAGTCACTCGGCCTCCGGACATGGTTTTCTTTCAGTTCGGTTGTGACCATGACCTGGGCAAGTGGAGCCGTGGTATTCATGCCACCTATGGTCGGGCAGTGGTCTCCTTGCCGGCCATCCAATTCACCACCCTGTTACGACCCTGCTCCTTGGCTGCGTAGAGCGCTCTATCTGCGAGATTGTAGATCTCGGTTCCATCTTGGACACCATCCGGGTTTGCACACGCCACACCGGCGGAGACTGTCACGGCGAGTGTCCGGTCGTTGTTGATGTTCACGGTGACTTGGCCCATCGCCACGCGAAAACGCTCGGCGGCTATGGCGGCATCGCCAGCCGTCGCTCCTGGCAACAGCAGGGCAAACTCCTCACCCCCCACCCGAGCGGCTATCTCTCCTTCGCGGAGAACTGACTGGATCGCCTGACCGATGAACTCAAGTAGCCGGTTGCCAACCGGATGCCCGTGCTCGTCGTTTACCTTCTTGAAATGGTCAATATCGAGGAGCACCAGTGAGGTTGGTCTTTCGTGCCTTCTGGCAGACGCGATCTCTTCTCGCAGCCGCGCGTGGAAGAATCGTGAGTTGAGCAACCCGGTTAAGGAATCCCGATACGCCATCTCTTCCAGCATTGCCTCGCGAGAGCCCAAAACAGCCCCAAAGACGCCAAATGTGCCGATCGTGACCACAAACGCGTGCACATAGATCACCGGGCTATGTTGGAAGTCCGCCAACGGCTCGAGACCGGCGGCGACCTCCACCAAAAGCACGATGACATCCGCAGCCACTGCCAGAAGTACCAGCTGAGCGACGCGTCTCCTTTGATGGCGTCTGCTGCGCGAACGTCTGTCGAGGTCGAATTCGGTGCTATCGAACTTCATCGCATGATTCCTATTCTTCATTTCATGATGGGGCCCTGATTCCTGACTCGTCACCGACGACCTCATCTGGGTCTATGGTGGCACCGGGTTGTACGCCTACATCATCGGCGTCTTGTGCTTGTCTCGAACCATACTTTTCGTGAAGGCGCGAACAGTGCCGATTGCGAATCCCAGAAGCGCAGCAAGGAAGAATCCAAAAGCGACTTTGTAAAACGACCTTGCGGCAAAAGACTCGTCGATGCCGACCAACATGCCTACGAAGCCAACAAGAACAGCAACGCATATGCACAATGCGCCCAAGAGAAACCAGCCATATCGAGCATACCAAGGCTGGAAGGATGGGTGGTTTCCGTCGTTTCCGTCGTCGAGTTCGTGGAGCGGTCCATTGTCATTTAGACTCATGATGCGAAGGAGTAGCACAACGAACGCGAAAGACACCACACCGCTCGTGTATCTATCCCGCTAGACGACCGCCCTGCGGTTGCTTGGTTGCGCCCGCGAGCAAACCGATCCTCCCCCGAGATTGATGGCAAGATGCTGGTGGGTGGCTCCAGGACGCTCCAGGACACGATAGCGGCACGAGCGGCGCGACACGAACACGCGCCAACGACTTCACTTTCTGAGCCCGAGTCGGTACATTGTCTGTATGGTCCCGCCCAACCTGAACATCGACCGCCCGACGCTCGCGGCTTTTTGCCGGCGCTGGAAGGTGCGCGGCCTGGAGCTGTTTGGCTCGGTGCTGCGTCCCGACTTCCGGCCCGACAGCGACATCGACATCCTGGTGGACTTCGAGCCCGATGCGGGCTGGAGCTTGTTCGACCACGAGGCCATGCGGTTGGAGCTGTGTACCCTCCTCGGCCGCGAGGTAGACCTCGTGAGCAAGCGTGCCATCGAGCGCAGCGCCAACTGGATCCGCCGCAAGGCGATCCTGGAAAGTGCCGTGCCGTTCGATGTCGCGTGACGCCGCCATCGTCTTGGACATCCGCAAGGCTGCCGAGCTCATCGGTGCGTTCGTCCACGGCATGAACCGCGCCGCCTTCGATAAGGACGCAAAGACGCAGTCGGCCGTTCTGCATCAGATCATGGTGCTCGGCGAGGCCGCCAATCGCCTCTCGGAAAGCTTTCGCGACGAGCTCGCCGACGTACCGTGGCGGCTCATGATCGGTATGCGGAACTGTCTCATCCACGGCTACGACGACGTCGACCTTGACGAGGTGTGGGCAACAGCTACGAAGGATGTGCCGGCACTTCTGCGGGAGCTGGCGCGGCTGGATGTGGACGCACTGTAGGCGGCGTCCTCGCCCGTGACGGGCTCAGCGTTGGGTTCGTCGCGGTTTTTGTGGCGGCACCTGTGTGCCAACTGATTGGGATCTTCCTGGTGAAGCGCGGCCAGTACCGGCGGGGCGCGATCTTCCAAATCATCGCGAGCATTCCGTGCGTTCCAGCTGGGATCGTCGGTCTCATCGGGGCGCGCAAAGCCTGGCGCTATCCAGCCATGAAAGCCTGGGCGGACGCGCTGTCGGAGCAATCGGAGCAACAGGAGTGAAACGATCGGGGATGCCGAAGCGCCCATGAATAGATGGGTTGGGTTGGAACCTAGGCGCCGCCGTTGGGTCAGATGCAGTTTTCGTTTGTTGGGTGGGCAGCCTGATGGTGTATGCTTGCAACGGTTTCTAAGGCCGAGCGGCGCTGATGAATCGCCACATAACTGTAAACTCCGGGGCCGGTGGCTCCATGAAGGAACGACGATGACTCGTATGGTGACGATGGATGCGGCGAAAACAGCTTTCACTGATCTTGTACGTGAGGCGGCGGTGGCGGCGGCAAAAGGTAACAAGCTCATTTCGAAGGACGAGGAGAAGGCCCTTCCGACCTATCTCAAGCTTCGCTCCCAAGAACTTCGTCAGCAGGGTGGTAAACGAACACGCGTGTCCGTCGAGACACTCATAGAAGCTGCCGAAAAACACGCGGATAGTGTGTGGTCGAATTTCAATCCGCCTGGCAGCCGAGACGCTCGAACCTTATCGCGCGAGGAAGTCAGAGCCATCACACACGTTGATCAGGGGCTTGGAGAAATGACGTTCAAGGCTTATGAACGTGTGCGTGCGGGAACGCCCGTGGAGCCGCCTTTCAAAGCTATTCCGATCGTGAACGCGACGCTTGAAACGACGCATCCAAACGCAAGTCTTGTTTATGCTGAGGGTGCCTATGTGCTTCGCTCCGACACAAGCGGCGCTGTCTCGAATTTTGAGGCGCGACACCGCGGCACCTTTTCTTTTACCCATTCTTCTTCTAACCATTCTTCTTCCGTGCATTCGTTAGCGCTCGATGCCTCACCCGATGGAATCATGTCGGCGTCCGCCATTGGCACAAAGATGCCGGAGGGCTTCAGTTTCGAGAGTGTCGATATCAAGCGTGAACAGGACGTTCTGCGTCACACGTTTCAAATTTTTGCAGACCCCCCGCACTCGCTTCGTTCAGACGCGGCGAGAGAAATCGCATGTGGGGGACTTTTTGCGTACATACGCGACACACGTATGTTTGAACGAGACTGGCAAACCTGTGGGCTTCCGAATACCTGGGACGGGTTGCTCGCAGTAGGAATCGAAGAACAGTGCGCGGCCTTTGGCCACTTTCCAAACACAGAAGGTGACGGGCAAATCGAACGGCACATGGATTTCTATCGCTTTGTGGGACGCGGACCTTTGGGGCTCTACACGGAGGTCGAGGTGAGCAAGGTCGATGGGAAGATCAATCGCGTGTTCGTCGAGATTGATTGAGGGGGTTTAGAGGGGGCCACACAAATGTAAACTATGTGATCCGGCGTTGCGAGCATCATGTCTCAAAGTCGAGACAAGATGGTTCCCTCGCGTCATCGATGCCTTGCTGACCTCATCAAACCCAACAAACCCTGCTACCGCTGTCGCTGCCGCGAGAAGATGCTGGCAATTCTAGGCACCTACAATGGGTGGCGGTGACGGTTACTTGGGCTACTTGGCATGCCGCTTGCTTGATTGGCTCAATACAATTAAGCTTTTGCCATCACTCGGCGGAGGAGACACGAAATGATGTTGGCTCGAATTGCACGGAAGGTTCTGTTGACCATCGTCAGTGGTACGACCACGGTGATTTTGGCGGCGTGCTACGGTATGAGCGAGGCCGTGGACGGCGATGACTACCGGATCCCGATCGACATCACGACCGTCAATGCGGCCAAGAGTCCCATCGACGGTCTCGAAGTCGTCATGAGCTGCACGGTTCCAGAGCAAGAGTTCACCGAAGAAACCCTTGGTGGCCTCGTCCAGTTCCGCCTGGAGGAAGATACCGATTTGACAACGTGTGCGGCAACCATCACGGACAAGGATGGAATTGACAATCTCGGACTCTTCCAAACAGAGACGGTTCAACTGAACGCCGAAGATTCCACCTATGAAGTTGAGATGACCGAACAGTAGGTCCAGCGCTCTCTTCCCGGCAGCAACGAATGTCGAATGTCGTTCGGTGTGTCGATCACGTGCAAACGAATGTCAATTGTCGTTCGGTGTGTCGATCACGCGCCTAGGATAGACCATGCTGAATTTCGTCCGAGAGCAAGCCTTTCGCGCCTACAAGGACATCGAAGTGCGCGAGCATTGCTTGCTTTATCTGTTTTTGGAGATCACGCGCCGCTGCAATCTGAACTGCCTGCATTGCGGATCTGACTGTACCGCGAACACGGATGCGCCGGAGCTGACAACTGAAAGTTGGCTCAAGATCATATCCTACGTCAAAGAGCATTTCGGTGACAAAGTCGCCTTCGTCATCACCGGTGGTGAACCCCTCGTCCACCCCGATCTCAAAAGTATTGTCTCCCACATCAACAGGCTTGGCATGCGATGGGGCATGGTTACCAATGGCATGTCCCTAAACAAGACGTGGTTGGATCAGTTGATTGATCGTGGCCTATATTCCATCACCCTGAGTCTCGACGGCACACGTGACGCTCACAACGAGCTACGAAACCATAAACTTGCGTTCGACAAGGTGACGGGGGCCCTTGAGTTACTCGGCAAGTCTTCCATCGAGATGATGGACGCTGTCACCTGCGTGTATCCCGGAAACCTCAAGCAGCTGGATGAGATCGGCCAAATACTCCTTGCCAACGGCATACCAGCCTGGCGTTTGTTTCGAATATTTCCATCGGGGCGCGCCGCCAATAACAGTCGCCTTCTGATGACCCACGAACAAACCTGGGAAATGCTGGATTGGATCGCCGAGCGCCGACCCTTCTACGCCGAGAAAGGACTCAAGGTAGGCGCGAGTTGCGAAGGGTATGTTCCGTTCAAGCAGGATCGCGCAATTCGCGACTTTCCGTTCTTTTGCAGAGCTGGCGTGAACATGGCCTCCATCCTATGCGATGGCACGATCACGGGCTGCACGAACAACCATCATTCGTTCTACCAGGGGAACATTCTGCGCGACAGCTTTGCCGATGTTTGGCAAACCCGCTTCGCAGCCTATCGCCGAAGAGATTGGATCAAGAAAACCAACTGCAGTACCTGCAGCGACGTCAAGAAATGCGAAGGCGGATCGATCCATCTTTGGAAGCTCGGAGACGCAGAGCCGGCATTCTGTTACCTCAAAAAGAAGGCCAATCAGTAGTCGTGTAGTCGTACCTCGTCCGGCGTGGGTGGTTGCGGGTTCCGGCTCACCAGCCGCAGATCTGTCCGGCGTTTTGCTCGTCGAGGAATTTGGCCAGGGGGGCGAAGTAGTCGAGCATGGCTGTCGCGTCCATCTTATCTTCGCCAGCGATCGCTTGCAGCGCTTCGGGCCACGGCCGGGTGGAGCCCATGCGCATCATGTCGGCGAGCTTCTTGCCAGCCGCCTTGCTGCCGGCGATGGAGCAACTGTTGAGTGAGCCTTCATGGCCTGCGGTCTGGCAGAGCGCACGGTGGAACTGGAACTGCAATACCGTGGCGAGGAAGTAGCGTAGATAGGGCGTGTTGTTGGGGATGTGGTATTTGGCACCGGGGTCGAAGTCTGCCTCGGTTCGCTCCACCGGTGCGGCGATGCCTTGATACTCGGTACGCAGTTTCCACCAGGCTGCATTGTACTGCTCGGGCTTGATGCGACCATCGAAGACTTCCCAACGCCATTGATCGATGAGCTTACCGAAGGGGAAGAAGGCGACTTTGTCGAGGGCGCGCTTCATCAAGAAGTTCACGTCACTCTTTGCGGTGTTGGGAACTTTGTCAAACAAGCCAATATCGACGAGATACTTGGGGGTCACCGACAGCATCAGGGTGTCACCGATCCCTTCATGAAAGCCGTCGTTGGCACCCTGTTGAAATAAGGGCGGCATGCCTTCGTACATCAGGTAGTAGTAGACGTGACCGAGCTCGTGGTGCACCGTGAAGAAATCTTCGCCGGTCACTTTGGTGCACATCTTGATGCGCACATCACCTTCACCACCCATCTCCCAGGCGGAAGCATGACAAACCACTTCTCGGTCCCGTGGTTTGGTGATCATCGAGTTTTTTCAAAACGACTCAGGCAGCTTGGGCATGCCCAAGGAGACAAAAAAAGACTCAGCCTGCTGTACCATCCTTGTGGCGTCGTAACCTTTCTCCACCAGTTTTGCCGTAACGTCGAGGTCTGGCTCTTTCGGGTAAGGGGCCACGAGCCCATAGATGTTGTTCCACTCCTGCGCCCACATGTTGCCGAGCAGGTGCGCGGGAATCGGTTTGTCGAGGGGTACCTTGTCGGTGCCGTAGTGTTCCGCGAGTTTGCGGCGAACGTAGCAATGTAGGGATTCGTAGAGCGGCTTCACCTGTTGCCACAGCCGTTCGGCTTCGGCCTCGATGGCTTCCGGTGGCATGTCGTACCGGGATAGCCAAAGCTGACCCACATTGGCAAAGCCGAGCTCGTTGGCACCTTGGTTGGCAAGCTCAACGAAGCGAGCATAGTTGTCACGCATCGGTGGTGACACCTTACGCCACCCGGTCCAGATCTCGAGCAATTCGTCGTAGTCGCGCGACTCGGCCATGATATCGGTCATGGTACCGAGGTCGAGACAAGCCCCTTCGGCAGGGCAGTATTGACCCTTGCCATAGGCGCTGGTCAGCTCACTGCTCACCGTGGCCAAATTGCGGCGGGCGGAAGGGTCCGAGGGACCGGGAGCGCTCAGCCACAACCGCAACAAAGCAAGCTTTCGTGCTGATGCCTCAGAGACCGGAAGACCCGCGAAACGTTGTGCGGCATCCGCAAGACGCCGGACTTCGCGCATAACCTTCTCGTCGGCGCGGGCCAATAACCAATCGGTGTCCGGAGTGATGTGGGTATATTTTATCCAGGCGACCTTATCGATCTCAATCTGTAGCTCCCGCAGCTCTTGATCCAAGGTGATAACGAAGGCCTCTGCCTCCTCAACGGTGGGTGGAGCTGCGTCTCGAGACGATGGTGTGGTGGCACATGCGGCGACCACCATGGTTCCCCAGGCACACATCAACTTGGTCAGCTTCTTCATCAAATGCTCCTCGACTTAGACAGACTTCAACTGGCCGGTCGGTTGGGATTGTTTGGCGGCATCCGCGCTCGCTGCGGATCGAACGATCTCCATCAAGGGCGACTTGCGAATGTCTTCGAGACGATTGATCCGCACTGAACGGTTGTATCCCACGCCCATCATGAGATTTTCCGGGTCGTTGACCTGCTCGCCGTTGTACACGACGAGGTTGACGTGGTCACCATGAAGCGCGACGCCGACCACCAAATCGGTGCCAGCATACCAATCGTGACCCCACCTGCTCGTCGGAGAAAGTCCAGGCGCTGCCTCTTTGATGATGGCATGCACCGCGTCCGCAATTGCCCCAACTGCGGCCTCCGCCTCAGCGATCTCCTGAGGGGTTCTGCGTGGCTTGCGTGTCTTGAGCGCCTTGGTCTTCTTCTCGCTGGTCTTCTTGTCCGTCTTCTTCTTGCTAATCTTCTTGTCCGTCGTCTTCTTGTCCGTCGTCCTCTTGCCGGTCTTCTTTTTACTGGACTTCTTCTTGCCGGTCTTCTTCTTGCCGGTCTTCTCTTCGTCGAGGTGGTCGGTCGTCTCGTTGTCGGGGTTCTCGTTCATGGCTGCAACTCACGGTTTGGGATCAAGGTGCAGACCATAGCCCGGAACCGATCGGCCGACATACAGAAAATTGACGGAACTGGCGCAAACAAGGAGACTGTGGACATGCGAAAGCTTTGGATTCTCGCAATGTTACCCGTGGCCTGTGGCACCGCCCAAGTGGACATTGCGTCTCAGGAGTCGCCGGAATCGCAAGCGGTGCAGGAGGTGATTGAGGCACCTGTTGCCCGCGCTCCACGATTGATCCGACTCACGGACATGCTCGACGATGCCAAAGTCGTGTCGCCGATGAAGAGGCTCGACAGCATGGGGTCCGTCGCAGCGATGGGCGACTCGCTTGCCAGCAAAGAGATTTATGCTACAGATTTTTCCGATTTTGATACAGGCACCGCAGGTTGGCCTGCCCGCGGAGCTTGCACCGTCGAGCGTCGATTCGATCCCAAGCGTGGCGCGGTGCTGCGATATCACGGACAGAACCCACACAAATGTATCTTCGTGTTACCTGTGGAGCCCAGGCGGCACTATCGAATCAGCCGCGGCATCAACACCGCAAATCCTGGGATCGATTTGGGCATCATGGAGACTCGTGTTCGCCTCAAACATCCACGGGATCTCAACCATTCGGACGACGTGGACAGCGTGCTCAAGGGACGCTTTGTCGGGATGGGCGAGCTGGTGTTGGTGCATCACCTGCCGAGAGCCAAAACCCGACAGTGGGATCACCACAGCATCAGCATTTTCACCTCTGCGCAGACGCACTCCTTGGTGATTCAGCTGCAGGACCCCGAGCAACTCCTCGCCGGCAAAGGTGATGGTGCCATGTTTGATGACCTGATTGTCGAGGAGCTCCAGCCCACCATGGAGCAGGAGTTGGCTGTGTGGAAGGACCATCTCTCGGTTCACCCGAGCGGCTTGGTCAAGCACGGGCAAATGCTTCCTATTCGCCCTGTTCGTGATCTCAAACCGCCCTTCGATAACAACTACGACTATCGCTACGCCCTGTTCGCACCGACGCCAACCCAGATGACCTTCAAGATCCACGTGGCCGCGAATGCCCGTTTGTCCCTGTCGACAGCCCCATTCAAGGCGTCCAAAGAAGGCGAGCAGATCAACTTTGTGGTGCGTGCAAAGAACGCCAAAGGAGAAGTGGAACTCTTGCGTCACGGGCTCGAGGTCAAAGATGAATTGTGGCACTGGCACGAGCATCGGGTGTCTTTGCAGCAGTTCACTGGCGAGCACATCGAGCTCACCCTGGAAACATCGGCTCCCGACGGCCAGTCGGGCATCGGCCTGTGGGGAAGCCCAGTCATCGATGTGCCACGGAGCACCGAAGACCCTCCCAACATTCTCCTCATCGCCGTCGACACTTTGCGTGCCGATCGCATGCAGGGTTGGACCAGTCGTCCTACTTCGACTCGCGTGTCCGAGCTTGCCAAAGACAGCGTTACCTTTGCCAACGCCATCGCTGCGGCCAACTGGACCAGCCCTTCGTTTGCTTCACTCTTTACGGGAATGATGCCATCGCGACACCAGGTGATTCACCGGGTTCGATCCATAGCCCCACAGATCCACACCCTCACCGAACACCTGCGGGACAAGGGTTGGATCACCCATGCGATCGCCTACAAGGCCTACCTTTACAACATGGGATTCGAGCAAGGCTTCGATACGTGGTTCAACGTACCCGATCCCAACATTGTCGCCGATGACAACCTTGGAAAAACTCTCGCCTGGCTCGAGGGCAACGGTGATCAACGCTTCTTTTTGTTCTTGCACTTCAACGACACACATCAACCTTTCAATCAGCCGGACCCTTTTGTCGATCGTTTCACCAAGCCCGGTGCCATGGACGACCTGGGGGTTTCATTGCCCGTGATGATTGGCGAGGGGCGAGTGTTGGGTTGTCGCCGTTGTGTCGAAAACGGCGCGATCACCGAACGTTTCAAACCATTAGCACGTGACCTCTATGATGGCGAGATTGCCTATGTTGACGACCGCATCGGCAGAATTATCGACACCCTCAAGGAACGCGGCATCTACAAGGACACCATCATCGCCTTGGTCTCCGACCATGGTGAACTCATGTGGGAGCACGACAACTACTTCGGGCACGGCGGCCCTACACTCTACGACGAGCTCATCCACGTGCCCTTGATCATCAAGCCTGCGGCTGATTTCAAAGGTCCCCTCGCCACTCGAATCGACGCCCAGGTCGGCACTATTGATCTCA
>MGST01000236.1:0-4735 GCA_001798605.1 Deltaproteobacteria bacterium RIFOXYA12_FULL_58_15 | reverse complement strand
CCCTGTTAGACATGACCGGCGTAACATCGGAGGCCCTTGATCTCGATAACCGAAGCCTCGTGCCCTTGATGCTCGGACCCGCGTCTACGACTGCGACAACCACGACAGCCGACACCGCCACAGACGGCACAGCCGACACCACAGGCACGGTCGGCACACCCGCCACCACCGAGTCCGCCAACATCGCGGGATCGGCCGATCGCCCGGTGTTCAGCGAGAACATCAAGAACTACGTCATGTCGGTGCGCGATCAAGGTTGGAAGTACGTGGTCCATCACCGCCCCAACCGTCGCGTCACGGAACAGCTGTTTTGGCTCAACAAGGATCCCCAGGAACGGGACAACATCATCGGCAAAGCACCAGCGCGCTTGGCCCAGTTACGCGAGCAGATTGTCGGCTTTGTCCTACGTGACCGCAGTGGGCCCTTCGTGTTGGTGACCGGCATCGATCGGCATCAGAAATATGACGTCCGCATCTCCGGGACCGGTTTGGAGAGCGCCGAGCCAATCATCGGCCTCGCAAAAAATGGACCGCGTAGCTTTGCGGGCAAGTCCCGCGAATCTCTGGTGCTGTTTGCCCAGCTCAAGTCCACCGAATCAGCCGAGATTGAGGTCGTCGCCAAAATGGGCAAGAACGAAGTCAAAACCCGTGCCGTCGTTGCCGATCTGCCCTTTGGCGTACCCAAGGACCTACACGAATTCTTGAACGCCAAACAGCTCACCATCCACCTCTTCCGCGGTGCCCCACCCGCTGTCACCGCAGAGAAACAGGAAATCGATGGCCAGCAACTCGAAGCGTTAAGAGCGATGGGGTACATCCAGTAGCTCCACACCTCCGCCAAATGGGAAGAGCGTTACGGAAACGGCATGTTTTCCAATGACGACAACCGATCCGTCGAGCAAGTCAGTAAACTGGTTTGAGACCAAAGGTCGTAGTTTTGGCGCGATTGATGTGTTTGAGCGCTTTCATCACCCACACCCGACGGCGTGACTCAACTTCAGCGATTGCTGCCCGGGGCATGTGATCGAGTCGGCGAATGATGTCGGCGAAGGCCGTGGCAACCTTGGGCATTCTGGGTACGTCGACCCAATCGAGGGCGTCGTCGTTGGTTAGCAGATAGACGGGGTTACTGATGTAATTGATGACGGGTACACCAGCTTCCCACCAGTCTCCACCATCGGTCGGCGGGTAGTCGCCCAACGGACCTTCCGCTGGCAATGCGACCACACGCGAAACATTCTGAGCCTTCATCGACTCGAGAACGGCGTCGGTGACTGCCCGATTGAAGGGGACAAAGATGCCAGCCGCTTCGGGTTTGCCGGAGGGAACGAGATTGCCCTCGGAGTCTTCCACCGCTTCTTTGGCGATGTGCTCGATGGTTATCTCGACAACGGTGTCTGCGACGACGTTCGGATGCTCCTTGATGAATGTGCGTGTACCGATGGAACCATAGAAGTGGCCGGCGCTGAGGAGCACCACCAATCTTCGTTCGAGATCACGCTTTTCGGCAAAGTGTTTGGCTAGTGCCAACACCACCGCAACTCCACTTGCGTCTTCGACTGGGGAGACAAATGGCGAGTCATGGTGACAACTGAGAACCATGGTTTCGCTGCTTTTGCCCGGCAACTCGGCGACGATGTTGTGGGTGACCGCCTTCTCTCGAGCTCCGGTCAGGACCAAGGAACCGCGGGCGTGGCCACTCTTCGCCAGACGGCGCAGCGCCGCGCCCTGGTTGCGGCCCACCCACAGGCCTGGAACGGGTTTGTTGAGAATGTCAGGTTCGCGAAATCCGTAGGGAGCATACATTTCGCAACTACCGCCCGGTTGGTCTTCGAGAATACCGACAAAACCGACGGCCCCCCGGCGTGCTGCGAGATGGTAGAGATGCCATCCGAGTCGCACCCAAGTCGCGGGATGTTTGATATTGCGCAGGCTGCTGTCGGGGTCGTAGTGACCCGAGCTCAGGCGCAGCAGCATTTTTACCTCGAGCTCGGGAAAACCGATGTCGGTGACGACGATGGCCCCATTCCAGTCTTCGGTGTGCCACAACTTGTGTCTATCGGCATACACGAGACGAGCATCGATTCCTTCCGCAGGGGTGTACGCGGCGAAAGGGATAGGGAAGCAATCAAGGCTCTGTCGTGAGCCACCGCTCTCGACATCGAATCTCCAGCGCGCAGCCTCGCAGTGGGTCACATCGATGGGCTCTGTTCGCACCGACTCGATGCCGAAGCTCTTGAGTTCCCCGACGAGAAGATCCTCATTCTTACGCCCAGCGGGACTGCCAGCACGCCGCGGGCCGAGCTCGGTTTGTTGCTTCACCCATGAGAGCATTTGGTCGACGTCAAAATCCATAGGCTCACCCCTTTGATTGCACACGCAACGTGCAAGCACACCCAGCAATGGCTCGCGACTCATATAAGGAACCGATGCTTTCCAAAAGGGTTCTTTCCTCAAGGCGATCGAGTGGCGGACCGAGACGATGTAAATCGAGTCAGAATGTGTGATCGAAGACCACGTAGATGCCAAAGTTGGGCAGGTGGCGAATGTTGCCGCTCTGACTCTGGACGGGGTCGAGTCCAAGGCCTGCGTCAATTCGTCCCACGAAGGCCTCATCAAAGATGGCTCGAATTCCAGCACCCGTGGCGGGGTGGACAGGGAACATGCCAGCCCTCGATGTCTCAAGATCGCCCGCGCCGTAAACCGATCCGGCATCGACGTAGGGTACCAACTGCCAGCGCATGGGGCGGTCAAACAGGCTGTGCCGAGCGATTTCGAAACGCAACTCGGTGTTGAGGATGGCTTTGCCTGGAGCCCGCCAACGGCCAAAGGCCACGCCGCGCAAAGTCTCAGCGCCGCCGAACCCAGCAACCGGGATAGCACCGCCCCAGTGGACCATCTCATAAAATGGAATATCGCCAAACAACCACTCGGTCATGCCGCGGACGGCAAAGGTCACCCAGGGGGCAAGAGCCCAATAGGCACGCAACGAAAGAAACACGCCACCAAAGAATCCCGCGCCGTGCGGCAAGGGTGGTGCGACGCGACCACTGAGCTCACAAAAATATCCCGTCTGTGGGGTTGTCTCCGGATCACGGGTGTCCCACAGAACACCCATCGACAACAGGGCGGTGAGGCCGCCATTGATGCCGTAGGGTTGTTGCTCCAACAACAAGGAATCAGGGTAGGTCTCGACGGCACTCCACTTTGTGTTCAGTGAGGCGAACGCCTGCCATTGCTCGTTCAGATCGGCGCGCAGTGTGGCATGAACAAATGGCTGAAACAGTGAGTAGCGATAGCGTTTGCGATGTGGGTCATCGGCGTCGAATGAGCCAACGTAGGCCCGTTCACGGGTGGTGGTGTTGCCGATGCCCCAATAGCCGTCATTGAGCCATTGCCGCCACGCAACGTGAAGAGTGAGGCGAAAGCGTTTGTCGGGGCCCAAACCGACGCGGTCGTAACGAAAGCGATGATGATGAAAACCAGTGCTGGTAACTATCACGTGTAGGACGTAGGCGCTCTTGTAGGGCTCGTAACCTGCCTCGTCGATGGCGAGCTCACCCCGTGCGCCAAAGATAAGGCCATCGTCGGAGCCGTAGGCGAAATTGGGCACGGCGAACCAGCGAACACCGTCTCCGACAACTTCTCGGTCTTCGACCTCTTCTCCGCCCTTTACGTCAGCTTCGCCTTGCTGTGCTGCCAACGCAGCAGAAGGCGACAGGCAAGAGCACGCGAGCACGCTCAAGAAGAGCTCGTGTTTGCTCATCAGTTGCCAAAGGACGGTTGGGCGAGGTTCATGACGATCGTGTGCATGTTGGCGCGCACCACGGCTTCGAAGTAGCTCGACAGCTCACCATCCACTGCGATGGAAGGCAGATCCACGTCGTACATTGGGTCACGACCGGTGACATCGAAACACTCGACCATGCCGCGGTCCTCCTGCGGGTAGCAACCGCGCCGTGAGGTACGAAACATGGTGATCTTGTCGCGCACATAGATCCATGGGGTTCCACTATCTGCAGCCAGGGGGTCGCGGCCCACCCAGGTGACCTTGCCACGGACGCCGGCGATGCGGGCGATGAGCGGCGCGATGTCGGCCTGGTGCACTGGCGTTTCGATGACCTCTGGCGTTGGTATGTTCTTGGTGATCAAGGCGAAGGGTACGCGGAAGCGGACTTCCTCCATCTGCCGGTGCACCGACAGGTCATGGGGACGAACCGGGGCGCTGTGATCTGCAGTCAACACGACCACGGTGTTATCTGCGATGGGACGCGAGAACAGCTCTTTGAAGAAAGA
This sequence comes from Deltaproteobacteria bacterium RIFOXYA12_FULL_58_15, assembly GCA_001798605.1. Classification (GTDB taxonomy): domain Bacteria; phylum Myxococcota; class XYA12-FULL-58-9; order XYA12-FULL-58-9; family XYA12-FULL-58-9; genus XYA12-FULL-58-9. The sequence goes on along the minus strand of MGST01000236.1, from coordinate 439 downwards.
CGTCAGGGCTTTGTCCTCATAACGCAAACGCGACAAATACTTGCGATAGTAGGCACGGCGGCCAGTGGCGACGACAAGCTCGTTGGGCACAGGGCCCTCGTCGACTAAAGAATAGGGGTGGTGCACGCTGATCGTGAGAACATTGGCAAACACGGGGGCACCTTTGCCGCTGAGCTCCTCGACCAGATTGATGACCTCCAAAAGAAAGGGCTCATCTGCGAGGCCCCAATATCCGAGCTTCTGAGTGACGCCGCGGGCCTCGAATTCATCGCCACCAAAGAAGAGGTCGGTCCCGTGCATCAGCTCGAACGGGCGTTTGTTGTGATAATCGGGATCGTGACTGTTCATCCAGGTCGTGATGTAACCGTTTTCTTTGAGAAGCTGCTGGATGCAGCGAACCCTCAAGGTGCTGTGGGCGATGTAGGTGGCGGCACCCGTC
>MGST01000235.1:599-7779 GCA_001798605.1 Deltaproteobacteria bacterium RIFOXYA12_FULL_58_15 | reverse complement strand
GGCAAGAGCCCAGTGCGGGAAAACCGCTCGCTGGGATCTGTGGAGGGGGCTATGGGCAACCATGGTTCCTACTCCGACTCGATTGAAACAAATTCAACATGGTCGTCTTCGAGCACAACGTAGATGGCGCGATATTGACGGCTCAACCGGATCGAGCGCTGTCCTTCTCGTTGACCAAGAAGGCGCTCATCGTGATACCCCGGTACTCGGCGAACTGCTTCCAAGCCAGTGGTTTCAACCGCCTCCACCCACGTCCAAAGCTTACCTGCGATTCTTCGAGGCACCCGCCGTAGTTGCTTTTGAGCCCGGACGGATACCAGCACCTTCTTGATCAAGAAACGAATGTACACCTTAAAGGTTTACTCGGCAAGTCGAGGATGAGAAGGGGCGGGGTGTTTTGGCGAAGTCCATTCGGATCCAATCGACCAATCGAGTCGGAAAACAACTCCGAAGGTGTTTTGCCGATAACGACTCGTGGAGGAATGAAAGGAGACGGAGTGTTAGCGATCCGAGCGACCGGAACTGCGGTGGGCGTCAACAACGCCTTGGCGCAGCAGGAGCCTTGGCGTTGCCAGACTCAGGCAGAAGAGAAGTCTGGAGTTCTGCCGATCAAAGGGACCAAGGGGCCAATCACCCGAGATATCGGTTGGCGACCCGTGGGGTCGGCGGGTGAGGTCATCCCTAAGAATTACGACGACGCTCGGTCGACCTTTCGCGCCTCAACGGCGCTGGTCAAGCGGGTCCATCCCAATGCCGAGACCGGCCAAATCGAAGTTCCCAGCAAGACGGACAATGATCTCACCATCGACTGGCTGTATGTGCCGCCGACGGTTGAGTGCAAGAATCTTGTCATCATTTCATCTGGGATTCACGGACCCGAGGGCTTTGTGGGCAGTGCGGCGCAGCAGGTGTTCCTGCGCGAAACCTTTCCAACTTTGGATCTCAAGGAGACGGGTGTCCTACTGGTTCACGGTATCAATCCCTGGGGGTATCGTCACCATCGACGGGTCACTGAGAACAATGTCGATCTCAACCGAAATTTCTTACTGGATGAGAGTCAGTTCGCGGCCAAACCGAACCCGGGGTACGAGAAGATCCAGCGCTATGGCCGTGTGAAGCGGCCTGTCCGTGGTGTGTTCGGGGCTGTGTGGCGGATGATCATGGCAACTGTGGTCAGCCTGTTGTCCCTGGGTAGCAAAAACGCCGCAGGTACGGCAATTGGGGGGGGACAATATCGGGATCCCAAAGCGCTCTTTTTTGGTGGAAACAAATATGAGCCCCAGAGCCAGGCCGTTGGGGAGTTGATTCGCAAGCGAACCGCCGATTTTGACAATGTCCTTCTTCTCGACGTTCACACAGGCGTGGGCGAAAAAAACAAGCTGCACATGATGACGGGTATGAATCGCCAATCTTCTAATGCGGCAGATAGACCCAGCCGAGCCGCCATGGAGGAGCTTTTGAACGACGGCGAGGTCGCGGGTAAGCACATCTGGAATGAGCCCACGGATGACGACGCCTACCGCACCTACGGAGATTTCATCGACTACGTGGCGCAAATGGTGCCCAAGACTTCGCGGGTGATACCCATCACCATGGAGTTTGGCACTCGCGGCGATAGCATGGGCCAGCTGCTCTATGCAGGCACACTGGCACAACTCGAGAACCGCGGATTCCACGAGGGATATGGCAAAGGACGACGCGGTCGGAAGTTACAGCGGGAGGTTCCCGAAAAGTACATGCAGATGTTTTTGCCCAAGGACCCCGCGTGGCGCGAGTCAATGCTCGGCCATTGCCGCTATGTGTTCGAAGACGTGGTCAAGAATCGCTTCTGTGGACTGGTGGCCGGCTGACAACGGATTGTGCCGGCCTTTATGCGTTTAGGGCGCGTGGATCATCAGAGGGTCGCCGCAGCCGCGCAGGGCCGCATCCAAAAAGCGTTCACCATCGGCACAGGTCGATCCCGTACCGGCGCGACATAGCGGTCCTGGATCGACCGGATTGGTGGCCTCCACCAGACCATTACCGAGTTGTCCAGCGCTGTTGTCACCAAAGCACGTCACACCTCCTTGGTAATCGAGCGCGCAGCCGAACTCGGAGCCAGCATCAATAGAGACGAAGCCGGTGAGCCCCGATGTGCAACTGCCGCTGCTGTTCTCGGACGCACAGACAGTCGTCGGATTGGCGGGGTATTGCTGCAGAAAAATGAAGCCGACGCACTTGATGCTTCCGTCATGCATCAGCATGCAGGTGTGGCGAGGTCCAGCGCTCACTGTCACGACCCCCGTTACCGCGAAATCACACGGTGATGTACTGCTGCCTACCGCACCATTGTTACAAAGGGAAATGGGATTGGAGATAGGAGTTGGCCCAGCAAGAATGGGGGCAAAGGCTTCCTCCTCCCCCCAACATTTGACTCGTCCCGTCGTGGTGGCTGGGCCATCGGCGATGCAGGTATGGGATGCTCCTGCGGAGATGTCGGAGGCACCGGTCAAGGGGACGCAGCTACTGAGCACGGATCCGCTTTCGCACACCTGCACGGGGTTGGGAGTACTGGAGATGCCCGTGGCATTTGCACCACAGCCAAGGGCAGCCCCCGCGGTGTTTTGTCCCCAGCATTTGACTTCGCCAGTGCCCAAGAGCGCACAACTGTGCCCACCACCGGCGGCGATGCCGATGACACCCGTAAGGAAATCGCAACCCACATCTTCGGCGCATTCACAGGCACCTGTTGGGGTGGGCGCGCTGTCACAGACGCCTACGGCGCTCGGTCGGTCAATGCGCGTGCCGTCACCCACAGCCCCTACGCTGTTGTAGCCCCAGCACTTGACCCCGCCGGTGTCCAGCAGGGCACAGCCGTGACTGTCACCCAGGTCGATGGCGACGACACCGGATATTGGCACGCACGGATTGTCTCCTTCGCACACGTCCACGGGATGGGAACGAATACCACTCGAGTTGCCGTCGCCGAGGAAATTGCCATTGGCTGCCCTCCCCCAACATTTGACCACACCATGGTCCATCAAGGCGCAGGTCGCCTCGGGGCCTGCCACGACAGCGCTGACCCCGGTCAGGGGAACGCACGTGACACCCGTACCACTGGCGCAGACATCGGTGGGAACCAACTGGTAGGAACCCTCCCCGTCCGGATTGGGGTCGCCGTCGCCGATGCGACCACCGCCTCGATGTCCCCAGCATTTGACGCCGCCCTGGGAGGTGAGGACGCAGGCGTGCTGGGGGCCGGTGGTGAGTGAGCCGCGTTTGCCGGCGCAGACGGAGCACCCGACGCTTGTCATGGTTTCTGCGGATGGAAAATAGACCTGTCGGCCGGTCATGACGTCCTCACCCATGGTTGCCACCGGACTCAGCGTGGTTCCCAGAACTTCGCTGGCGGCAAATCCAAGATACAAGGTGCGGGACAAGGTCGCGTTGCTGCCACGAGAATCGGTTACCACCCAGCTGGTCGAAAATGACCCGGGAGTGGGAGGGGAATCGACGACGCCACGCAAGCCCGTGGCATCGGCAATCACATCGCCGTCAACGATGCGCTCAACAACGCCCGTGGCCGACGAGAAGAGCGCACCCTCCTGATAGGCGTCGACGACGGCGGGGATGTCTAGATTGCAACCATCCAAACTCGGATGTCCATTCCAGCTCAGCTGGGGTTGCAGCAAGGGTGCATTGCCACCGCTGGCATATTGTATCGATTCACCGCCGACGTTTTGGGCATAGATGCGGTAGAAGTACCAGGACTGATTGTCGACGTTGGTGTCCGAGTGGTGGGTCGTGTCGGCTGGCAGAGTCACCAGGGTAGTAAAGTCGATATCGTTGATCGATCTGTCCACTCGGTAGCCCGTCTCTCTTTGGTTGGTGTCAATCCAGTCGAGGTCGATCTGGTTCTGGGACACGGCGCTCGCCACCAGGTCCGTTGGTGCATGGGGTCTCGTCCATGCGCTGGTCGCTTGAGCGGCGGTCAAATCGCCACCTCGGGAGCGAACCGCCAAGCGATAGAAATGCTCATTGTCTGCGGTGGCCGTTGTGTCGGAGTATGCGACAGTATTGGGGCTCAAGGCATCATCGAGCAGGGTGAAGGCACCTGTCGCGCCTATTTTGCGCTCCAGCCTGAAACCCGCTTCCAGACTGTTGTCCTCTGACCAGGTAAGCGTAATCGTTGTGTCCGAGAGCGAGGTGGCCGAGAAATTGGTAATCGCATTCTGCAGCGAGAAGACCTCAAGCTCGGATGTCGGAGCCGTCTGACATCCTCCCAAGAATCCCTTCACCCTGTATGCGTAGGCGAAATCCGAAACAATGGTGGTGTCTGTGAATTTCAATGAGGGCGGGGAGTCTTGGCCAATCTCAGTCCACCCACCATCGGCAGGACGTCTCTCGATGACGTAACCCTCTGCGTTCGTGGCGGAGCTGCGCCAACTGAGGTCGACCCTACCGCCAAAAACAGCAGCTTTGAGGTCTTGCGGTTCACTGTCGGGAGCACAACCTGGATCGTCGGGAGGCGCAATCTCCGGCAACCTGGTGAAAAAGGGATCGGAGCAAGCGGTCGCGAGCGACAACAGGGCAATGGTCACTCTCATCAGAAGCCCCCTTGGATGCCTATGCCGACAGCACCTTTGGAGCCTGACAGGACAATCGTGGGCTCCACCTGGTAACGATTCGGTGGGTCCCCGGCGAAGAACAGATAGGTGCCTACCCCACTGAGCCCCAATCCTACTGCGGTTGTAAGAACGGTCGCCAAGTTGAGGTCGGTCAATGTCTGCTTGCGGTTGTGCAGATCCGTGTTCACAGCGGGGTCGTGTACCTGGCTTTGGTTGTAGATCTCAATGTCGTCGCTCAGGTTGTTTCCTGAGGCACTGCCCACAAAATAGAGGGTGACTCCGACTGCGACGGCGACCCCACCCGCGAGGATGCCGCCCCACGCGAGCTTTCTCGTAAAACCTGCCTTCTTTTCATATGCGCGCAAATATTCCCCAGAAGGCAAAAGCTCGACATCGATGACCGTCTCTCTTTTGGGCTCGATGAGTATGTCTTTGCGAAAAACAACAAACCCCTCCATCTGCACCTCCAGTGCGTGGAATCCAGCCCCGGCAGAAAATGGAGGTAGTGGGCTTACACCGACAATGCGCCCATCGAGCTCGACATTGGCACCCTCCTCACTGACCCGCACCCAAAGGTTTCCGGAATTGGCCGCAAGAACCTCACGCACTACGAGGCGGGTGGCTGCTCGCACCTCCTCCAAGAGCCCCATGGGTCCACCTTTATACTCGCGGGCGACACGCCCCGCGGATCGTGCTTGCACAATATCCATGAGTTGCAATTGCAGTAGATAGGTATCCCCCACCAAGGTGAGATTCCCACTGATCAGGTAAGCGACGCCCAACGCACCGCCAATCTCGGCGAGACAGGCCACGTCCGTGCATCCCAACTGATCCTTGAGATTCTCGTAGGCCAACATTTGATTGATGTCGGCGGTGGTAATTGCTTTGAAAGGTCCGAGCCGCTCCAACTCCTCGGGGATCAGGGCGACGAGGGACTCGAGAAACTCAGGCGGAATGCCCGCCGTGGCTTTCAAACCCATGACCGCAACCTTCACCGGGTTGGCGGTTTCCTCTGCACGTACTGGACAAATTGACGGCAACCATACGGCTGCGACGAGCATGACTCTGTTCATAATGGCAGGCTCCCCTGTCCGCAGAGCATATGCTGATTGGACCTAGGGTGGCAATTCTGCCTGGCATGCTTGCAGGCTTGCAGAGCTGTCCTGGTCGAGCGACATGCCAGAGACGAAAAAGACCCGCGAGGGCGTTCGTATCCGGCCGCGCGCCTGTTGTTTGCAAAACTCAGTACGCCAAGATCAAGGTCCAACTGTTGAGTGTGCCAACGTTGGCACTCGAATCGTCGCTCACGTGTAAGGTCCAGGTGCCTGCCATGGGCGCGCGGTCGAAGTCGGAGAGACTCCCCTCCGGCCTGAAGTTGCCCGTACAACCCGAGGTGCAGGTGATGATCGAAGACACTGCTTCGTCGTCGAGCACGGTTTGAACGAGGTTGGTGCTGCCATTGTCAGTGCTGAGTTGGACGCATGTTGTGAGCGAGCCGTCGTCGAGCTCGAGGAAGATGTCGAGATCACTGACCACCGGGTGGGTGATATTGAGTTCCACGTCGACGTCCCTGATGGCGTCCGCTTGGGTCACGACGATCGTTGAGGCGATACCATTTTGGTACGCACCACAGGTCGTGGCGTAGCCGCCGGCGTCAGGAATTGCAACACTGGGAGAGTCGCTGAAGCTAGCAAGGACAATGGGTGTGGCTGATACCTCGTCGGTGGGTTCACTCTCGCCACCGAAGTTAATGGCCGTGAGGACATAGTAGTACGTCTCACCGTGGGTGAGCCCGGAGTGAACATAGGGTGAAGTGACTCCCTCGAGACGGGTGCCAGAGGTCCCGACGCCACTTACGGTGCTCCAGTAGAGGTTGTACGACTCTGCGCGGGTATCGTCCGTCCACGAAATCGTCGCCTGGCCAACACCTCCACTGGCCGTGAGTCCAGTCGGTGCTGGCGGTGGAAGTGGATCGCCCCAGTGGAGGTAGAGGTACCAACTGTGAATGGTCCCATTGTCTCCGCCGGCATCGTCTCTGATGTAGAGCTTCCAAGTTCCACCCATCGGCACGTTGTTGAAATCCCCGAGGACACCCTCAGGACGGTAAGAGCCACTGAACGGTGGTGTGCCGCTGGTTATGGCCACTGTGGCATCGTCATCAAAGACGGTGTTCCTGAAGTTGTCGCCGCCACCGCCGTTGTCCGTGGTGAGCTCCACGCATATGGGATCGCCGTGGTTGTCGAACTCCAAGAAGATGTCGAGGTCACCGGTGTAGGTATGAGTCACGTCGAGGCCAACGTCGACGTCATGTATGTAGTCATCTCTTTCGGTCGTGATGGTTCGTACGAGCTCTGTGTCCGCGCCACAACCCGCGTTGCCCGTGTCTGTCGGGACTGGCAGCTCGACTTCATCGGAGAAAATGCCCTCGGTTGCCTCGCGAGGTGTACCAGCAACTTCATCGGAGTTCTCCCCGACGCCGCCGGCATTAACACCCGCGACGACATAGTAGTAGGTCACATCGTTGGTCAAACCTCCATGGATGAAGGGCGCGACGACGTTGGCTATTTCGTTGG
>MGST01000235.1:0-418 GCA_001798605.1 Deltaproteobacteria bacterium RIFOXYA12_FULL_58_15 | reverse complement strand
GTCGGAACCGGCATAACTATCGCTCGCGTACAATGTCCAGGTCGCGGTCATAGGCAGACCATAGAGTTGTGACAGGGGACTCTCCGGCCAAAAGGCCCCGGAAAACGGCGCTGACGCCATGTCTATTGCTGCGTCGGCCTCGTCGTCGAACACCGTGTTCACGTAGTTGTGGCCGTCTTCACCATTGCCGGTGCTGAGCTCGACGCAGACTGTTTGCTCCCCGTTGTTGTATTCGAGAAAAAGATCGACATCGCGGACAAATGGGTGCGTGACATTGACGAAAACGTTGACGTCAATCAGGAAGCTCGACTGGACGATCTCGATTGTCCGTGTCAGAGCACCAGGGGTTCCGCAACCCGCGGCCATAGCGTCCTTGAGAGATGCCGCCGGCCAATCCGCAAAGACTACGGGAGGCTCG
>MGST01000234.1 GCA_001798605.1 Deltaproteobacteria bacterium RIFOXYA12_FULL_58_15 | reverse complement strand
TCAAGCGGTGGGCGGACGAGGGCGTCTTGCCATGCGTCAAAACAGAAGGCGGCCATCGCCGTTTCCAGAAGAGTGACGTCGAAACCCTGCGACGAAAACAGACTGGCAAAGACGAGGGAGAACAATCCCCCGTGACACGCTGGCTCGACCTGCTTGTTGCCGACACACCGGTGCAGACTGTCGTCGCCGAGCTGATGCACGAAAGAGCCAACCTCGGCTCCTGGTGGGCGGTAGCCGAGTTGTTGGGACTGGTACTCGATGCCCTCGGTACACACTGGGAACGCGGCACACTCAGCGTGATCGAGGAGCACATCGCCAGCGACCGACTGGCACGGGGAGTTTCTTGGATCAATCAAGCCCTGGTGGCGAGTCGGGAGGGTCCCACGGTATTGCTCGTGATCGCCGAGAATGATGAGCACACTCTCGGATTGTCCCTTGCGGAACTCGTTGCCGCAGAGGTTGGCTGGCGCACCACTTGGCTGGGCCGAAAGACACCGCTCACCATGCTCGACGCATGGCTCGACGATGGCGACACACACCTCGTCGCCGTATCAGCCTCTCGGGCATCGGACAACCCATCAGATCTCGAGCGGCAATATCGCGAGCTGCGCGAAATGACAGAAACCCGTGATGTGGAGCTTGTCGTGGGCGGCAGCGGTGCCTGGCCCGATGAGCTCCCATATGGTCTCAGGATGCAAAGTTTCAAACAGTGGAACCAGCTGCTATCCGAGAAAATCGGCGTGATGGGTTAGGGATATTGCGTCGGCCCGGTCAACTCCAGAAGCCGTTGAAAACTCCCACGTTCCTTGAGCCCGACCCTGGTTGCACCTTCACTTGGGACCCCTATATTTGGTGTCGCTCGCACCCGAAAGGCTGCGTTTGGGAGGTTGTGAGATGAACACCGACAAATTGACCAACAAGGCCAACGAAGCATTGCTCCAGGCCCAAACCTTCGCCGCCGAGCTTGGCCAACAGGCCGTCGAGGTTGAGCATTTGCTCAAAGCCCTGATCGAGCAGGACGGCGGCGTGATATTACCCTTGTTGAAAAAGATCGGGGTGTCTGCAGACGCCCTTCTCGAGGATGTCGAAAACGCCGCTCGGCGACTCCCCAAGGTCCAGGGCGGCGAGCCTTACTTGGGGCGTTCGCTCGGTGCCGTTATGTCCGCCGCGCAGAAACAGGCCGACGAGCTCAAAGACGACTACGTTTCAACGGAGCACCTCCTGCTGGCGGTAGCGCAAGGCAAAGGCCCAGGCAGCGACCTTCTACGTAAGGCGGGCGTCACTCGCGATGCGGTGCTTGCAGCCCTCACCCAGGTGCGTGGGTCGCACCGGGTTACCGATCAAAACCCGGAGAATCGATATCAAGCGCTGGCCCGCTATGGCCGCGATCTCACCGAGCTCGCTCGCAAGGGCAAGCTCGATCCCGTCATCGGCCGGGATGAGGAAATCCGGCGTGTGCTTCAGGTGTTGTCACGACGGACCAAGAACAATCCGGTGTTGATCGGCGAGCCCGGCGTCGGCAAAACCGCCATCGTCGAAGGGTTGGCCCGTCGCATCGTTGACGGCGACGTGCCCATGGGCATCAAGGACAAGAAGCTCATCGCCCTCGACCTCGGCTCCCTGGTCGCAGGGGCGAAGTATCGCGGCGAGTTCGAAGATCGACTCAAGGCCGTCCTCAAAGAAGTGATAGAGGCCGAGGGCGAAATTGTCTTGTTCATCGACGAACTTCACACTCTCGTGGGCGCTGGGGCCGCGGAGGGCGCAATGGACGCCTCCAACATGCTCAAACCCGCCTTGGCTCGTGGTGATCTCCACTGTTTGGGAGCAACCACCCTCGACGAGTATCGCAAGCACATCGAAAAGGACGCTGCTCTCGAGCGCCGCTTCGCACCAGTTTTGGTGCAGCCCCCGAGTGTTGAGGATACGATTTCCATACTGCGCGGACTCAAGGAACGCTACGAGTTGCACCACGGCGTTCGCATTCAAGACGGTGCCATCATCGCTGCAGCGACACTCTCGAATCGCTACATCACTGATCGCTTCTTACCCGACAAGGCCATTGATCTGATTGACGAGGCGGGGAGCAACCTACGCTTGCAGATCGATTCTATGCCGACCGAGATCGATAAGCTGTCTCGCAAGATCATCCAGCTCGAAATCGAACGCCAAGCCCTGCTCAAGGAGAAGGATCGCGGCTCCAAAGAACGCCTCGAAAAGATCGAACGGGAGCTCGCGGAGCTCAAAGAGGAGGACTCGGCGCTGCGGACCCAGTGGCAAACAGAGATGGACGAGATCAAGAAATCACGGTCCTTGATCGAGGTCCTGGATCAACTTCGACAGGAGCAAACGGAAGCGGAGCGACGAGGTGACCTCAATCGTGCCGCTGAGCTCAAGTTTGGACGCATTCCCGAAACTGAGCAGGCGCTGGCGCACGCGGAGCAAGGGACATCCTCATTGGACGGCAAAAGGATGCTTCAAGAGGAGGTCACCGAAGAAGGCGTGGCACAGATCGTCTCCCGTTGGACCGGTATCCCGGTCGCCAAAATGTTGGAATCGGAAATGGAGAAACTGGTGCATATGGAAGCCGGACTGCACCGGCGGGTCGTCGGCCAAGACAACGCCTTGCGAGCCGTGGCCGATGCCGTGCGCCGCAGCCGAGCGGGCCTCGCCGACCCCAACCGCCCCGTGGGCAGCTTTTTGTTTATGGGCCCCACCGGCGTCGGCAAAACCGAGACCGCCCGCGCACTCGCAGAGTTCCTCTTCGACGACGAACAGGCAATGGTGCGCATCGACATGAGCGAGTACATGGAGAAGCACAGCGTCTCGCGCTTGGTTGGCGCACCTCCGGGGTATGTCGGTTACGACGAAGGTGGCCAACTCACCGAGGCCATTCGGCGTCGCCCGTATGCTGTCGTCCTCTTCGATGAAATAGAGAAGGCACATCCGGACGTATTCAATATTCTGTTGCAAGTACTTGAAGACGGTCGCCTCACCGATGGGCAGGGTCGTACAGTGGACTTTCGCAACACAGTGTTAATCATGACCTCCAACGTTGGCTCCGATGCAATCCAACAACTCGCGGGTCAAGACCCGCAACGCATGTACGATCTCGCGATGGAAGCTCTGCGCCGGCAATTCAAACCGGAGTTCATCAATCGCATCGACGATGTCGTCGTGTTCCATTCCCTCGACGAGAGTGAGATTGCACAAATATTGGAGCTGCAACTCGAGCGCTTGCGGTCTTTGTTGGCCGACCGCCGGCTCACCATGAAGCTCAATGACGCCGCCAAGGAGTTCCTGTGCAAAAAGGGAAACGATCCGGTTTACGGTGCGCGACCACTCAAACGCACTATTGTGCGCGAGTTGCAGAATCCTCTGGCCTCTGCCATTCTTTCCGGGCAGTTTGTTGAGGGCGATACCATCCAGGTGGATGTGAGAAACGACGGGCTGTGCCTCACAAAACACCACGGCTAGGCCGCCACCGTGCACCGAGCCCAGCGAGAGCGAATGCTGGCAGCGATGGAGCTGAAGTGTCGAGAAGTCCTGACAGTGGGTTGTTTCGCTGGTTGAAGAAAGACCAACCGAATAGGGACAACACCGCCAACAATGCTATCGATCGCCTCATCAAGAACAAAGAGTTTCAACTCTTCTTTCAACCCCTGGTCGACCTAAGCACTGGAGCAATCTTCGCCTACGAAGCCCTGTTGCGCAGCAAGACGCCTGCGTTCAAGGGGCCATTCGATATACTCGATGCAGCCGTCGCGGCACATCGAGTGAGTGAGCTCGGTCTTGCCACCCGCAAGATGTCCGTGGAAACCTGTGAAGACTGGCCTCTGTTTATCAACATCCATCCCAACGATTTTGACGAGGGGCTGCTGGTTCAACCTACTGATCCGGTTTTCTTTCACGGTCACCCCATCCACGTCGAGATCACCGAGTCGGTGCCATTGAGCCATTTTGAGCTCTGTCACTCCGTCCTCACCGAGCTGCGCAGCAAAGGCATCAAGCTCGCCATAGATGATCTCGGGGCTGGATATTCCAACCTCAAGTACATCTCGGATCTCTCCCCCGAAATCGTCAAGCTCGACCGCAATTTGATCATGGACCTCGATCGCAGCCCACGCCAACAACAGCTCGTCAAACACATCGTCGAGCTGTGCGAAGGCATGGGCGCTAGAGTGGTTGCCGAAGGAATCGAAACAGTGGGAGAGCTGCATGCGTCGCAAGACGCGGGCGCGGCATTCGGTCAGGGTTTCCTCCTCGCCCGACCGGCATTCCCACCACCGCCGGTATACTGGCCTGATCACGAGAAGAAGCACGCATAAACACCATCGCAAATTGGTTTGGAGGTCATTTGCCAAATATAGCGTTCAAAAAAGGGCACCAAAGGCATTTTTCGAATTGCCTTGAGTTGTGCTATCACTGAGCCATGCGATGCCCCGCCTGCCGGCTTCCCCTTCTAACCGTCGAGGTCAACGCCATCGAGCTCGACTACTGCGCTGAGGACCTCGGTGTTTGGTTCGATGAGGGAGAAATCGAGGCTTTGCTGGGGTGCCACACCCCGATTCTCACTTGGGACGGGTCGGGAGCCAAGGGCAAGCGGCGTTGCCCAAGGTGCAACACCAAGATGCGTCTGTTCTATCCCGTCCTGGGACTCGAGCTCGACATCTGTCCCAATGGCGACGGTCTCTGGTTCGACGCCGGAGAAGTCGAACAGCTGACCACCGCTTTGCAACGAGGCCACGACAAGCCTCACCTCGGCCAAATCTTTTCACAGCTCAATCGCATGATCGGAGGTCAACGATGATCGCTTTGCTCGTTTTTGGCGCTGTTGCCTTAGTTGCAGTCTTTGTCGTGGTCGGCATTTACAATGGTCTGGTGCGTCAGCGAAACCTGGTACAAAACAGCTGGAACCAGATCGACGTGCAGCTCAAACGACGCCACGATTTGATTCCCAACCTCGTTGAGTCGGTGAAAGGTTACGCTAAGCACGAAAAGGGGGTGCTCGAAAACGTCACCAAGGCGCGCAACATGGCCATGGGAGCCCAGGGACGCGAGGGTCGTATCGCTGCCGAGGGTCAACTATCCCAAGCTCTGGTCAACTTGATGGCGGTGGCCGAAGCCTATCCTGATCTGAAGGCGAACCAGAATTTCATGGCCATTCAGGAAGAGCTCACCTCCACCGAAAACAAGATCGCCTTCGCGCGCCAGCATTACAATGACTCGGTCATGGGCTACAACAACAAGCGCCAGGAGTTCCCCGGCGTCATGATCGCCGGGATGTTCAACTTCCAAGAGGAGCCGTACTGGAAGATTACCGAGGCCGCGGAGCGTGAAGTCCCCGCGGTTCAGTTCTAGGGTACATTGGAGAAATGCTTCTGCGCCCATTGTCTTCATTGCATGTAGGGGCGGGGTTGACTCCCGCCGACGATCGACGCGGTCGCGGATGAATCGCGAGCCTACATGTTTTGGCCCAAATCGACGTGACATTTTTCGAATGGCGTAGAGTGGAATTCTGAAATGTTCGAGCTCGTACGAAAGAACAGAAATCGATCGATCATCTTGGTTACGTTCATGATGATCTTGCTCGCCGCGGTGGGCTGGGCTGCTGGCGAAGTGATGGAGCCGGGCACCAATGCGGGCATGATGGGCATCGTGCTTGCGCTGATCGTTGGCGTCGTGTTGTTTTTCGTCAGCTTCTTCTCTGGAAGCTCGGTTCTACTCATGTCTGCAGGTGCCAAGGAGATCGAGAAGAAAGACGCGCCTCAACTCTACAACATCGTCGAAGAGATGGTGATCGCCTCCGGTCTTGGCAGCACGCCCAAGATCTATGTCATGGAGAGCAATGCCGCCAACGCCTTCGCGACGGGGCGCAAACCCGAGTTATCGGCTGTGGCCGTGACCGAGGGCCTGCTCAACATGCTTAGCCGAGACGAGCTCCAGGCAGTGATCGCCCACGAGATCGCCCACGTCAAGAACCGCGACATCCTGTTTATGACACTGCTCTCGGTGATGGCAGGGGCCATCGCCCTCATCTCCCACTTCATGACCCGTCATCTCTTTTGGTTTGGCGGCGGACGCCGCAGCCGTTCGAGCTCGGACAGCGCCACGGGCCAGGCGCAGCTCATCCTTTTTCTTGTGTCAATTGGACTTGTCATTCTAGGTAGCATCACCGCCAAGCTCATCTATTTCGCCGCCAGCCGCACCCGCGAATACATGGCCGACGCGGGCTCGGCTATCTACACCCGTAACCCCGCAGCCCTTGCGAGTGCCCTGCAGAAGATCTCGGGCTCAATGGCAGGAACCAAGCTCCCTGTTCCAGACGTGGCTCGCGCGATGCTCATCGTCGGGCCCAGCCTTTTTGGAACCCACCCCCCCATTGAAAAACGTGTGGCCATCTTGCAAGCCCTAGCTGGCACCACCACCTTGAGCTACGCCGAGTACGCTCGCAACTTCCAGAGAGTCACCGGTGGCGCAGCTCGGTTCATGCCCAAGAGCGCTCTTGATGAGAAATCGGTTGGTCAACGCTCTGCAAATGCAGGTCAGAAATTTGTGGAGAGGGCTGCGAGAACCGCCATCAATCTTGGGACCGCAGCGGCGGGTGGTAGGCTACCAGGGGTTGCTGCGACCGCTGCCGCATTGGCCGGACGAGCCACTTCCGCGACAAACTCAGCTCCCAACCTACGGCGCGAGGCTTTGGACGCGGTCAAGAAGGCCGCCGGTTATGAGATCACCGTTTGCCCTTGCGGTGCCAAAATTAAGATCCCGAAGAACTATCCCCACCGTGACAGCATTCGCTGCCTCGCCTGCGGCCGGCCCCTAGGTAGATAATGATTTCCGGGCTGGAGGGCTTACCACGGCACATCGGTCGATATGAGCTAACCGGCCTCATCGCTCGCGGCGGTATGGGCCGCGTCATCACCGCTCACGACTCCGTCTTGAAACGGACGGTGGCACTCAAACTTGTCGAACCTGGTAAGCTCGAAGGGGAATCGGGTGCCGAGCTTCGCTTCATGTTTCACCGCGAGGCCCGTGCCACGGCTTCCCTCAGACATCCAGGCATCATCGAGATTTACGACTACTCTGGCCCCGAAGCCGACCTACTCTTTATTGCCTGCGAGTTCATCGAGGCACCCGCCCTCAGAGAGGTATTCGACCGCCGTCAACAGCTGTCGCCTCGCATGGTGGCCGCACTTGGACACGAGCTCGCATTGGCCCTCGACCACGCTCACTCCCGGGACATCGTGCACCGCGACATGAAGCCCGAAAACATTTTCTGGCTCGAGTCGGGCAGAATCGTTCTCGCCGATTTTGGCATTGCCAAAGCCCTCGACGGGTCAACCAAGCTCGGTGGGACGGTCCAGTTTGGTGTCACCAATATCTACGGGTCTCCAGCCTACATGGCCCCCGAACAGCTTCGCGGTGACCCCGTCGGACCGCACACCGATATTCATGCCCTCGGCGCCGTCTTGTTCGAGGGGCTGGCGGGTCGACAAGCCTTCGCTGGCGAGCAGGTGCACGAAATTCTCGAGGCTCTAGAATCAGACCACCGGCCTACATTGCCGCACGGGACCGCCGGCCCGCAAGCATTGCACGTCTTGATTTCAGACATGTTGAGCAGGGATCCGGCGTCGCGGCCAAGCTCTGCCAAGAATATTGCACATCAATTGCGGCAAGTTCTCGACGGTCTCGACGTCACTGATCCGCGCGACATCTTGCGCAACAGTGGCGAACAAACAGCGCTCATCGCCTTAGATGACGAGGAGACAGAGCCTACGGAGATTTTCGCCGAGCCCCAGAACCTGGGAATTCACGTTCCGCCGTCGAAAATAGTCAGAAGCGCCACCCGCCTCAGTGCACTCGTCGCCCGTGGACCGGTGTTTCTTGGCATGCTCGGCGTAGCGGTCTTTCTCGGCGCAGCAGCCTATTTGTTCACTGGCCTCAGTAAGCTCCCAATCGCCGGGGATTTGTTTCCATTGTCGCCGAGCCCAATGGTCGTCATTGATCCGAGCCAAACCACCACAGAAAATGACGATGGCGTCTTCGTGTTGCTACGATTTCCAGGAGAGGCAAAGATTGCCGTCGACGGCACACATATGGGGCAGTGGGAGTCGAGCGTGCGGCTGTCCATTCCGCCGGGCAAACACGTCATAGAGGTCCACTTGGCAGGCAGGGTCGTGAGCCGTGATGTCCTCCTCATTCCAGGAACATCCCCAGTCTTCGATTTCGACTCCACCCCATAACCCCGACCCGCTGCTGCACCTCTTCGTATGCGGCAACAGGCGACACCAAACAAGCAGCACGCCTCAATCGGCGGCCTCAGTGATCACCCGCATCGCTTCTTTGCGAATCTGCTGGTCGCCAATGAGGTCGAGGGCTGTGTGGGCGTTCTTTGGATCGACGAGACGGTCGGCAGCAAGCTTCACCGTTTCCAGTCTGTCGACGTCATGCAGAAGACCTTGCAGAAACGCTCTTAGCTGCAGACTGCTGACGTAACGTTTCTTGCTGTAGCCGAGCTCCTCGTCCATCACGCTGGTCTTGCCGAATCTGTCCGGCGTGTTGTGTAACTTTCCGAGAATACCGTTGAGCTCGTCTTTGCCGATGGGATAGTGGCCGTCACGGGTGACATGACACGCTGGATCGACGCTCGACCAGTCGTTCGTGTAGTTCCAACAATTACGTTTCTCTCGCATATTCTGCTCAGCGGGAGATGGAGTCTCGGCT
>MGST01000233.1:5827-13435 GCA_001798605.1 Deltaproteobacteria bacterium RIFOXYA12_FULL_58_15 | reverse complement strand
CACTCCCCCCTCAAGCACCCCGACAGCGTGCCCTTCATTGACTGCACTATCGTCGCGGACAAAACCCAATGGGGTGAAGACTAATGTTTCAGCTCTAGGATGGGCGAGATCCTTCGCCTTTAGGCGGAACCAAGATCTGGTATTGTGGTCGCGTGAGACAGTACCGAACAGGCGCGCACACGGGTCGTTTCATATCAGGCTCATTAGGAATTTCGAATGCACCCCAGTATCTATTCTTTCTTTTTGTGAAATCGCCACTAAATGGATGATATTGCCTAATTGTATCTATTCTTATATGTATTCTAAATGGATGCGAATCAACTGCTGGCGTACTTGCGACAGATCGGCCCGAGTAAGGGGGCAGATCTCTATCGCCACCTTGAGGTGAGCCAACCGGTGTTCTCGCGCATAGTCCGCGCCAACGCTGCTGCCATCCTGGCGGTGGGGCGAGCGCGAAGCAGCCAATATGCCGCTCGTCGTAACATCTCGGCCGTTGGCATGACTGCGCCACTGTACGAGGTGACGCAGAACGGGCACACACGTCGCGTGGCTGTTCTTCATGCGGTCGAGCCAAGAGGCTATTGGGTGGAACCCTCCAACGACCAGTTTGATGCTCGGTTCCACGAAGACCTTCCTTACTTTCTCTTCGACCAACGGCCGGCGGGATATCTCGGAAGGTTCATTCCACGTCGATATCCGAATCTCAATGTCCCTGACGACATCACTCGATGGTCTGCAGATCATTGTATGGCCTACTTCGCACAATATGGCTGGAGTCTTCCCGGCAACATCATTGTCGGGGATCGTGCCCTCGAGCGATATGTCGAGCGCGCCCATGACCTTCCCACGGTGGCCGCCTCTCAACGGTCCCGGGTCTACGCCAAAATTGCCGACGACGTGTTGGCCCACGGTTTGCCAGGATCATCAGCGGCTGGTGAACAAGCTAAGTTCCTGGTTGTTCGACAGGAGAGAGGCACTGAAGTTCTGGTGAAGTTTTCTCCGGCGACCACCAGCGAGGTGGGGCAACGCTGGGCCGATCTTCTGGTCTGCGAACATCTGGTCCATCGCGTCCTTGGGGAGCACGGTTTTGCCACCGTGAAATCGGAGTTGCTGCAATCGAAGGGGCGCCTCTTTCTCGAAGTTGAGCGGTTTGACCGAACCGAAGGAGGCGGCAGGCGGGGAGTCCTCTCTGCATTGGCATTGGATCTCGAGCTCGTGGGGAGCAACCTCACGTCGTGGAGCACGACAATGGCTGTCCTGGAGAGACGGGGCCTGGTTGACAAGGAAGCCCTTGAGGTCACGCGCAAGATGGAGCTCTTTGGCCAGCTCATCGGCAACACCGATATGCACTTGGGGAATCTCTCGGTCATGGCAGACGGTGAGCGACCCACCCATCTAGCACCAATTTACGACATGGTGCCCATGCTGTTTGCGCCCACTCACGATCAAATCGTCCCCAGGAAGTTTGTTCCGCCGACGCCTAAAATCGCGCACGCAGAAATGTGGGAGTCAGTCTTTGCGGTGGCCACCGATTTTTGGAGCACCGTTGCATCTGACAAAAGGATATCTGACGGGTTCGCGAGGATTGCGAAAGAGGTCACGAGGGCGTTGCCTCGATTTGGCGAAGTCGCTGCTTTGCTGCCTAGTTGAGTCCACATGGGAGGCGCGATTCGACCGAGGACCTGCCGGGAATCTATGCCACCTTGGTAACGAAGATGTCCTCGGCGGCGTCACGATTCAACGCCAACTCAGTGCCCTCGACCTCCAGGCAAAAAGCCGGGGATTTTTGAAAGACGCGGACGAGGGTACCCGGGGTGAGTCCCAGCGCCGTCAGTCGCTCCAAGCGTTCGTGACTCTGAGAGCGAATGAATGTGATGCGCCCCGTGTCGCCTTCTTCGAGGTCGGTCAGGTCCGTCATCAGAGAGGAGATGGTTTTCCGCTTGGCGCGACAACAAGCCCCGGGTGGAATCGGCTTGTTGTCAGGGCAGGTGGTGGGATGGCCGAGGAGAATGCAGATCGCCTCCTCGACCTCTGGAAGCAGTGTGTGCTCGACCTCGCAGGCCAGAGACTCTCTCTTTTCGAAGGAGAGGTCTAAAATTGTCGCGAACAGTGTCTCGGCTAGGCGATGTCGACGAACGATGCTACGGGCAACACTGCGCCCCTCATCGGTCATCGACAACCGACTGCCCTGCTGTTTGAGCAACTCGCGCCTCTCGAGGGCCTCGAGGTCCCCCTCGGTAATCGGTATCGGACACTTGTCTTGGATGCCCTGGAGATTGCCATCTCCTGTTTCATCCGCTTTCCAGATCGCCTCGAGAATCTCTTCGAGAGTCCTATCCATCGTTACTCCCCTTACGCAAAACTGACCCCCAGATTGCGCAACACCAGATTCAGCAACGCCCCCAGCAAAATGGCCCAGAACGTCGAAGCACTCAGGATGGCGATACCGGTCTTGACGCCCCGTTCCTTGAGCACCACGAGCGCCGCGTTGATGCAGGGAACGAGAAACGACATGACCACGAGTGCCACCACGAGCTGCACATTGTCGAAGTAATCGCGGAGCAACCTCAGCTCCGTGGCACCATTCTCCCGACGGATCGCGGTCTTGAGGAAGACCTGAACCGCCTGATCTGGGAGACCGAGAAAACTCTGCGTCAATGGTCGAGCTGCGGACTCGATGACGTCGAGTCCACCGACTCGATGGAACAGGAACATGACAAAGGAAGCCAACAGAAAGAGGGGCACAGCTTCACGCATGAAGAGCCAGGTGCGAGCCCACGTGTGTCGCAGGACCCGGGTGATTCTTGGCACCCGCATGGGCGGTAACTCCAAGATCAAATCAGAGAGCTTGCCCTTGATGATTTTGCTTGCCGCGAAACCCGAGACCACAATCTGCAGGGCGATGACCCCAAAGACAACGGCGCTGGCGGTCCAGGGCAACGGGCTCAAGAGCACGATCATGACCGCCAACAGTGGGGCACAGGGGATACCCATGCACAACAGCAGCGTCAGGATGATTCGCTCCTTGCGAGTGGCAAGCATGCGCGTGGTGATGACCGCCATGGTGACGCATGAGAAGCCCAACACCAATGGAATCAAAGCTTGGCCGTTGAGACCGATCTTTCGAAACAATCGGTCAAAGAGCACGGCGAGTCGTGGCAAGTACCCCGAATCATCGAGCACGCCGTGCAAGAGGTAGAAGGCAAACAGAACGGGCAAGACAATGCCAACCGCGAGAAAGAGACCGGCGGGAAGCAATCCAAAATCGTGGTCCATGATCGCATCACGAACAAAGTCCATGGGAATCTTGGCAACGATTGATTCACAAAAAGGAACGAGGAAGTCTTGGAACAGGTGTACATCGATCGAATCAACCACGAATGTGGCAGCGAAGGCTCCGATCCACAGATACGCCACAACAACGACGAACGCGGCAATCACAGCCCCAGCGAGGGGGCGCTGGGCTAGGCGTCCAAAACGAGTGAGAAGGGTGGGTGCCCTGTTGGTGCGTATGGCAACCCTTTGTGCGATGCGCTCAGCTTCTGCGTGAATCGAACCAGCGATGACCGCCCTGAGGGTGGATCCAGGCACCTCCTGGGCTCGTTTAACGATCGTTTGGATCTTCGCGACGGTATCTCGTTTGAGATGATCGTCGATCCAAGATCGAGCTTGGGAGTCACCAGCCAAGAGCAACAGCCCCAGCGCCCGAGTCGGGACTGAAAGCCCATTGGGGAGGACCTCTTCGATGTCGCACAGCGCATTTTCTATCGCCTTGGGGAAGCGCACGTTGCGACTCGGCAGGCGGGCATCCGGCAACAATTGGCACAGACGACGCACGCCCACGCCATCAATCGCCACAGTTCTGCAGATGGGCACGCCAAACAAAGCCGCGAGCTCATCATCATCAATGTGAATGCCGAGGTTTTCGGCCTCGTCGATCATGTTGAGATCGAGGAGCATGGGCACTCCCAGCTCCGCGACCTCGAGCGCCAACGCCAAACTGCGGCGAAGGTTTTTTGCATCCAACACGACGATGGTGACGTCCATGGGATCGGACAGCAACAACTCTACCAGCGAGCCCTCAGTGCCGTTGTTGACAAAGATGCCCGAGGCGCCAGGAGCCTCGGTGAGCTGGGCACCCAACAGAGCGCATCTGTCGGCGCGAGTTGCGGACTGCTCGTTTGCTGCGGCGTGCACGCCGCATCCTTTGCAACCCCCAGCGCCGCAAGGAGCCATGTCGGGCCAACCATCAAGCTCCGAACGTAGACGGCCGCGAGGCACCTCATTGTCTGAGAGGGTTGCCATGGAGCGGTCGCAGAGACGCTCAAACAAGGCGGATTTGCCGACGCCCAAATTGCCCAACAGTACGATGTTGCGCCGACGGGCGGGCTCGTCTCCGTGAGTAGCGTTTGACCCGCCCAATGAGAACCGAGGCGAACCGACGGAGACCATCAATCTGGCTCCCTGACAGCAACTCGCACTGAATCGGCTTCACCCGTTTGCAAGCAGACCTCATTGCCAGCGACCTTGATCCATACAGCGCCGGTGCTCGAATCCACTCGTTGCACTTGGACGGAGGTGTTGGGCAACAGACCCAGGCCAAGCAACCGCTGTCGCATGGTATCTGGGGCAACGATTCGAACGACATCACCGGTGTCGCCAGGCTTGAGCTCGACGACGCTCCTGTGCTCGCTTGGCATCGGACGGCAGGCGGCGCATGGTAGAAGATGGTTGCGTGATGGGAAGTCGGCGTTCACCAGCGGGCAACTTTTGAATGACTCAATGAAGTCCGTGGGCGTATCGGGACAGGTGGCCAAGAACTCGAAGAACCTCACCAGTCGCTCCATCCCTTCAGCGGAAAGATTATGCTCGATGGCACACGCCTCGCGCTCTGCGGCGGCTGCGGACATTTGCAGAATGTCCTCAAAGAATCTCTTGAGGAGCTGGTGTTTGGCAAAGACCCGTCGCGCCTGTTTCTCCCCATGGTCCGTGAGGCAGACGTATTCCCGCTGGACATAATCGACCAACCCGAGCTCGGAGAGGCGTTTGAGCGCTTGGGATACAGAGCCCGCCTTGACATCTCGGGCCTTGGCAATGTCTTTGACCCGCGCGATCTTCTGCTTTTGTAGCAGGAGAAACACCGTCTCCAAGTAGTCTTCCAAGGAGCCAGAGAGGTCGTCTGTTTGTTCGGTAGGCATCTGTTAGGCTGGCCTAACAGAAAGAGTGGTGACTTTCAATGGTATGTGACACCCAGGTCAGACGGTTCGCACACGTCCAGTTCCCAGCAAATAGGCCATTGACTGGACCAGACGGCGCTGGACAGATAGTATCAGCCCACCTGTTTGTCTGGATATGGCGACGCAATCAAAGAGAATCGGCGATGTTCTCGTCGCCAAGACGAGCATCAGTCGTGCAGCTGCAGAGGCCGCGGCAGTGGAAACCGTGCTGGTGGATACTCGCATTACGTCGGTGTTGGTGACCCAGGGAAAGCTCGACGAGGTAGAGGCCCTGCGGGCTCTATCTGAACAGTTTGGTGTACCGGCGGTCGACCTGCGTCGTGTTTCGATCCCCGCCGAGGTTCTCACCAAGGTGCCGCAGAGCGTTGCACAGTCTCAAGTTCTGTTGCCGATGGCCGTCGATGGCCAAACCCTGCAGGTCGCCATGGCAACACCGACCGACAGGAGGCTCCTCGACGAGCTCACCTTCGCGACGGGTATGCAGGTGTTGCCGCACGTCGCCCTGCACTTTCGCCTGCGCCAGGCCTGCAAGGATGCCTACGCGAACCCAAAGATTGGCTACAAAGGCTCCGATCCCGATCCGTCGGGTGCCGTGCCTCTGTTGACCCAAGCAAACCCTCCAGCGCAATTCCCCAGTGGCGATGAGGATGAGCCACTCGAGCTAACTTCGGTGGTCTTCGACACCGACAGCTTGCTCTCTTTGCCGGCTGCGACTGCCGCATCAGCATCAGCGGCACCAACGTACACGGCCGCAACGACATCCGCACGCTCGGCAACATCGACAGCGCAAGGCCTGCGTATTCTCGTGGTTGATGATGAGCCAGATATTGCACAGCTTGTGGTGGATGCCCTCAAGCCTCTGGGTCATGAGGTATTCACCGCCAGCCGCGGCGGCGAAGCGTTGCAGTTGGTCAAGTCGATCAAACCGAACCTCATCGTCCTCGATGCCATGCTCCCTGAGGTGCACGGCTTTGAGATCTGTCGCAAGGTCAAAGAGAGCAAACGCTTTGCAAAGACCCCGGTGTTGATGATCTCTGCGATCTATCGTGGTTGGCGCATCGCCGAGGATATCAAAGCGCTGTATAAGGTCGATGCTTTTTTGGAAAAGCCCTTCCGCATTGCCGAGCTACGACGTCAGGCGGAGATACTTCTGGCGAATTCACCGCAAAGAGACGACAACCCCTCTGGTGAGAAAGCCCAATCTGCATATGTTGGGGCTGTCACCGCATTGAAGGCCAGTGACTATGACGGTGCCTTTGGTCATCTGCATCAGGCTGAAGCCCTCGACCCCTTCTCCGCCAACATTCAACTGCTGCTCGGACGTGTTCTTGAACATCAGGAACGTGCCTTCCAGGCAATCTATCACTACGAGAGGGCAGTCGAGCTGGATTCAATGTTGTTCCCGGCGATTAAGAACCTTGCGGTCCTTTACCACGCCAAGGGTTTCAAGAACAAAGCGATCGAAATGTGGGAACGCGCCCTGAGGGCTGCCCCGAGCCCTCAGGTCCGAGAGACAATCAAAACGCATCTTGTGAGTATCCTGTGAAGTTTGCTTGTCCCAAGTGCAGCACGCGCTATTCAATTGCCGACGAGAAGGTTCCGGCGGCAAAGACGTTGCGCTTTCCTTGCAAGAAGTGCGGCAACGTCATTCGATTGCGGCGCAAGACATCTGGGAATCAACAAATACCATCCCCTACAGGTAATGCAACTCGAGTTGCGCCTCTGGCAGAGCTCAACAAGTTGCGTGACGAGACCGTGTCACCGGCCAACGTTGCTGCACTGGCCTCTGAAGAGATCACCGCCCCCTCCGAAGTGGCACGAAGACGCCCGGCGAAGCCAGCGGCCTTCAGTGGCGGCGAGACCCGCGTGGCACCTCTGGCAGAGCTCGCCGATTTGCGCAGCGAAGCCCGCAACAAGGCAATCAGTGAACCGGATTCGCTCGGTTTTGGTGTCACCACTCGGATCGCATCCGTCAAGGATATCAATCAGGCTCTTCTTGCCGCCCAGGATGAGGGTCCAGCTCCGGCGACCAGCGCTGCTGCGGCAGTCAACGAGCGCCCCTTGTCAATCCGAACGCCGGCACCACGGGAGCCGGCACCACGGGAGCCGGCACCAGAGTGGTACGTTCTCATCTCTGGTAAACAGACTGGTCCCATGTCTGTCGCACAGGTGCGTGCCAAGTTCGCGGGCAAGGATATTGGGGAGCGCAACTACGTGTGGCGTGACGGCATGACGGACTGGAAACGTCTGAGTACCGTTGACGAGCTCGTCGCGTCTTTGGCGCTGCCGCCGCCGCCGATGCCACCGCTGCCGCCGCAGCAACCGACCGAGCCAAGAGGGCCCGTTTCTTTGGGAATGGAATTCAGTGACT
>MGST01000233.1:5662-5804 GCA_001798605.1 Deltaproteobacteria bacterium RIFOXYA12_FULL_58_15 | reverse complement strand
CAGCTGCGTAGACACTTGGTGCACTCACGCGACGACCCGCAAGAACGGCAAAAAATTCTGCAGCAACAAGAACAAACGCAGCCCGGAGACGATCTCGAAGAGTTGCAGCTGGAGCCCACAGATCCTGAGGACGAACCGACAG
>MGST01000233.1:1335-5453 GCA_001798605.1 Deltaproteobacteria bacterium RIFOXYA12_FULL_58_15 | reverse complement strand
ACCCGCGCTCGCTGGCACGTCCCCCCTAGGGCACCTCGCCCATCCGGACGAAGAAATCCTCGGACCATCCATGGATGAGTCAGACATGGATTTTCCGGCGTTGTCCGAGATGCGCGACCCTGCCATTGCCAACGCCATGGTCAACCCGCCTGGATACCTGGATGCGCCCCCGGGAGAGTCGACTCGTGTCTTCATGGCGACCGCCGGACTGTATCGTCGTCGCCGCACTCACAGAACGGCAGCTGTCCTTGGTGTCATCTTCTTCGTCACGTTGGTCGGAGTTATTACCTTGGACATCATGGGGACTCTTGAAATCCCCGGCATGGGCTTGCTGTATCAGTCCACCGGCCTCGTAGACCCGAACACCGAACGCGGCCTTGCACGTGTCGAGCAGGCGCTCAACAGTGAAGAGATCGACGCAGAACGGCGCGCCAAGCTCATCGCCATGCGCGAGAAGCTGATGGGCAAACCGGCCGACGGCATCTCAGGAGGTAGATCGAACCGGCGAGCGAACAAGCCTGGGGGCGGTGAGGATACAGCAACCACCGAGGTGATACGTGACCCCGGTGAAATGGGCAAAGGTGAACGAGATATCGCGGCGGACATTTTTGGCGACGATCGCAAAAAGGAAAACGCCATTCGCCTGGACGATCCAACCAAGATCCAGGCCCCCAATTTGCCCGACGGCCTCACTGAGAAAGCGATTGGTCAGGTCGTGGCCGACAACAGCTCCTCCATGAAGCTGTGCTTCAACGAGTCAATGCGCAAGGGCGAGAAGCTCGCCGGCAAGATGGAGATGGAGGTGACGATCGGCCCAGATGGACAGGTCACCGATGTGCAGATTACTTCTGATCAATTCCGCAAGACCACGATGGGTACTTGCACAGTTCGCCGCATCAAAAACTGGAGATTCCCACAGTACAATGGCGAACCAGTCACCGTGGTCTTGCCTTACCACTTACAGTCGGGGTTTTGAGATCTCACCATGAGTGATGTACTGGCGAAAACACTTGTCGACAACAAAATAGTCGATGAACGTGCGATCGAAGAAGCGATCAAACGCCAAGTCATTCATGGCGGCAGCCTGGACACCAATCTTCTCGAATCGGCCAACATCCAAGAGGACGATCTACTCTGGGCACTCGGTGAAGCCCACCGCCTGCCCACAGCCTCCCGTGCTGACATCGACATGATCGGCGGTTACATTCCCCGGATATTCCCATTGGTGTTCGCTGAGACGTATCACCTGGTGCCGTATCGTTTGGTTGGACAAAATCTCGGCGTTCTCGCCAATCGGCCGGGTGATGGAACACTGTTCGCGCGTATTCGCGATCGGCTCGATGTCACGGTGAAACCGACGCTCACCATAGAAGTGCGGCTGCACTACGCCATGCACAAGTTGTATGGCACCGAGTTGCAGCCGCGGTATCGCGACCTGTTGGTCAAACTCGATGGCCCGGGAGTCCTCTCGCGGTCGGGAGATGTTGATGCGCGCGCCTCCCACATGCTCACCTGGGGCCTGCCGAGTGGTCGCATCGAGACCAAGAAGCCAACCCAAGATCGACTGCAACCCATCCAGGTCGGAGGTCTGCTGGCGCGCCTGGCTGCGGCCACCGACCGCGACACCATTGTCGATATTCTTCTCGAGGTGACGTCGTCCACCTTCGAGTTCGCTGCCATCTTTCTCGTCCATGGTGATCGCATAAACGGCTGGCGCGGAATGAATCGCGAGTCGACCACCGCGATCGCACGTATCTCCATGCCGGTGGAGTTGCCTTCGGTCTTTCAAACGATCTACGCCACCAACGGCCACTATCTCGGACCGCTACCGTCAAACTCCGCGAATATGCAGCTCATAGAGGACTTAGGACGACAACCGCCTCGCACCGCTTTCCTCGCCCCCCTTCTCGTCGGCGGAAAGCTCGCGGGCATCATCTACGCCGACAATGGCGGACGAGGTGTTCCCTCAAAGCGTGTTGCCTCGATCCTGCTGCTTACTCATCGCGCCGGGATGTGTTTTGAGAGTCTGATACGCGGGAAGAGAGACGCGACCAAGAAACTTCTGTTCAAGGGAGACCCACCCACAAAGCCTCTCAGGACAAACAACAACCTGACCATGCTCGACGACGATGACTTCGAGCCCATCGTCGAGACACCTCTTTTCGATGAGCCCTCCACTGAAGCGGCGTCTGCTGTGCTTGAGGCAATAGAACAGCAACAGAGACAACAGGAATCAGCGCGACTTCCAACCTCCGACGCGGACCCGCCCAAGTCCGAACCCGTGGTGCCGACGAGTATCTCTGCACCACCGATAGTTGTTTCATCGGCACCTATCGTTGTCTCTCCGCCACCCTCGCCGTTTGACGTGAGTCCTCCTCCCTTGCGAGGTGAGACTCTGCCATCGCCCGAGAAGGCCTTCACCCTACGGGTGAATATTGGACCGCCGCCGCCAGCCCCTGCGGCGAACACAGAGGTCGTCGATGGCCCGAAGGCGATGGGTCCACCGGCGATCACGGCACCGTCGTTACGACCACCGCCTCTGCCAAAGCCGCCGCCGCTGCCAGAGCCGCCGCTGCGCGAGCAACCCACGGAGAGTGATCCTTGGGAATCGGTCGCATTTGAGGACCTCGACACCGCTGGGGTGACCGGCAATTTTCTCGAGGACACTTCGCCCGATGCCTCCACTGCAGCTTTTGCCCGTGGCATGGTGAGTGCTGATTCCGGCGATCGGCCGAGCATTGCGGTCGAGGTCAAACCTGACGAAGCCGAGCGCTACGTCGCCTTCGCCGACGTCGATGAATCTGCGGAGGGATCGGTTGGTGAATGGGAAGATGTTTTTGTCGATACCATGAGTGGTGCAGACAAGAACGCGGTGGTGTTCCAGGACCAAGAACTCACGGCGCCTCCTTCGGTTACCTGGGAAGATGTCATTGCCGAAGCTGCGGCCGCTCCATCCTTGAGCGTGGTGCCATCGAGTGTTTCTGTTGAAGTCGCCGGCACCATGTTGAACGAAAAGGAAATGGTGCTCGACAGTCTCGAGGCTTCCGATCCCGAGGTGTGGAGAACTGGTGTCGACATCGCCTTGCGCCTCGGCAACACTCTCGACGAGGACTTGCGTACTCGTTTTCCTGGCGTCGTGCGTGTTGACCCGTTTGCCCCCGGTGCCAAGATGCCGCCATTCTCCCAATGCTCTGGTGTGACCGCGCTTCTGGCGGCACGTGGTGTCTCGGCAGCGGCGATCGTGCTTCCGCTACTCGAATCGAACGACGCCCACAAACGCTTCTTCGCTATCTACTATCTGTATGCCGTCCAATACCCAGCGGCGCTCGAAATGTTGGCCCGTCGGCTTTATGACGCCGAGCCCCGCAATCGTTTTCTTGCGGCCGACGCGTTGCGTACTTACCGAAATGAGGCCGGCTACCGTCGCATCATTCAAGGATTGCGTGACCATCTCAAGGTTCCAGTATTCGAGGCGCAGGTCGCAACAGTTCAGGTCCTCGGTCAACTCCGAGATCCGAGCGCGGTGCCTTCGCTTATTCCTCTCGTCGTTTCACCTCGCCAGGCTTTGGCGCGCTCCTCGTCATCAGCCCTTACTGTTATCTGCGGCCAAGCCTTTGGTACCGAAGTCGCACGCTGGGCCGAGTGGTGGCAGTCCCATTTCAACAAACCGCGAGAGTCGTGGCTCGTCGAAGGCATGCGACACCCTGACGCCAACGTTCGTCGCATTGCCGCACGCGAGTTTCAGATTCTCACCGGCCGTTCAGCCACCGACTCCGGTGTCACCCCCGAAGCCTAAGGAAACCAAGCGCGCCCCTGACAACCATGTCGAACCGTTTGAGAGTCTATGCTGGCTGGACGAAGCGGGCAGCGATCACCTTGCGACCCTCGGTGGGGAACTGGATGGTCAGGAAACGTTTGCTGCCGCTGCCACGGCTATGAGTCACGGTGCCGTTGCCAAAGCTCGCGTGGAAGACGCTCTTACCTGGAACAAAAGGGTCCTCATCGACCTCGTCGGGGATATCGCCGTTGACATCGAACGTCGGCTCTTCGAGATCAAGATCATCCATGTCAATGTCGTCTGCATCATCGTTGTCGCGGGCATGGTAACGACCCGATGG
>MGST01000233.1:0-1281 GCA_001798605.1 Deltaproteobacteria bacterium RIFOXYA12_FULL_58_15 | reverse complement strand
TTCCGGTATCTCAATGAGAAATCGCGACAGCTCCGAGGGCCTATTCTCCCCAAAGACGCTACGCATTCGTGCAGCGGAGAGAACAAGCTGCTCACGTGCGCGGGTGATGCCAACATAACAGAGCCGACGCTCCTCCTCGACGCCAGCCCTGTCGTCGAGGCTTCGACTGTGGGGAAAGATCCCCTCCTCCATGCCCGGTAGGAACACCCAGGGAAACTCGAGTCCCTTCGCGGAGTGCAGTGTCATCAGCGTCACTTGACCGCTCTTTTCGTCGAGTTTGTCGACGTCATTGACGAGGGCGACCTCCTCGAGATAACCCGCCAATGTCGGCTCCTCATGCGTTTCCTCTGACCTCTCGACATATTCGTCGAGGGCCGCGACCAGTTCGGCGAGATTCTCCATGCGATCGGCGGCACTCTCGCTGGCATCGGCTCGCAAAGCAGGCAAGTAGCCCGACTCTTCGAGCACCCGCTCTAGAATGCGGGCCGGGTGTTCTCCCGCGATCTCCTTTTCGATGCTAGACATCACCGTGTAGAACGACCCCAGGGCATTGCGGGCACGGGCGGTGAGTTGGCCCTGGTCCTTTTCGACGGCCACCAGCGCCGCGGCTTCCATCAACGACATGCCCTTTGCGGCGGCGACATCGGTGAGGTGATCGAGAGAAGTCTTGCCGATACCGCGGCCGGGCTCGTTGACGACACGCAAAAAATCGATGGTCGAGCGAGGATTGATCAGCAGTCGCAAGTATGACAAGGCGTCCTTGATCTCTTTGCGGTCATAGAAACGGACACCGCTGAGGACCGCATAGGGTATGCGCAGTCGAATCATTGCATCTTCAATGGGACGCGACTGGGCGTTGATGCGGTAGAGCACCGCAAAATCCTGAGGGGCGCGACCTCGATTGAGTTGGGTCGCGACTTCCTGGGCAATAGCCTCACCCTCATTGTTCTCATTTTGGTACAGGCGCAGCTTCGCTCGTTCGCCCTGGCCGAGCTCGGTAAACAGAGTCTTGCCCTTACGGGCTGCATTGTTCGCAATGACGGCATTGGCGGCCGACAGGATTGACTGGGTCGAGCGGTAGTTTTGCTCGAGTCTGACAACTGTTGCGCCCGGAAAATCACGTTCAAAGCGCAGAATGTTGCCGATGTCAGCGCCGCGCCAACGGTAGATCGATTGGTCGTCGTCACCCACAACGGTGAGACTGTGTCTTTCGGTCACCAACTGTTTGAGCAGTTGGTACTGCACGGGATTGGTGTCTTGATACTCGTCGACGAGGATATG
>MGST01000232.1 GCA_001798605.1 Deltaproteobacteria bacterium RIFOXYA12_FULL_58_15 | reverse complement strand
CGGCAGAACTTTTTCGGCTGGGTATTTTAGGCGCAGGGCATGCACCAAATCGGTGCCGGCGCGGTAGGCTGGCAGGTACATGCGGCCAAGCAGGGGATGGCGGCCCCAGGCACCCGAGAGCTTGTCGGCGCGCTCCTCGGAGACGAGAAAGTCGTTGCGCAGCACCTTGGCCACCTCTTCGGTGGGTCTGTTTTCTTTCCAGGTCAGGTAAGACGACTGGTTTTTTGCGTCGTCTTGTAGCAACGCGAGAAGCACGCCGAGCTCGAGATCCTTGTCGGGCAGATCGGCGATGTCGGTGATGCCATGCGCCATGAGGATGGCGTTGTTGGCGATGCCCTCGAACAGGGCGGCGGCGCGGGTGTTCATGGTTAGCATGGTCGACTCGAAGCCAAGCTCGCCGCGAACGTAGCCGTTTTGCAGATAGGCAAATGTCGTGACGTGGCCGGGGACGACCTCGTGGCTGACCAGCTGTTGAAACTCGGGCAGTGAGATCTCCAATGCCGCGTTGAGCTCATAGGTTGCTTCGTACTCGGGTGAGCCGTCCGGTTTGCGGGCGCGTCCGAGGTAGTTCATCGATCCGGAAAACCACGCGTTCTCGATGGGGAGAAAGGTGACGTTGGCCCGTGGTATGGGGTGCAGATAGGTGGGCAGGTGCGGCAGCACGTTCTTCGCGGTAAGCGCGTCGTATTCGCGGATGTAACGCTCACCCTCTTTGGGGATTTCCGACTTTGGGACCATGCGTCCCTTGCGCCACGCGTCCACCGCCCCGAGCAGGTTGCGCGGGTCATAGCCCTTGCCCGCGAGGAGCTCCGCAACACGCTCACGTTTTTCGTGGGGATCGGAGGGCTCCGGTGGCTTGCCGGTGACCGCGGTGACGCAGCGCTCGTAGGGCACCGCCTCACCTTTGCCGAGTATTTCCATGGCCAGGTCCCACATGATCTCAAAACAGATGCCGAGCCCGCCGAGGTAGTCGCCGCGCAGGCCGCCGACCTTGGATCCCTTGCCCTTGAGCTCTTCGATGGCGCCGCGCACATCAACCGCCTTGGTGTACGCGTCGATGGCGGCACCGTCCGGTGCTTTGCCCGACACGCCACCGCACCCACGCACGGCGATCGCTGTGGCGTCGGTGTAGGCGAGTGGCAACCGCTCGTCGGAGAACCAGGAATCAGCGATGAAGCGGCCGGTGCCCGAGGCGCATTGGACGTCGCCACCCCAGAGGGTGTCGATGCCGATGATGGCGGTAGCAATGGCCTGGTCGAGACGGTCGTTGTCACTCATTGTATTCTCCCCAGTGTATGGGCGTCTGTTGTCAAGGGCCGCCGGATGCGGGTGGCACGTGATGAAACCCCATGCTGTCCTGTGGGGCAAGGGTATTGACCATGGCCACCATGGCCACCATCGCCCAATGAAGGCGTGTGAGTCTACCGACAGGCGGGAGCGACAATGTGGATTGCGGTGTCGGTGGTGACCACCGTGAGATCGCGGTGGTCGAGGACCCGGCGCGCCGGTCGGGGCAGGGTGACGCTGCCGAGCTCTTCGACGCCAAACCCGTCGTAGGTTATCTGGGTCAACCGGTGCTGCGAAGTCGGTAGCGGAGTCGGTAAGAGAGACGGCTCCGCGGATGTCGGTCCTGTTGCGGCGTTGTCGATCCAGTCCCAGCTCGCCCAGGCCGTACCATCCCGCATCCATGGAATGCGCACCGGGCCGCTGGCTTCGCCATGGGCGTCGCCGAGAGGAACGGATTGGGGGGCTGTGATTCCGTCGGCGTCGAGAGCCATGGTCCAGAGCTCAATGTGATCCGGTTGGCCGATCATCAGACAGGGCCATTCGAGGCCAAATCGATCGCGGGCGTCGGGCCACTGGTCCATGGACCAGTCGCGGATGGGCACGCTCGCCATCAAGGAGCCTGTGTCGAGTTGTGGAATGGATGATGTTTCGTTCGAGTAGATGTGCACGTTCAAGAACTCCGGGCCACCGGGGGCGCTATCCCTATCCAAGTCGGCGGCGAACACCGCCACGGATTTGCCGTTGTCGGCGGCTCGCACCATTGGCCAACGGCCATTGGCAGACGTTGCGTAGTTGGCCATGAAGGGGTCGTGGATCTGGTGGATCGGCACTCGGGGGCCGTCTCCCAAAGACCACACGGATAACAATGGATCGACGTTGACATAGTAGGCCGATACCGGCAAGCCGGTGAAGGCCCACAGGGTGTCCTGGGCCACGTCAAAGCTGCCCGACAGCAGTCCACACAACCGTGGGGTGACTTGGCTCAGTTGGTCCAAAGGTCTGTCCAACCGATCCATCGAAGCGCGTTCCCATAGATCCACAGCGGTGCAAGTGCATGTCTCCAGGGCTCTGCCGCGGGTATCGTTGACTGGGTCGCCATCGACGGAATAGGGACCGTCGGCGCAAGGGTTCTGGTGTTGGGTGGCTCGTTGCACAGAGCTGCTCATGTTATCGCCCTTGATGATACGGGGCCTGGCCTCTGTGGTGGGCACGCTGGAGATCGTCCAATCGTTGATGGTCAGGTTGTCGAGGTCAATCGAGCCGATGGCCATCGCACCAGCGACGACGACATTGCCACCCACATCGACGATGGCCGCAACATCGCCGTGCAGGGGACCGCTGACCCGAGCATAGTTGGTGAGTACGCTGGAATCCAAATCGAGGCCCAGAAGTGGTAGGGCAAGCACGCCGTGGGCGAGCAGGTGACCTGGCCCGTGATCGAGTTGGGCGGTGGGCATTGGATCAACCAGCCATGACATCAGGACCGGCTCGGGGGGTGCCGTCGGGATCTCTGCGGGGGCGGTGTCCCAAGTGTAATCCGTGGCAATGCCAAAAATGCCCGCTGCTGTGGCCACGTGGATGACGTTCGGCATCGCCGCCCAGTCCTCGTCCTCAACGCGGCAGTCTCCAAAGACAGTGGCACAAGCTGGCGTGTGAATGGTCAAGTCACTGGGTACTTGTGTTGAGACCCACTCGATGGTCGAGACTTGTGGGGCGGTGCCGAGGTCGCCGAACTGGGCCAACAATACCCGTCCTTGAGTGTCGAGAATCGCCACCGACGATCCGGTGACACTCACCCGCCAAGGCGGGGAGGCCGGCGTGTAGGTTCCTCGGTTGTGGATCTCCCCATTGAGATCGATCTCGGCCCAGTGCACACGGTACCCGTCGGTCCAGGCTACGTGGCTACCGCATGCGTCGAGGTCGACGACCACACTTGGACTGACGGGTACAATCGTTTCATCGATCGCTGCCGGTGTACCGACGTTGGTGGCATCACCGATGGGAATGAAGTAGGGCCCCGGCACGATGTTTGCGCAGGTGTGAGATTCCGGGCAATCCTCCCAATCTGGCTCCGGTGAGCCGACCACCACGCCGCCGTGAACCGCCGCCATGTGAGCAAAAAGGCGCGTGCTCCACGGTATCCCCCACAGAGCGATCTCTTGGTCCCAGATGATCTGGGGTGACCATGGGTCGCTGCTATCGATGACCGCGAGGCGATCATCGTGGGCCACGACGAAATGGCCAGAACTCAAGGTGACCGGAGCAATCCTCGCGCGCAGATCGAGGCGGGCGGTTTGTATCAGGCCGCCATCCGATGGATTGGCAACCACAGCGTCGTCGTCGCCATTAGATCGTATGGCAAATCGCAGAGCGTCGGCGTCAGCGAACAGATAAACGTGGCCGTCGGTGGCGACGAAACTGCCCTGGCCACCGAAGGTTTCGAAGGTCTTGACTATCTCCGGATCTGTGTGTGTCGCGGGGCCACCGATACAAATGCCGCTGCCACAGACGTCGGGGCCGGTGCAGGAGTTCGCGTCGTTGCAGGGCAAGCCTTCGGTCTCCGTGACGATGTCAATTTCTTCACAGCGGCCGAAGAAGCACAGGTGCCCGACAGCGCAGTCGAATGGGCCGCAGGGGGTGCCGTTTTGCGCCTCGGGGTTGCTGCAGCCGCCTATGGGGTCACAGACGTCCGCGGTGCACGGATCGCCATCGACGCAAATGTCGGGGTTCTTGGGAAAGATGCAGCCATTGGCAGGATCACAGAGGTTCAAGGTGCAGTCGTTGTCGTCGTCACAGTTGCGCCCCACGCCCACGCAGCTACCGCCATTGCAGGTGTCAAAGGTGGTGCAGCTGTTGTCGTCGTCACAGCTGCCCTCCCTGGGGTCGTGGCGGCAGATCTCTCCAGTGAATCTGTCGGTAGTGCAGGGATTGTTGTCCTCACAGTCGGGCTGCAGACGGGCCATGCCCGACAATTGCACGCCCCAGGTTTCTGCGCCGACCACATCCGTGGTGACGATCATGAGGTCCTCGAGTGGGCCCACCGCTGTTGGAGTCCACGTCAGCCTGACTCGCCAGGTGTCGCCGGGATTGAGGGTCTTCGACACCGCTGCGATGTCGAGGTCGTCACGATCGGTGCGGATGCCCGCAATGTGGGTTCTGCCATTGCCCCGCGCCCGAATCACCAGGGAGGCTGTTGCGCTCCAGCCAACATAGGTCCCACCAAAATTGACCGTCGGAGCGACCGTGACGTTGGCGACGGTTTGGTTGAGGTTGTCAAGGTCACCGCAGGCAACCGCAAACAATCCCAAGAGCAGTCTGGCTCGCCTCATCGGCCCCTCCAATTCAATTGGCTGTGGCTAGCATGCAAAAAGAGATCCAGACTTGATGTCTATACTTGCTAGAAATATATAGACTAAATTCACGACCACGGCTGTTCTGTCTCTGCTCGTTGACTTTGGCGCAATCTGGTTGACACCTAACTGCCTTCTGAAACCGATTGACATCACCACCCACGCGATTGATTATGTCCCGATTTGTCCGCTGCGTGGCAGTGGTGGGTGTTTGGCTGGTACAAGAGAATCTTCATGCAATTGACCGTTCGAGAGGTTGCCGCGCTTTTGAATGTCTCCGAGAAGACAGTCTACAGGTGGATCAAGAAGGGCGGTATTCCGGCCTATCGGTTGAACGACCAGTATCGATTTCATCGGGCCGAGCTGTTGGAATGGGCCACGGCCAACAAGATCGGCGTTTCCGTGGCGATCTTTGACGAGAATGGCGACTCCCCTGCGTGTCCCGTCACCCTGTCCGAGGCCTTACAGAACGGCGGCATCATTTACCGAGTGGCGGGGGACGACAAGACAACGGTCTTGCAACTCGCTGTGGAGGCCATGCGTCTTCCAGAAGAAGTCGACCGCGAACAGCTTCTACGAGTGCTGCTTGCGCGCGAGGCCCTGGCCTCGACCGGCATAGGCGATGGCATTGCGGTACCCCACGTGCGCAACCCCATTGTCTTGCACGTACCACATCCGACGATCACCCTTTGTTTCCTCGAGCGTCCCCTGGACTTCGGCGCCTTGGATGGCCAACCGGTTCACTGCCTGTTCACCATGGTCAGCCCGACAGTCAGAGCTCATCTGCATCTGCTGTCCAGGTTGGCCTTTGCGCTCCGTGACCCAGGCTTCAAGGCTGTGATCACGCGGCAGGCCCTGCGGGACGACGTATTTGCAGAGCTGCGACGCGTCGAGTCCGGTTTTGTTCAGCCCCTGGGCGCGCCGGCGCCGGTGGTTTGAGACGACAATGCCTCTATTTCTCATCGCCATGGGACTGGTGGCTCTGGCCGGCCTGGTTGCACTTGCCGCTGGACGATCTGCGCGGTGGGCCACCATCCTGGGAGCAGGCGGGGCGGTGGTGGGTTGCGCACTGGGTCTCATCCCGGCGCTCGAGGCGGCGTTGGGTGGTTCAACGCAAGTCGTCCGTCTGCCGTGGGCGATGCCCGGCGCTACGTTCCACGTCGAGATCGACGCGCTCTCCGGTTTTTTCCTCTTGCCGACGCTCCTGCTCGGGGGGCTGGCTGCGGTCTACGGCACCGAGTATCTGCAATCTTTCCGCGAGAAGAAGAACCTCGGTGTCGCCTGGTGCTGTTTTAACCTGCTGGTCGTCAGCATGGCCATCGTTATTGTTGCGCGCGACGGCCTGCTTTTCTTGGTGGCGTGGGAGTCCATGGCGCTGGTCTCCTTTTTTCTGGTGGCCTTCGAGCACGAGAAGGACGAAGTCCGCAAGGCCGGTTGGATCTACCTCATCGCCACGCACATTGGCACCGCCTTCCTGCTCGTTATGTTCTTGTTGTTGGCCCGCGTCGCGGGCTCGTTCGACTTTGATGCCTTCAGCCAGGCGGGAGCGGTCGGCCCAGCGTTTGCTGGACTCATCTTCGTGCTCGGGGTCGTCGGCTTCGGCACCAAGGCCGGCTTCGTGCCGTTGCACGTTTGGCTGCCGGAGGCCCACCCCGCCGCACCGAGCCACGTCTCGGCCGTCATGTCCGGTGTCATGATCAAGACCGGTATCTATGGCCTGTTGCGGACGCTGACCCTGCTCGGGCCGCCACCTTCGTGGTGGGGTTGGTTGCTCGTGGGCATCGGTGTAAGCTCCGGGGTGCTCGGCGTCCTGTTCGCCCTCGCCCAGCACGACCTGAAACGGCTCCTCGCATACAGCAGCATCGAACACATGGGCATCATCACCCTGGGCCTGGGTTTGGGCCTTCTCGGCGTAAGCCTCGGGATCCCCACGCTCGCCGTACTCGGCTTTGCCGGTGGGCTGCTCCACGTTCTCAACCACGCTCTGTTCAAGGGGCTCCTTTTCCTCGGTGCGGGCGCCGTCCTGCACGCCACCGGCACGCGCAGCATCGATCATCTTGGCGGGCTGGCGAAGCGCATGCCTACGACCAGCCTGCTCTTTTTGGTCGGTGCCACAGCCGTCTGTGGGTTGCCTCTTTTGAATGGCTTTGTCAGTGAGCTGCTCATCTACCTGGGCGCTTTCTCGAGCATCGCAGCGGGACGAACATGGGTGGTCTTGGTCCCGGCGCTGATTGGCGTCGCCGGGTTGGCGCTGATTGGGGGACTTGCGGCGGCGTGTTTCACCAAGGCGTTTGGCATGGTCTTTCTGGGCGAGGCGCGGAGCCACCACGCCGAGCACGCTCACGAGCCGCGCCTCGCCATGCAGGCACCGATGGTGATCCTGGCCGCCTGTTGCGTTGTCATCGGACTTTTCCCCGCGGTTGTCGTGCCGGTCTCGGCTGCGGCGATCATGCCGCTCGTACGTCAAAGCGACAACGTCTTGGTAACGACGCTCGAGCATGCTGGCAAGTCACTCTGGATGATTTCACTGGCCGCGGGCGCTCTTGTTCTCGTGGTGGCGGCGTTGGTGATCTTGCGCCGGCGGCTCTTGGCCCGCCGGCCCGTGGAGGAGACCGTCACGTGGGATTGCGGCTATGCCCGTCCAACCCCGCGCATGCAGTACACGGCCTCTTCCTACGCGCAACCGCTGACGGCGCTCTTCGCTCTCGTCT
Organism: Deltaproteobacteria bacterium RIFOXYA12_FULL_58_15; assembly: GCA_001798605.1. Taxonomy (GTDB): domain Bacteria; phylum Myxococcota; class XYA12-FULL-58-9; order XYA12-FULL-58-9; family XYA12-FULL-58-9; genus XYA12-FULL-58-9. The sequence continues at coordinate 613 of MGST01000232.1, read as the reverse complement.
TGCGGACGCGCGAGCGTCTGGTGTCACCCCAGGGAATCTTTCCGACGGCCTCGTCTTTGGCCACCGAGACGCCTGACATCTTCCACCGCGGCTTGTTCGCTCCACTGTTTGCTGGCGTCGAGAGTGTGCTTTGCCGGCTGCGGGTGGTGCAGCCAGGCCGGGTGCAGATCTACGTGCTCTACGTCGTGGTGACACTGCTGTCGCTCTTGGCCTGGAAGATCGGGTAGATGATGGACTGGACCACATTGCTGCCGTCGAGCGCTGCCCTTGTGCTTGCACCCCTCCTCCTCGGGATCATCAACCGGACCAAGGCGATCCTTGGCGGTCGCAAAGGGCAACCGCTGTTGCAGAATTATTTCGATCTTATCAAGTTGCTCGGCAAAGGCGCGACCTACAGTCGGACAACCACCTGGGTCTTCCGTGCCGGACCGATCCTCGGGTTGGCCGCCGTGTTCGTCGCGGTGCTACTGACACCGCTGGGCGGCGTGTCGGGCCCGCTATCTTTCACCGGTGATCTGCTGCTGTTCGCCTATTTGCTCGCCCTGATGCGATTCTTTACGGTGTTGGCGGCGCTCGACACCGGCTCGAGCTTCGAAGGCATGGGATCGAGTCG
>MGST01000231.1 GCA_001798605.1 Deltaproteobacteria bacterium RIFOXYA12_FULL_58_15 | reverse complement strand
AAGAACACGATCGAACTCGGCGATACCGGTAGAACGACGTGGCTCAGTTTGCGTCTCGATTTCGGTAAGCGGTATCGCCTTTGCATTGACGGTCGATCTTTTCACCGCGGAGCTGTTGGCTGGGGCCGATACCTCTTCCACAAAGGTCGACCACTCATTGCAGGCAGGGCAACGCCCCAGCCACTTGTGTTCTTGGTGGCCGCAACTCTGGCATACGAAAACAGAACGACTTTTCATGGTGCGCCGCCGCCACTCCAACGACGAACAAAGCCGGTCAGGTTGTCGAGAACCCAAATCTCGAGGATGCCGTCCTGGTTCGCATCTCCCCGGGCCACCAACAGCAATTTGCCATCCTCCACATCCGCCATGAGCTGATAACGAACCTTGCCTTTGGGGGAGAAGCCGATGGTGTTGAAACAGCTATCCCCTGGCCACTCGAAGGGCTCCGCGGGGAGATTCGTGGGGATTGGACCGCAGCGCAGATATTCTCCGTGGGCCTTCTTATGCGCGTTTTGCGCTCGGCGTAGCTCCTTCAATATATCTTTGACCTCCGCAGGGGCAGTTGCCTCTCCGGGGGCGAGCATCAACGCCATCACCCCCATGGCGGCTAAGAGCCCACGATAGCTCGAGACATCGACAGTGGCATCGATCCCGTGTCCCCGACGTTTGCTCACTTTGGCTGATAGTTGAAAATCGGCGACCCAGCTGTTCGAAAGTGTGGTTGCCAACTCTTTGTCAATTTCAGCAGGCACCTGTCGTGGTTCTAACCCGAGCGTGCGCAATCCGCTGATCGTTTCTGCACCGCCCTGCAGAAGCAATGCAGAAGCTCTGGCCAGAGCCACGAAAGCTTTGACGCTGTGCTCGAGTGCAACCTGTGCGTCTTCGTCTTCACCTGTCAAACGCACAGATATCTTTCCGGGTCGAGCCGCGATTGAACCGACGGTGGCTGCCGCGAGCAAGTCGCCAGCGTGGGATAGAGTTTGCGGCAGCAAAGTACGAATGCCATCGGGCAGTGCGAAGGCGAGCTGCAAGGGTGAGCTCTGGCGCAGTCGAGCCGCTTCTGTGGCCAGCGGTTCTTGATTCTTTGTAGGTGCCAGAAGATGGCGCAACTGTCGCTGCAATCCGCGGACGCTGCCCGCGACCACCGTCGATTTGTCGACCACGCTCCAGGCAAGATCGCCTTTGTCTAGACGGCGGGCAACATGGCCGTCCACTTCGAAGACCTCGTCCTTGGTATCCACATCCAAGTCACTTTTTCCATCGGCATTGCGTATGACCAAGGCCCAGATCATGCCCCCCGCCGCATCCAAGTCAGCCACGAGTGTGACGTTGGCGGAGGTGCGAGCAAGATCGATCCCCGTGCGAGTTTTGAGGGTGCCAAACAGCCAAATCCATTCGCTGTCCACTCGCGCGGAAAGAGCTCTCAGCGGCGGCCACGCAGAGACTAGCGGAGAGATAGCTTCTCTGCTGCTCGTTACCTCTTTGGTTAGCTTCCCCGTGTCCATGCGAAGCAAGAGATCAGTCCCGCGAGGTGCATCATCGGCAAATCCAGATAGCAATAGGGTGCTCAACAACAACGCGAGGGTCACAGGTGCTCTCCCTTAATCTCAAAGACGGCTTCGTCAACCGTCAGCGGTGCCAATCTCATCAAAGGCACGATCGATGAGTTCTTGTCGCTTTTGCGCGAGGCGCACAAATTCAGGTGGGAAACCATGTTCGATGAGCTGTTGCGGATTGTGCTGCTCCCGAATGGCCTTGTAATGGATCTCGATGTTTGTCCTCTTGTCTTTGCGGCTGCACTCAAGAACTGCCCACGGGTCGAGCTCTTTGCCGTAGAGGGCGGCAATGGCTTTGTGCGTTTCCTTGGGGATGTTGAACACCTTGGCTGCTTTGTTGAGGAGCTTCTCCTCTTCGGGGTGCAGCTCGCCGTTTGCCATGGCCATTTCGTGCAGAGTTTCTAACATTGCCAACCGCAGCTCGCGGGACTTGTCGAACAGTTTTGCAAAACGTTTCGCGACGTTCGAAAACCCTTCATCGGAATCCCGGGCCTGAACAAGAGTTGCGATCGCCATCCGCTGCGCCTCGGGCTCACATTGTAGCTCTTCGGCGATGAAACGATCGAAGGTGGCGAGCTCCCCGAGGCAAATGGTTCCGTCGGCTTTCGCTATGTGCGCAAGAAGTGCAAACGTCGCCTCAAAGAATGCCCATTGCTGTTTCTCAACGGGTGTGAGGGCACTCTTTTTGCCTGAATTCAGTTTTTGCAGCCAACCCATCGAGATACCATACTCCAATTGTCCGATGGCCTCTATGCGCTGCTCGCATTGTTCGACCCGAGTGGGACTGGCCAGAAATTTGTTGGTGGAGTAAAACACCAGGGATTTTCCGACGTCCAAAGGTTACTGGAGCGAAGAGATGGCACTGCGCTGGATGATCGCTGCGTTCTTGGTAACAACCACCGCCAGCACGGGTGTTGGCGCGCGGTCGAGTCTTTCGGCGTTGCGTCCGCGGCTCGACCCAACCACCCTACCGGCAGTTGCGGCGACGTGTGTTGACGGCAGTTCCGGTTGGCGCACGGCAGAGAATCGGGAGGCGCTGCAGCAGGCTCTTGCGGCATTTCCGTGGAAAGAACGAAGTTTTCAAACACCCGAGTGGGATTGCAGGCTCAGCCTCGAGGTCGCCTGCGCACCCAATATCGATGGTGACGACCAATCCCCAGACTTCATTGCTCGGGTGCGCTGGTCGCAGCGCATCAAGTCGGCCAAGGGCAAGAGGTGCACCTCCTTGAAGGAAGACGACGCCCATCTTGTGGAACACGAGGCCATCTTGGCGATGAACAAAAATGGTACAGGAGCATGGCGCGCCGTTGCGGTCATCGATTACAACTCCGACACCATCGACGGCATGGCTCGTTCGCGAGTTGATTTTGTGGAGTTGCCGAGCGGCAAAGTGGGCTTGCGATGCAAGACGCAAACCGAGAAGGGTGGCAAGGGCTGCAAGGTCCTCAGCTACTGGGTTGGCGCGCTGGTGGGAGAGCGCATCGACAGGCTCGGAGAGGCAGATCCTGAATTCTGCACACCCGATTGATCGGGGGCTGTTTGGCGCTTTGGGTTGCGGATTTCAGTCAGAGCCTCGTTCAACGTAAGGGTGCGGTCTGTCCACGTTTCGACCGTTTTTTGCTTGAACAACGGTCCCAGCACTGTCAAAACCTAAATTTAGAAGTCCAAACCCCGGGATGTTTTTGATGGAGTTCCATTTCACACTCACCATTGCGGCGCTGGTTGTTGGCTTTCTGCTGGCGTGGTTTTTCGGCGGCAAAACACGCCATGCGCTGGTTGCAGCCACCGAGTCTGTCGCCGCTCAGGCAACGAAGCTCGAAGAACTTGGTGCCAAGCACGACAAAGCCCAAAGCAAGATCCTATCTCTGGAAGGTGAAATAGAAGAGCTGAACAAGAACAATCAGCAGATCAGGATTCAGGTGACCGAGCTCGAACGCCGCATCCATGATAACAAGATGTGGGAAGCGAAGTACGAGAAGCTTCTCAAGGAGCACAACGCAAATGTTGCCAAGCTCTCTGACTTCGAGAAGACCAAAGTCGAGCTGACCTTTTGCGAGCAGAAACTCGCCTCAGCCAAGAAGAAGATTGGCGAGCTGGAGGCCGCCGCGGCCTCAACTGGGTCCGCTGAGGATGAGCCCGGGACATCTCACCCTGTGTCCGAGCCGGAGTCGTCCGAGCCGGAGTCATCTGGCTCATCTTTTTGGCCGCCATCATCCAAGATTGTCTGAGCCATTACCGAGACGAATTTGTAGGCGAGTTGATCAACCAAGCCAAGCAAAACTGGAAGGCGTATTGGGCAGCACTCCCTGACGAGCAGCGCCTGCGTCTGTTTGGAATGATAGATCCGATAGGTCGCGAGCACCTCGAGTTTCTTTGACGTTGAGGACTACGGTGCCGACTTCTCCTACACGGTCGATGCCGAGTACAGCCTTCTGTATCAAACTCTCCAAGACCCTGATCAACCAACATCCACGACTGACCAGCAGGCTATGGCCGGAGACTTCTCAGCCCGCCTCAAGTTTGGGCATACGAGGATCGGCGGTTCGTTCATCTACAGGGATCTGGCGTTCCTGTTGTTGAACACCCCCTCACTGTCACCGTTTGTTGATCTCCCTGACAACGTGGATGCCAAACCGGAGTTAGCCGGTGCGCTTTTTGCCGACCACAATTTCGAGTCCATTGGGCTCACGGCGGGTGTCAGTGGCGGCGTGAGGATGCCTGCTACCGCCGAGACAACGACCACCGGCCTCGGTGGTGGGATGCTGCTCATCATTGATGACACGACCAGCTTCACGCCCATGCCCAACGGCGAGACGGTCAAACCCGTGGTCGAGGCAAAAGCCACAGCTTTGATTCATATTTCCGGTATGGTCGGTGGCGCTGTCGAGCTTCTGTGGGCTCATGATCCGAACCGAAGTCGGCTCACCCAAGATTCAAGCGGCATTCCTCAGTACAAACTAACGACTCGCAACGGCCTCGGTTTCAACATCCTTCTCCGTGGTCGATTCTAAGGTCCGACAGAACGAGCTTCGATGACAACCGGCAAGCACTCACCTGCCCGTCCATCTGGAACTGACGAACTAACTGCACACCGATAAAGCGGCAATTGGAAGACGCACTCCGAAGGCTCGACGACGTTCAGCGCATTGCCATCTGCAGCGCCGATTTGCCGCTTGCTCTACAGTGAGTTCTTGTGGCCGACAACAGCGGTCGTTCGGGCTCTTATGGGTCTGCGGTGTATCATGTGCCTTCGCCGTGGTTGTTCAGCCTCAGCAGCCACAACTTCAGTGATGGCTGCGTTCGGCGTTCACAACCACGGGATGGCACAAATTGGCGAAATTGCTTGACGTGTTGCTTGACGCTGCGGCTTTGAAACGGATGTGCTACGATGTTGCTGTGAAACCCACCGTTTACATCGAAACATCGGTCGCCAGCTATCTGACTGCACGGCCGAGTCGTGACTTGTTGGTGGCAGCCCACCAACAGGTAACACACGAGTGGTGGGAAAATGCGCTCCCCCGATTGGAGCCATGCATCTCGGCGGCTGTTATCTCTGAAGCTTCGAGCGGCGATCCGGTAGCCGCCGCGAAGCGTTTGGAGGCCCTGGCTGGGTTCACCGTTCTTGGAGACTCAGTCAATGTTCGTGAGCTGAGCCGAGCGTACTTCTCGGCATTGGAACTTCCCGTGGATGCAACACTCGACGCCTATCATCTTGCGGCTGCCGCATGGCATGGCATGGACTATCTTGTGACCTGGAATTGCCGTCACATCGCTAGCGGTAGGGTCCGTCGAATAGTGGCCGATATCAACGAGAGCCGTGAAATCCGCTCGCCAGTCGTCTGCACTCCAGAGGAGTTACTCAATGTCTGAGATTCTGAAAGATCCGATCGTTGAAGAGATTCGAGAAGTTCGGCGGAAGATCATGCAAGAGTGTGACAACGATTTAGACAAGTTGAGTGAACGTCTAATGAGAGTAGAGGAGCAACACGGGGGCAAGGTCGTGCACCGCAAGCCCGTTCCGCTAGGAAAGGCCAAAAGCGCTTGAGTCGACCGGGACCTGCCGTGCTCCGAATATGTAGCGGCCTCCACGTCAAGCACAGCAAAGCCATCGGCGCTGTAGAATATCGCCTGTTGTCATTCAAGGAGAAGATCACCGCCGCAAACGCAAGCCTTTCCGCAAAGCAGTCATTGCCGCCCATAGCTCAACCGTCTTCGCCACTAGCTCTCGAGGCAAGTTCGCTGCCCCTGTGTCCGCGGCCTTCACCTTTGCCCTTGGGGCAATCCTGCGCCCAAGACCTCCCGGCCTGTGGTGATTCATCCGATTTTCTGTCCCCTCGCGGTCGCTCGGCTCGCCAAGGCTCACACAAAATCGAAAGCCTCGTCTCGGGAGCACGACCGCCTCGGCTCTTTCACGAACACAGGGACAACGAGTCCCGCAAAAAAGAAACCCAATTCCCCGGTACTGATCTCCGCGTTGTCTGCCAGTTCATTGCATCACAAAATCCTCTGCCAGTTCATTGCATCACAAAATCCCTGAGATCAGGTTGTCTGAAATAGGTGTCTGATAGGGGGTAGCGTTAGTGGGGCTAGGATCGGATCCGATGCGAGGACGGGTTCCACGAGCATCCAGAGAGCCAATTGGGGCAGCCGTGATCTCCGCATCGGCGTTGCACCTACTCCAGTCAGTTTCGGAAAACGACGTCCAACTGAACAGAAGCCGCCACTTACTGAAGCGATCCTGTCAGTCGATAGTAGTCGCTGGCACGATCGATGGCTGGGTTGTTGAGCGACCACACTGTCGCGCACTCCGAACGGGTGCTGGTCACCGGATCACACGTCCATCCCGATGGACACTGGCTGTCGTCGGTGCACACCATCCCCAGCACACCAGCGAGATTGATCTCGGGAATCGGGAAAGACTGCAAGACACTGCCAAGAATACGCGGCAAAATGAGACGCAAAAGCTCGGTGAACACCTCGCTCATGGCGGCACGGTAGCCCGGGTCATCGATGTCGACGACCTCGACATAGATCTCAGGGTTGGTATCGAGCGAAACATCCAGTTGGTCACCGTTGATCTCGAGAGAGCCACCGATGATAGTCGACAAGTAGAGGCCAACGTTAAGGTTGCCGCTGCTCGTGCCGCCGATGAGGGCCCCCAAGTCGATGGCGGCGTTGACATAGGCGTCGCCGATGCCAATCTGCAATTCCCAACCATCGCGGCCCGGCATGATCACCGGAGGTGTTTCAAAGTACAGGGACATTTCGATGCCTTCATAGCCGACGCCTATCAGGTTGTTGATGGTGTTCGCATCGAGATCGAGGCCGCCACCGTACCACACCGCCCAGAGGATCTGATTGAGCAGATCGTCCTTGAGACCGAGACCAAACTGATAGTTGCTGTTTGAGAAGGTTGGCAGAGAACCACTCTTTCTGATGGCACCGGGAGCGGTGGACGGAATGTCGCTGCCACGCGCATTGGGGTAGACCTGGGTGTAGAGGCCGAGCTGACCATAACCAGGGTTGGGACTCGTCGACGGGCAACCGGACGGGCGACTCAAACCCGAAACAGCAGGACCACAGAAGATGATGCGGTCGAAGCCGCTCGACAACTCCATGTGCATATTGAGGGGCTCGGGAATGTCGAAACCGGTGTCGAGGGTAAATCCAGCGAGGAGGTCCCCGACCAAGGGCGGGATCTGCGCGGCAACGGCATCCTCAATTGCATTCTCGATCATATTGGCTAGCAGGCCCACAAGGGTATCGACGAGCCAATCACACAACCAGTCAATCCAATTCGGACAATCCATGTCGACACCCAAATCCGAGGCATCGATGCTCACCGATGAAACGGAAACGTTTGGTGCTCCACCGGACAGAGTGACACCAAGGTTGGCGGTGAGATCAATCGAGTTAGCATATGCCGTACCACTGCTGCTGATAGTCAAGCCCAAGCCAGAGACGCCAGTGCATTGCCTCGTCCAGAGCTCCAACGGAAACTCAAAACCGCGTCCTGGACTGCTGTCTCCCACGTGGACAGCAATCTGCAAGCCGCCATCCACAGCACGAAGTTGGGTGATGTAGGGTCCCTCCACCACAATACTCGGTGGACTGGAATCGGGTCTGCGAACCCGATACTTCGAGTCAAAGTCGAACCAACCGCAGCTCGATCCATAACCGCTGGACGCAAAGACGTAGCCCGGATCCACCAAGTCATCAAAATCCATCGATAACAGAACGGCCTCACCAATGCTTGCGAGGTCG
>MGST01000230.1:3131-7947 GCA_001798605.1 Deltaproteobacteria bacterium RIFOXYA12_FULL_58_15 | reverse complement strand
ATGAGCCGTATGAGCTCATCTTTGCCAGCGATGGTGTTGAAGCCATCCGCTTAGTCAAGGAGTCCCTATTTGACATTGTTGTGACCGATGTACGCCTACCTGGAGTGAGTGGCGAAACCCTCTTGAGCTTTGTCCATGAGACGCGCCCAGAGGTGCCCGTTATCGTCATCACTGGTTTTGGCAGCATTGATGGCGCTGTTCGCTTCCTTCAACGGGGCGCTTTTGACTACATCGCCAAGCCATTCACGGGGAAGGTCTTCACTCACCGGTTGTCGCTTGCCTCCCGCAATCTCGATCTCACCAATGAGATCGACCGACTGCGGCGAATGCGCAACAGCAGCGGTTTGAGCCAGATCCAGACCTCTGATCCAACTGTGGTTCAATTGCTCTCACGGCTACCATCGATTGCCAAGACCGACGCGTCAGTCGTATTCACTGGCGAAAGCGGTACGGGCAAGGAACTCTTCTCGCGCGCCGTGCACGAATTGTCGCCACGTGAAGCCAAACGTTTTGTATCTGTCAGCTGCGCCGCATTGCCCGAAACCCTCATCGAGAGCGAGCTCTTTGGCCACGTACGTGGTGCATTTACCGACGCCCACACCGATCGGCCCGGCCTCATTGAGGAAGCCGAAGGTGGCACCCTTTTTCTCGACGAGGTCGGCGAGCTTCCCATCACCGTTCAGGCCAAGCTGCTCCGATTTCTTCAGGAACACGAATTCAAACCGGTGGGGTCAAATGAAATCAAGTACTCCAATGCGCGCATCGTCTCCGCCACCCATCGCAACCTGGCGCAGGAAGTGACAAACGGTGGATTCCGCGAAGATCTCTACTATCGACTCAATGTCGTGCCTATACACATCCCTCCCCTTCGAGAGCGAGTCGGTGATATCCCTCTGTTGGCGAATCACTTCCTGCTCAGGTTCGCGAAAGAGTTCAACAAGGGGGTTTCCAGCTTCTCTGCCGATGTCCTCGATCGCATGGCGGTCCAGCGCTGGCCCGGCAATGTTCGCGAGCTGATGAATCGAATTCAACGGATGGTGCTTATTGCCGACGACAACTCAATCACCCTGGAGACGTGGGACCGCAGCGCCCCAGACAGCGATAGCGTCGAAGACGAGCGGCCCGAACTCGGATTCACAGAGACAAAGCGTCGCATCATAGCAGAATTCGAGGGAGGTTATGTTCGCCATTGCCTGAGTGCCAGTCAAGGCAACGTGGCTCTGGCGGCGCGCATCGCACAGATTGACCGAAAGAACTTCTGGACGTTGATGCGGCACCACGATGTAGATGCGGCAGAGTTCAAGCCGCCGAGCAGTTGACAAAACGGCCCGGGTGCATTCGTTGAGAAAACCCGAGAGACCCTTGGCCGTCAGGTCATCAAGGTCATCAACCATCAACACGATTGTTGACAGCAAATCGGATTCCCGCTAGCTTTCGCGCGGCTCATGGAACGTCAGGGGCTATTGGGTGGCTGATTAGCCCCTTCCGGACGGTTCTTGAGTGTACGGGAAAAGATTCTACCGCCCGGACCGTAGGTTATGGGCGCTCAAGGAGATCTTCAACATGGCGAACACTGTTATCGGCAGTTCGATTGTCATCGACGGTGAGATCACTGGCGACGAGGACCTGGTTGTTCAGGGAACGGTCAAGGGCAAGATCCAATTGAAGGAAAGCCTTTACGTCGAATCTTCCGGTGTGGTGGAAGCAGACATCGAGACACAGAACACCGAGGTCTCAGGTCAGGTTACTGGTAACATCACGGCCACCGATAAGGTGGAGTTGAAGAGTGAGTGCCGGATGGTGGGCGACATCAAAGCCCCAAGAATCCTCATTGCCGACGGCGCGTCCTTCAAGGGCAATGTCGACATGGATGTCTAAACGATTCATTTCAACCTATAGCCCACCGAACTGGGTTCCCTCGGTCACCCAACCACGGGAGACACCGTAATGGCAGACAACACACAATCAACCATCGTTGGTCCGTCAATCCTGATCAACGGCAACCTTCAGGGCGATGAGGACCTCACCGTTCTCGGACGCGTTGAGGGCACATTGAGCCTCACCAAAACCCTGAACGTCGCAGAGTCGGGTATCGTCAAAGCGGACATATCCGTTCGCAACGCAATCATCAGCGGAATCGTGGTGGGAAACATCACCGCCACCGATAGCGTCGAAATCACGGAAGCTGGCCGCATGGTTGGCGATATTCGCGCACCGCGCGTGATCATCGTTGACGGTGCCCGGTTCCGTGGCGCAGTAGACATGGGCGACCTTGATGCAGCACGCGCCTCAGGGCCGATGCCCGCGAGAACGGTGGACCGCTCCTCGATTGTACGAACCACGCCCATGGCCGCATCTCGACCGATTCCTTCTCGGCAATCGCCACCACGACCGCCGCCACCCAGGGTGGTGCAGTCCAAACCAGCGCCGACATCCATACCGGTTTCAGCACCGGCAACACAGAAATCGGCTGCAGTGCCAGCAAAACCTATGGTGCCGATCGCTGCCAAGAAGAAGATAAAGAAGAAAGTTGTCGTCAAAAAGAAGGACTGAATTCAGCCCATCCTGCCGTCAGGTGGCGCTACCTCTCGACACCGCCTGTAACCACACAAATGAGGTTCGAAGCATGTCAGCAGACTCGGCATTGAAGCGCCGTTTGCGCGATATTTTGAGCGATCGTTCACTCAAGCGTGGCAAGATCAAACTCACGTCGGGAAAAATCAGCGACTTCTACCTGGATTGCAAACAGACAGCTTTCTCCAGTGAAGGTGCAGCTGTCATTGGCGAGCTCGTTTTCCAGCACGTGCAGGCGTTGCGGAGCGACGGGAGTACCATCGTGGCGGCCGGTGGCATGACCATGGGTGCCGATCCCATTGCAGTCGCCGCCGCGCTCATCAGCCAACAACGCGGCGATCCCTTCGACGCCTTTTCGATTCGCAAAGAGCCGAAGGGACACGGAACAGGAGCATGGGTGGAAGGAGCTGCCAAGATTCCCGAGGGCTCAAACGTTTTGCTGGTAGAAGATGTAGTGACCACTGGCGGCTCAACCCTACGGGCACTCGAGCGGGCAAAAGAGTCAGGGTTGGTCCCAGTCGCCATTCTCAGCCTCGTTGATCGAGAGGAGGGCGGCCGCGAAGCTCTGGAGGCAACAGGCCTGCCGTTCACCTCCCTGCTCACGCGCAGCGATTTTTGACCGACATCAAAGATGCTTGAGCAGAAAATCGGTGAGTAGAGCGGCGTCTGATGCCTCCTTGTCCGAGGCCGCCAGCTCTGCCTCGAGGGGTTCCGGTGCCCCTCCTTGCCGGATTCCGACGAAGCCCGCGTTACATTGATATGCAGTGTCACCCAGAATTGCGCAGCCTTGAGAATATTCAACCCCGGCCGCGTGCAACTCGGAGATCGTACGTGTCTTTCCCAACAAGCCTGTGGTGTCCTCGCCGTCCAGCAATTCCGTGATTTGAGCAGCCGTTTCGAGCGCGTAGGATTCCCCATTTTTTGCAAGTGTCAGGACGGTGCCGTCGAAGCTGGCTTCGTTGTCGCCAATCCAGGCCTCTAGCTGGGCCTGCGAGATGAATATCCGGTCTCCCACAGTTGCATTCTCCGTCGCGCCACCATAGTACAGGACCTCTCGCCCCGAGGAAACCTATTCGCCCCGGGCACAAACGGAGTTGGAACATGAGTGAAGGGATCTTGACAGCAACGGACAGCGAATTCCAAACACAGGTGCTCGATGCAGAACAGCCCACTCTTGTTGACTTCTGGGCTGAGTGGTGTGCCCCATGCAGAGCCTTGACGCCCGTGGTGGAAGAAATCGCTGCCGACTATCAAGGTCGCCTGCAAGTCGCCAAGATGAATATCGACGAGCACCCGCAAGTGCCAACACAATATGCCGTTCGCGCAATCCCAACCCTCCTCTTGTTCAAAGAAGGCAAGGTCGTTGACCAACTCGTTGGGCTAGTCACCAAGGCACGCCTGGAAGAAATGATCACCCGGCATCTCTAACTGGTTAGTGTGCGCGCCTGCGCAGGTGCACATTCAATAACAAACCTATTCCCAGCATAATCGTCATGAGGCTCGACCCACCGTAAGAGAAGAGCGGCAGAGTCATGCCCACGACAGGAAACACGCCTATGACCATGCCCATGTTGATCAACGCCTGCCAGAAAATCATGGCAGCGACCCCCGTGGCCAGAAGCGAACCATAGGCCTCGCGCGCCTCCGCGGCGACAGCGAGGGCGAACGCAAGCAGAACGAAAAACAGGCCCAGAATCAAAAGACAACCGATGAACCCCTGTTCCTCAGCCCAGACGCTAAACGCGAAGTCGGTGTGTTGCTCCGGCAAGAAAGACAACTTGGTCTGGGTGCCTCCCATGTGGCCCTTGCCAGTCCACCGTCCAGAGCCCACCGCGATCAATGACTGAACCGCATTCCACCCGGCCCCCGTTCGATCGTGTTCGGGATCAATGAAAGTGAGTATCCGCCGTTTCTGGTAGTCCTTGAGAACGCCAAACCAACCAACCACGGCCACACACGCCCCCATGCAACCGAGAATGATGAGAGTTCGCAGACGGACACCGACAACAAGAATCATGGTGAAACCGATGAACACGACGATGCCAGCGGTGCCGAGATCGGGCTCCACCAAGATGAGAATTGCTGGAATCGCCAAGAGATCAACTGGCGCGATAACCACATCCATGATTTTATCGACACCTTGTCGGAGGGCAAACAACGAGGCTGCCCAGTAGCCGGCCGTAGCGAGAATGATGACGATGCGCAGACCATGCCCTGGCACCAATGCCTCGTAGGGCCCCCC
>MGST01000230.1:0-3093 GCA_001798605.1 Deltaproteobacteria bacterium RIFOXYA12_FULL_58_15 | reverse complement strand
CGAATGGATCCCGCAAGAACGGCGCATTCCAGTTCGACGCCAAGAGCCCACCAGCGGCGACGGTCAACGCAACTGTCATGCCGATGAGTCGGTTGCGCTGCCCTTCCGGCCACGGGTCGAGCAACGCCCGCGCCCGCGCGAAACGCACAATCAGCATGATCGCAACAACACATAGAGCAACGAAGATGCAAGCAACGAAGATCCGGAACCACAACAAATCTCCGGCTTGGGGAATGATGCCGTCCAGTTTGGCGCGAATCCACCTCGCCAGCTCACCTATGGGGTCCGCAAGCCATGGCTTACTCCAGGCCCAAACCAACACTACGGTGACCGCCAAAGGACGGGAAGGATTGAGCGGACCAAACAGCCGCCGCATGGAATAACCGTTGGGCGGCACCCGAATAGAGAAGTAGCGGGCGAGACAGAGAATGGTTGCAAGCTTGGCAGGCTCGCTAGGTTGGAGCGCGATTGGACCGAGATCGAGCCAACGTTGTGCCCCACCGGCCACCTTGCCTTGGAAGAGCACAGCCAACAACAACAAACAGGCAATCGCATAAACCGGGTACGCAAGACTTTCTGTTACTCGATAGTCGAAGACCAACACGAGTGCAGCGAGCATAGCGCCGACGGCAATGAAACCCATCTGGGTGAGATAGAGACTCGGGTCCCGTGCCGCGGCGGCGGAATGAAGATTGTAGACACCGAGCAGCGCCACCAAGAAGACAACAGCAATCAACGGCCAGTGAATCTCACTGGTGTCAACGCCCACTTTCCTCACGGCTCCTCCTCCTTGAGCCCGACACTCGCCAATCGCTCCGACCTCAAATCAGCCCATGCATCAATGACCTTCACCGCTATAGGCGCTGCATGGGAGCCACCGTGACCCGAGTGCTCATTGACCACCACCACCACAATCTCCGGATTCTCGGCTGGCGCATACGCAACAAACCACGCGTGATCGCGTTGCATGTATTCCATATCTTCGGGTTTGAGTCGTTCCCGCCCAAGCACCATCACTTGTGCTGTCCCAGTCTTGCCGGCCATCGACACCTTACGCGACCGACGCCAATAGGCTGTGCCGCCTGGCTCATTGGTAACCGCGAACAACCCATCGCGGGTTACCTCCAAGAACTCATGGGGCTGGCCGAGCTCACTGCGAACCACCGTAGGTTTGACCTCAGCCACCTCCGGTGCCTTGCCAAAAGTTTCCTCTTGCACATCGAGGTGAGGAAGATCTGGGATCCGGCGGCCCCGTGGCAGAAAGCGCCGCGTCACACGAAAATCAGCAGTCTCAATGCTGCCAACAATCCTCGGCTCGAACACTGTGCCTCCATTTGCGAGCGCAGCATAGGCGAGAGCCAGTTGGAGTGGCGTGACCAAAACAGATCCCTGACCAATCGCTGTGTTGACGGCCATGCCCTTCTGATAACCGCCGGTCGCGCGGTCGACGCGGTCATGAAACGCCGTATCAGGAACCAGGCCGGGTTTCTCGTTGAGCAAATCGATACCAGTGCGTTTGCCAAAACCGAGTGCCCGAGCCATCGCAGCCATTCTGTCAATGCCGACCCGAGCGCCCATCGTGTAAAAATAGACGTCGCAGGAGACTTTGTAGGCGTCCCGCAAGTCGACCTGGCCATGCCCTGAATCTTTGTGACAACGCCATACGCTGCGGCCCATTCTGAAGGCGCCAGGACACCTCACCTTCTCCTTCGGACTCGTGGCATGCTCGGCCAACGCCGCCATCCCAGTGACGACCTTGTAGGTCGAACCCGGCGCGTATTGGCCAGAGATCGCACGATTCATCCACGGTTTGAGCGGGTCAGCATCGAGGCGCTCCTTCACCTCTTTGCCGAGCAAACCACTCACTAGGTTTGGATCGAACGCCGGCACACTGACGAGCGAGAGAACCTCGCCATTTCTAGGATCGAGAGCAACCACAGCGCCCGCAAACCCATCGAACGATGCCTCAGCGCTGGCCTGAAGATCCCTATCGATGGTGAGAACTACATTTTGACCGGGCTTCGGGGGATTCTTTCTACTCTCCGGGCCTCCGAAGATTTGGCGGATGTACTCCTCCGGTTGCTGCCTGCCCTTTGCATCGACAACGGTCTTTTCAAATCCGTCCTCACCACGCAGCTCAGCCTCCTGCATGCGTTCGATGCCATCTCGGCCAAAGAGGTCGCCGAGGACATATTTCCTCGGATTGCAAACCTTTCGGCCTCCCTCCCCTTCCACACAGCGAACCCGTTCGGCATCGAGCTGAACCGCATCGATTTCTTTGACATAGCCCAGCAGATGGGATGCGAGCTTGCCGTTTGGAAAGTCGCGACGCCGGCCCTCGACAATATTGACGCCGTCCAAACGAAAGACGCTGCGTTCGCTCTCGATCGACTCAACCTGTTCTGCCGACAAGTCACGTTTGACCACAATGGGTTGAAAACGGTCGAGGCCAATTTGCGACTCGACGGTGTTACGAATCGACTCCGACTCCTCAAATGAGAGATCGATAAGTCGCGCCAACTCCCCGAGGGTGACGGCCCTGTGCGCTGCATCGCCGAGAAATGCGGGAATCACCTGTACGTCGAGGGATTGCCGGTTGTCAGCGAGAATTCGCCTCAGGCGATCGTAGATGATTCCCCTATCGTGAGGGATGCGAATATATTGAACGAGGTTCTCCTCGCCTTCCTTGGTGAGCTCTTCCCCGCGAAGAATCTGCAGCGCATAGAGCCGTGAAGTGAGCACCAAGAACGCCGCGCCGACAAGCCACACCGCCACGATAATCCTACCGTGCAGGAGCTTGGCCGGATTGCGCGGCCCAAGGATGCCACCTAGCGCCAAGCGAGCCCCTCGTGCGTCTCGGGTGTGAGCTTGCGCTCCAAGGCGGCCAAGCCCGGATAGGACACGAACGCCAACACACCGGTAATCACGGCGTTTGGCAGCAACATCGCCGTGGCCCAGCTGGAAAAGCCCACCTGGTCGCGCCCAAGACTTAGCAAGAGATACAGAAGCACGTGGTAGGCAACCAATCCCATCGCCGACGCCACCGCTAGAAAGTCCGGACCGCTGCCAGCAATGTGTCCCGACGCCAAATAC
>MGST01000229.1:5684-7973 GCA_001798605.1 Deltaproteobacteria bacterium RIFOXYA12_FULL_58_15 | reverse complement strand
TCCTCGGTGCATTCGCCGCCGGCAGATTCGGCGTAGACCGCAGTGCTCGAGGTCATGACCAGTCGGCCTTGCTTGTTCCACAGGCTAACAGCGCGGTCGGCATGCCATGCGTAATCATCCACCGCGGATGGTGGAACGCAGAAGAGGACGTTGGGTGAAGGCGTCGGCGTTTGCTCGCTCATTGTTCGCACCGCCGTGCGTGGTCCCACCAAGCTCGCGTGCCGCTCAGGCGAGCGGGTCTCGGCCAAGACGAAGTTGTCGTCGCTCTCGGCCACCCAGAGGCGTGCGACCCTACTACCGAGGTGTCCAGCGCCAATGATGAGCAGATCCGTCGATTTGTTCATGATGGAGTCATAGCCGTTGTGCGCCCGAAGGGGAACCACAGCAAGCAATCGCCGTGTTGGCAGAGGCGGGCTCGTTTGACATTTGGGTCGAGCGACAATCGGCAGATTCTGTCATTGACGACGGGTTTTGATAATCGGCACAGCATATCCCGTGACCAACAGATCTGAGCCGATTTCGGTCACCTGCATGTCCCGCAGACGGCAGGCATCGGTGAGCAGACCCGCGCCAAGGGCACCGACGGAGGCGGTGGCCTTCTCGCCCCCGATGATCATTGGCGCGATGAAGGCAGCCACCTTGTCGACTAGGCCCGCATCGAAAAAGCTACCGAGGACTGTGGGGCCGCCCTCGACGAGGACACTCAGCAGCTCGCGCTCACCCAGCATTGCCAACAGGTCTTCGATGTCCAAACGGCCGCGATACAATCGGCAGCTGAAGGTCTCGGCACCAGCGCGGTCGAGTGCAGCGCGACGCCGTGCCGGGGCTTTGGGCCCGACCGCAATCCATGTCGGCGCGTTGGAGCCCTTCGTTGCGCGCACGACCTTCGCGTCAGGTGAAACACGTGCCTCTGAGTCGAGAACGATCCGCACCGGGTCACGTCCACCAGAGCACCGGCAAGTCAATTGCGGATCATCCGCAGTCACAGTTCCACGACCGACCACGATGGCGTCGTGCTGATCCCGCATGCGGTGGCCCAATTCGCGGGCCTTCCTACCGGTGATCCACTGCGATTGTCCTGTGCGTGTCGCCACGCGACCGTCCAGGCTTTGGGCCATCTTCGCCACCACGAACGGACGCTGGCAACAAATGTATCGTGCGTAGGCCTCATTGAGCTGCGCGCAGCTGTCGTTGAGCAGACCCACTTCGACGATGACGCCAGCCTGTCGCAATCGCCGCAAACCCCGACCATCGACAATCGGATTGGGATCGCGCATGCCTACGAAAACGCGCTTGATGCCCGCTGCGATCAATGACTCGGTGCAGGGTCCGGTGCGCCCATGATGATCGCATGGCTCCAAGGTCACGTAGGCATCTGCACCGCGGGCACGCTCTCCGGCGCGTCGCAAGGCCATGATCTCTGCATGTGGGGCACCGGCGCGGACGTGGTGTCCCACTGCAATGACGGAGTTGTTCTTGGCAATGACACATCCGACCATCGGATTGGGACGGGTTCGCCCACGTGCCTTTTCGGCTTCGATTAGGGCCTTCTGCATGAACTTCGGATTGCCTGCCATCGCGGCGTCTCCTGTACCACGGGCCGTGGTTTAGCGCGAGATCCCGACGATGGGAATGCGGGGGAGGGTTGTCAGCGGCATGGTGTACGCGCCAGATGCGTGGGTCAAAGGTGGCGAATGTGCCAGACGTCTGGCACTGCCACGTGGACCGAGTTATCTTGGCCGGCGACTCAAGAGGTGAACAGTGGCTGACAATCGTCCAACTTTCCAAAAGATCTATTTGCGACTTGCGAAGGAACTGGCCGCGCGATCCACCTGCTCGCGACTGCAGGTTGGAACGGTCATCACGTCAACCGATTTCCGCAAGGTCTTGGCGGTCGGCTACAACGGCAACGCCAGTGGGTTGTCAAACAGTTGCGACAGGGATGAGCCGGGCAATTGCGGTTGTCTTCACTCCGAGGAGAACGCAGTGATCAACTGCGACGCGCCCCGTTACATTGAAAAGGTGGTTCTGGTTACGCACATGCCATGCGTTATGTGTGCGAAAAGATTGATAAATCTTGGAAATGTTCGCAACGTCTACTACATCCAAGAATACCGCAGCTCCGAATCGCTCGCGTTGTTTGAAAAGGTAGGAATCCCGGTCATGCAACTCGATCCGTACAAGTGAGCGCGGTTCTAGTGCCACATGTCACGAGTGTCCTCCATCTTTCCGGATCCAAACAGCGCTGATGCCGACGGCTTGGTTGCGGTCAGCATGCACATGCCGCCG
>MGST01000229.1:0-5655 GCA_001798605.1 Deltaproteobacteria bacterium RIFOXYA12_FULL_58_15 | reverse complement strand
GATCTTCCCCTGGTCGGATCGCCCGGTGCGTTGGTATTCTCCCGACCCACGGGCGGTGTTTCGTTTCGATCAGATTCATGTTCCCAGGAAAATCCGTCGATGGGTCCGCAACGGACATTTTCATGTGTCCGCGGATACCGCTTTCCCTGAGGTCATGCAAAGCTGCGCCAGCGCTCATGGCGATACCGGTACCTGGATTTCAGACAGCTTTCTGCGCAATTACGCCGAGCTCTATCGTCTAGGACATGCTCACAGCATAGAAGTATGGCAAGGCGTTCGGCTGGTCGGTGGTATCTACGGCATTCAGATAGGCGCGATGTTTGCCGGTGAATCGATGTTCTATCAGGTAAGCAACGCCTCCAAGGTCGCCTTCGCCGTCTTGGTCGACCATCTCCAGGCGATTGGAGTGACCTTGTTCGATGCGCAAGTGCTCAACGATTTCACCCAGGAACTTGGGGCGATCCTGCTACGCCGCAGAGAATTTCTCAGCACCCTGGGATCAGCCGTAGCCACTCCCACACCTTACGCCGGTAGGCGCTGGCCAGCGACTCCTTTGACATAGGTGAGACTGAGCGGGGGAGAAGCGCTGGTACTTTGACTGCCGGCTGCGCCGTTTATTGACCGTGCCGATTTTTTGACCGGGTGCCCGGGGGATGCGACTGTGGTCTCGCGCACGTCGGGGTCGCCCGACGATTTGATGTTCGGAGGGTACGATGTCCAGTCTTCCCGCAATCTACGAATCATTCCCAGAGCCCAAGGTTGTCGAAAACCGCCGGCAATCGGCCCGCAGCCCTATCTTCACCTTGGTGAAGGCCCGGGGCAGTCGCGAACCCATGTGGGCATGGGATATCGGCATGGGTGGCATGCAATGCCGTACCCAGCAACCACGATTTCCTGGTTCCTTTGTGGATCTCCAGTTTGCGCTGCCAGGCTCCAATGATGTTCTCGATGTGGGTGGGCAGGTGCTGAGTCTCGAGCAGCTTGATGCGCATCTCAGCGTTGGGTTGCGATTCTGCATGCTGTCCTCGCGCGATCAGCGCCTCCTTTACCGTTTTCTCGATCAGCGTCGAGCCCTGTGGTCGGGTGAAACCGATGCGCCCAGTTCGGCCCAAACCCGTGTGGCTCGCTGGGTGGCAGAGCAAAACCGTCCCTTTGAGGCCATGCTCCTCGAGGCCTATGCAAGCATTCGTGCCAAAGAGTTGCAGCGCCTGGCGTCTGTCCGCTCGGTGAGCCGATGTGACCTGCCGAGGTTGAGCAGTCTGACGGCGCGCGCCTAGAGTCTCCGTACACGGTGGCCGAACCGAGAGTCCAGCGTGACCGCTTTGTTGTTTGCGGCAAGGCTGGTATGACAGGACGATGACTGCACGGCCACCTCGACAACTCCCACAAAACTTCATAGGTGATTTTTTCCGCGGCATCGGCTATCCACTCGAAGCCTTCGGATTCATCCGCAGCCACGGTCTATGGCGCATGGCGGCGGTGCCGGCCCTCATCAACACGATATTGTTTGCGTTGACTGTTTTCTTGGTGTTTTGGTTTGTGATTCCCGAAATCCAGAGCCTCGAACAAGTCTTCCAGCCCTCCAATCCCGACGATGGTTGGTGGAGTTCGGTGCTCAGTGGACTTGGCAAAGCGGCGTACTGGGTGGTCTTTGTGCTCGCGGTGATCGCGACACCTGTCCTAAGCGCAGTGTTCATCCTCCTCATCGGTCAAGCGGTGGCGAGTCCGTTTCTCGACTTGTTGTCCGAAAAGGTCGAGAACATCGTTCTCGGCACCACAGCCATTCCTAACACCGCGTCGCGGACGGTGCGCTCCGTGGTGGTCGCGGTGGCCGATATCGTGTGGACGCTCTTGTTTTGGCTTGCCGTCAATATGCCTTTGCTTCTCGTCAATCTGATTCCGGTGCTTGGAACGGCGGTCAACGCAGCCTTGGGCTTCTCCTTTACGGCGTTGTTGCTCAGTCAGGAGTTTGTTGGACTGAGTATGTCGCGGCAGCTGGTCTCGTATCCGGCGCGTTGGCGGGTGGTGTGGGCCAACCGTTGGTTGTGTGTGGGCAACGGCTGCACGACGTTGCTGCTCTTCCTTGTCCCGGGGCTGAATCTTCTCCTGCTGCCGCTCGCCGCGGTGGGGGGAACCTTACTCTATTGTGACTTGCAGGCCGCGGGTCGAATCAACGCACCGGTTCCTGCGCCTCTAGAAGAATAGGGCTGAGTGCGTTCGAGTGGCCGACAAGCGCGGCCGTCGTCTGCTCAGCGCTTCTTCCTAAGCTCGACGCCGGCCCGCTGATAGGTGTCCAGTACCAACGCCGGGATGCGTTTGAGCACTGCGGCCTTTCCCAAGCGATCGTGCTCCCATTCAAAGTTCGCGCGCAGTCGCGCTTCTGCGCGGGCACGGGGATAGCCGAGCTTGGCGTAGAGCATGGCGCGGCATCGTACCTCCTCGTCGTGGACCTCCGCCGCGTTTCCCTTGCAGCGTGTGGGGGGCGTATTCATCCAATCAAAAGACTCTGCCATTCTTGGACTCCTCGTTGTTCTCTATACTACGCCGCAGCAGTCGACACCAATGAAGAGGATGAAGAGGTTGTGGAGGTTGCAGAGCGGTCACTGGCGATATAAATCGACAACATGGCTGAACGATTCGGCCGTTACTGGCTACATGAGAAAATCGGCCACGGTGGCATGGCCGAAATTTATCGGGCGACGATGGGTCCCGACCCAGCGACGTACGCCTTCGAGCTCGCACTCAAGCGAATGCATGCCCACTTGGAGAAGGATCCGACTCAGGTGGACATGTTTCTCACCGAGGCGGACATCGCCAAGTTCCTGCAACACCCCAACCTGGTTCGAGTCTTTGAGACAGGCTTAGTCGACAATCGAGCGTATATTTCCATGGAGTATGTGTGGGGTCACGACATGTCGCGGCTCATCACTCTGCTCGCCGGCAGGGGCCAGCGATTCCCCGCGGACTTGGCCATTCACGTTGCGCTGCGGCTGTTGCGTGCTGTTGACTACATTCATCGTGCGCGCTCGCCCGGTGGCGCGTCGATGGAACTAGTCCACCGCGACGTGACACCCTCGAACCTCTACATGACGCTCGGCGGTGAAGTGAAGCTCGGGGATTTTGGTGTGGCCCGGATCTCCTTTTTGGAGCCAAGCGAGGAAGCGCGCTTTCTCAAGGGCAAAGTTGCGTACATGCCTCCTGAAGTGCTCGCTGGGGAACCCGTGAGCCAGAAGGTCGACCTGTGGGGTGTGGCGTCGATTCTCTACGAGATGTTGACGGCGCAGCATGTCTATGGCGAGGTTGGTGACGACGCGCTCAGGGAAGGGAACACTCCGCCCCTGGTGCCGGTGCAGAAAGTTGTTTTGGACATTGACCCCCGGCTCGCGAGGATCGTCAACAATTCCTTGAGTCCGAAACCGAAAAAGAGGCCTCGAGACGCACTCGCCTTCTATCAGGAGCTCAAGGTCTACCTTCAGGACACAGGAATTGACGTCGGTCCGCAGGGGCTCGCAAGGTTCCTCACTGAGGTAACCGGCTCGCGTGCGCAGGCGGCAAGGACCGAGGGTCAGCAACGTCTCCACGAAGGCAGTTTTCACCTCCCTGACTACCAGGTACCGGTGGGACCGTCGCCAACGACGCGTTTTCAGCAAAGGGAGCGCAAAAAGGCCCGTTTGCGCCCAGTGATCGTCGGCGCAAGTGTGCTCATGGTCGCCGCGATTGTTTTTGCCGTGTATCGAGTGTCGTGCAACCCGACGCCAGCGCGGACGAGGTCGAACGAAGCAGTCGGCGTCATTGCACCAAATCCGACGGAGAGGCCAGCGGACGAGGGGAGCAAGCGCGTCGAGGCCAAGGCAAAGACCGACTCAGGTATGGATTTCGAGGAGGGAGAGGGCGATGTCGGTGACGTGGGAGATGTGCGCACGGGCGCTGACGCAGGCCTCGACATTGATTTGGAAGGCGTCGACACGGAAACAATCCAGATCGGTGAGGTGTTTCGTATCAAAGATCCCGCGGCTCGCTTCAATGCATTGGTGCATCGGGGTCAGGTTGAGGCCAAGCTGAGTCGCCCGCAAACATCTCTCGAGGCCTATCAAGCGGCCTCTGAGCTAAAACCCAACGATCCCCGCGCTCGGCTGGGGCAGGCGCGGGCGCTTCTCAATCTGACCCGTTTTGCCGACGCTGAGGTGCAAGTCGACCTGGTCCTGAAAATGCGTCCTCGTCATGGCAGCGCCTATCTACTCCTAGGTGATCTTGCCAGCGCCGAGGGTGAGCTCGAGAAGGCACGACAGGCCTATGAGCGTTGCATCGAGGCCGAACCAAAGAGTGCGGCGGCCCGCAGTGCCCGCAAAGCGTTGACCGAGCTCCAAGAAGAGTGATTGTTGATGGCTCCGATCAAGAGGCGGAGCTGGGCCTTGTCTGGGGGCCCTGGTCCGGCGAGAAGCCATGATCAGGATGTGGCTGGTTCAATGGTTTTGCGGCAAAGTTTTGAGTTGGGTGTCGTACAAGCGACTCACCCGTGAACCGTTGTAATAGTGCGATAGGATGTCGTGGTAGGAGTGACCAGCTTCGGCACGACCAATAGCGCCGAGCTGACACATACCGACGCCGTGTCCCCAGCCGCCGCCGACGAAAGTAACGCCCGTGAGCTTGTCAGCGTCATCGCGAGATTCATTGATGACGAACATGCCTGAATTGAGGTTGCCAAACAGCTTGCGAATGGGGAGCTCGTGCACGACGGTGGCGACGCTTTTCTCGCCAATGATCGTAAGGCCGATGGCGCGACCGCCGCGGCCCCGTTCCTCGATTTCTACAGACCTGACGACCCCGGTTTTCGGGTAGTGAGTGTCGACAATTTTTTGCAGCTCCACTGTGGAGAAGGCCTTCTGCCAACGAAATTTATCTGCCGTGACCTTTGTGGCGCGCGAGCAGTAGGTGCTGGGTGTTGATTCGAGCCACGCTTGCAATCTGTCGGCAGGGATGCCGTGGGGTTCTCGCGAGCTTGATTCGAAGTCAGGTCGCGCGCGCAAGGCAGGATCTGGGTCGTTGCCCCACACAGCGTCATTGTCCTCTGTGTGTCCTCCACAGGTTGACGAGTAGACGGTGTCAACCAGGGCTTCGTCGTGAAACAGAATCTCGCCAGAGGTGGCGTTGACGGCGGCGGTTGCTCGCGGGTCCTCCTGGGTGAGGCCACTGTACACCTGGCAATGTTGCTCACTGCATAGGTGGTAGGGATCGGCGTGGTGGCGTTTGCCTAGTTTGGCGAAGAGTTGGTTGCGAGCAGCGACCGCCTGCGCCTTCAGGGCCTCGGGTGGGGACGATGCGAACATCTCTGACGGTACCACCGACGGCAAAAGGGATTCAGCGCCGAGAAGGTTGACGGCGGCGAGCTGGCCGTCGGGATCGATGACGACGTAGAGCTCCCCACGATATTGACGATTCTTGAAACCATGCCAGGAATAACCATGTCCATACTCGACATTCTCAACCTCGATGCAGTCGCCCTGCGTTGAGAGCCGGACAAAGCTGGTGGCGGTGCCGACGGGAGCATCGGCGACGTGGACGGAGAGCTCGCCCCAGGGCCTCTGTGCGATCCGTTGGCTGATGAAGGCGCGGGTACCAAAGAGATCGTAGACTTCGGCCACCAGTTCCTCTGCG
>MGST01000228.1 GCA_001798605.1 Deltaproteobacteria bacterium RIFOXYA12_FULL_58_15 | reverse complement strand
GAGTGGTCCCGGCAAGAAACGGCTGTGGAACTTGGCAACCATGCTCGCCAATGGCAACAACCCAGGGGACCTCAATCAGGCACTCATGGAGGTGGGTGCTCTGGTCTGCACCCCCACCACTCCTGCCTGCGAGCGGTGCCCGGCTCGCGCGGAGTGCCAAGCCCATGCCATGGGCAAGCCCGCTGCTTTTCCCGTCGCCGAGCAGGGCCGACCGCGGCAACAACTAGACGTCGCTTTCGCCTGGACCCGAACACGCCGCGGCATTTGGTTGGTACAACGTCCGCTCAACGGACTTTGGGCTGGGCAGTGGGAGCTCCCGAGCGCCGAGGGGCCTGCCGCCCGACGCGACCTCGCCCACCGTTTGGAGAGAAAGCTGGGAGTGTGCATCGCCGAAGTGGCGCACCAGTTGACCCATCGCGACGTTACCGCCAGAGTCTACGCCCTGCCGCAGTTGCCTCGCTTCCAAAGCCGATCAGGCATCCGCCAATATGCGGATCCGTTTGTAGCACCCCTGTCGGGATTGGCAAAGAAGGCAATCCAAGCTGCACTGAAAAGTCCTTGCTGACCATGTCGCTTCCGCCCCCACTCTGCGAAACCCGTGAGAACCCGTGAGAACCCTTCAATTTGCAGGACAAGCACAACCGCCCGAGCGATAATCTGCCTGGATAGGTGGGCCTATGGAAATCCACGGAAAACTGCCGCAGCTACCGGTTCAAAACCAGAGCGACGCTGATCGAGTAGAGGAAAGGACCGACGAAGTACAAGGGCAACGGCAAGCGGCGCTCAGTGAAACGATGCCCATGGGGCCAGTGAGTATCACCGAAGAGAAACTTCGTGAGCTCAGCCATGCCGACAGGTCACCCGACATCGCCCACATCATCGACACCACGGCCGTCGATTCGACCGTAGATTTTCGGGCTGGCGTACAAGAGAAGCTGATTGCCCTGGCGGCCGTTGATTTCAGCCCGGCGCACCAAAAAGACTTCATCAAATACCTCGAGCGCAAGCTCGACCTGCCCGACGACATCGGCAAGCTGGCCTGGGTCAAAGCCAAGCTCCATCACCTCGTCGGGCACGACGACTCACCTATTGCAACGCTCGATGCGTTCTTTCGCAAAAAGGGCCTGCGTCCCCGCCGTTGGGAGGCGCTCCCAGCCAATCATCCTGGCTACCAGCTCGATCGGGCGGACTTTCGCGACCGCGTTCGCATGGCCGCGCGCTCTGGTGTCCTCGACCGTCGCACTGCCCTCGGTTTACTCGACCGAGTGCAGAATGTCGTCGACGTCGATGACCTGTTTTGGGCGCGACTGCAACTGAATCGGCTCGTCGACCACGACAAACTCGTCTTCGCCGATAGCCGCACCGAGAAGCTCGTGAATGGCTTCTTTGACAGTCGGCTCGAAGGTCGGGTCGGCATGGTCGAGTTCAGTTGGGCGATTCGCAGGCTGCGCCAGAGAGGATTTTCAGCAGAGGAGCTCCGCCGTGTCGCAAGCCTCATCTCCCGATGCGAAAAGGACCCCGATGCCCTGTTCCACGCCAAACGCCAGCTACAACGGGAGGTGGGCAAGGCCCTCCAGGATCCTTCTCTCTCCCACGCAGACCGGGACCGACTCGAACAGAACATCAAGAAGGTCGACGAGGCCCTGACTCCCGTTTTCCGCAAACGCCTCGATGGCTACATCGATCGCTACGCTCATGAACAGGCACTTGACGGACTGCGCAAGAGCGGCAAGATTGACGACCGCAGATTGCTGGCCATGCGCGCGGCGGTTACAACCAGCCGCACGGAGGAAGAGCTCGCCTATGGTTTCATGGTGGCCGACGTGCAGTTGCAACTCGCCCTGTTGCAGGGACAGATCCTCAACGCCTGGACCGAGATGATGCGCGAGATCGACGAAGAACAGCGACGTCAGAACGAAGAAGAGCGCAGAAACGAGGTGGTCTTTTTTGAACTGCTGCACAAAGAGCGCGAGCAAAAGCGCATCGAAAATAGGCCGCTCAAGCTAAGAGAGCTCAGTCAACGTGCTTGGCTGCGTGGCAACCGGCAAAGAATCCTCACCGCCCTCATCGGCGAAAAGGACCCAACCCGCCGCCAGTCACTGGAATCCCAGCTCGCTGGTAATGAAAACGAAGACCTGGATGCCGCTGCCCCTGTCAACTCGGAGGTGTGAAGTAGACCCGGAATCGCCTCAAATGAACGGCAGCGGCGGCGAAAGATGGATGCCCTGTTTGGCGAGGTCTTCGAGTATGAAACGAAAAGCCTCGGGGTCAGCACCGATCTTTTCGGGGGGAATGACCCCTACGCCCTTCAATTTTCCTTTGGCAACCCAACGAGCGAAGGCCGCCGTCGTGAGGGCTGTCGTGCGCGCCATGGCTGACATGGAGTCCGTAGCTCTTGCGACCAAGCTCACTCTCGTATCATCAACGTCAATCACCATCACCACCAGGTCTCGACCATCACGGCAACTGCGGCGAATCTCATCGCCCAAAGTGCCATTCACGAGATAGGGTGCGATCTGGTCGAGGTGACCAGGCCAGCGCATGGTCTTCTCGGTCATGTTTGTGACGCCATCAAGCTCGAGGAGCGTCCGCAACCCATCGGTAAAAAAGGCCTCGAGGTCGCCGACACCATCGACGTGAATCTGCTCGACTCCGGTTAGGGCCGACACAGTGACGACCTCGCCCTTCTCGACGTATCGGGTTGGGCGGATGTACTCATCAACGAGATCGGCGACTGACCAAGTTACGATGATGCCAAATGGACGTGCGGGATCTTCCGAGATGCCACCCACCCTAATATCAATGTTCTGCCTCGGTGCTGCAGCAGCCGCGCGTCCCGCCACCAGGTTGCTTATCCCTGGGGCCAAACCACAGTCGGGAAGGATGGCCACACCTGCTCGTGTCGCTTCATCGTGAAGTAGACGAGCATCCTCGGCGAAAAAAGCGACGTCGACGAAGTTCTTCCCGGCTGCCACAGTGGCACGGGCCGCGACAAACCCGAGGTTTGCGGGCAATGCACCAACGACGAAATCGAACTTTCGCGCCAAGGACTCAACTGCCTTGGCGTCAGACAGATCTGCGACGACCGGCTCCACCCCGACAATATCGAGAGGCCTTTGATCAGCGACGGTGACGCTGTGGTCGGTAGCGAGATCGGCGGCAATGACGCTGCCCATTTGCCCACCGCCGAGAACGAGAATCCTACTCATGGTGTCGCCCCTTGTTCACGATGGATCATCCGAGCCCCCGGATGCCATCGTCATTCGGCAAAGAAACCTTCCGCCAGAGCGAGAAAAGCATCGGCCTGCGCGGAATCGTGCACGTTGAAATGGGTCACGTCGAAGGTCATCACTTCGACACCGTACTTGGATTTCACGACGGCCGGAAAAGCACGGTAATAGCCGTCTAACCCCTCGAGGAACTCGGATTGCATCCCCGACTCCTCCTGGCGACCGCGGGTGTGGATTCTGCTTAGTAGAACATCGACCTCGTGACACTGGAGATAGATGATCTTGTCCGGCTGTCGAATGTTCGTATTGAGTCTATCGAAATACTCAAGATAGAGCTGCAACTCGTCGTCACTCATGTGGCCGAGACCATGCAGATACTTGGCGAAGATTTCAGGATCCTCAATAAGGGTACGGTCTTGGATGCAGCTTTTCGGCACCGTCTGTATTAGTTCATGGTGCGCCACCCGCTTGATCAGAAACTCCAACTGCAGAGTAAACGACCAACGTTTCATTGCACCGTAGTAGAGTTTGAGAAAACGGTTATCGATCACTGGCTCGTCGAACAGCTCGAATCCAAAACGGCGGCTGAGCAGTTTGGCCACGGTGGTCTTGCCAGTGCCAATATTTCCTGCCAGGGCGACAAAGCTCTTATCTTTCATGTTGCTTCGTTTACACCAGGACCTGCATGGGTGCCAGTCCAAGGGTTCGGGACAGGCCAAAGATGCCCAAAGCGCCCTGCCTTGTGGACGCCTTTGCCCCAGCGAGGCTATAACCCTTCCATGCGTAGATCCTGGAGAGAGCGCCTCCTTCCCCTCGCGACCTTGAAGGACGACGAGTTGTTGGTGTCGGAGATTTACCCCGCCATCCAGGGTGAATCGACGTTTGTTGGCCGCCCCTGCGTCATGTTGCGTCTTGCGGGATGCAACCTTCGCTGCACCTATTGTGACACCCGTTATGCCTTTGCTGGCGGCGAAGTGTTGTCACGCGCCGATGTCCTAGAGCGTGTGCGTACGCTGGGAATCAATCTCGTCGAGCTCACCGGCGGTGAGCCCTTGGTGCAACCCGGTGCCCTGCCATTGCTCACCGCACTGTGCGACGCTGACCACCGAGTGCTCCTCGAGACCAACGGTGCCCTCGACATAGCCCCTGTCGATTCCCGCGTAACAAAGATCGTCGACATCAAGACGCCTTCCAGTGGTGAATCCGAGTCGAATCTTTGGTCCAATGTGGAGGCGTTGGCACCCTCCGATGAGGTGAAGTTCGTGGTTGGTGACCGACAGGACTACGAGTGGGCCGTGCAACAGTTGCGGCGGTACCGCCTGGCCGAACGCTGCAATGTCCTGATGGGGCCGGTTTGGAACAACGTCGAGGCGAAAGATCTCGCCGGATGGATTCTCGACGACAGGTTGACCGTTCGCTTTCAGTTGCAGCTACACAAGATCCTCTGGGGAGCGCAAGCTCGATCGATGTAACCGGCACACTCTTCCGAAGTAACCCGCAAATACTACGCGATGTGCTTGACTCAGCGCGTTTGGCCTCGTAGCTTGAGCGCCGAAAGTTGTGTTTGTCGTGGTATTTGCTGCCAAAAAACACCTTCGGGGGAGCAAGGATCCGTCTGTGGCCACGGCGGTTGGCATTCGAAGAGAAGACAAGAGCCGTTGGGAGCGGCGCGTACCTCTCACCCCGGCGGACGTGTCGGCGCTCACGAAACAGGGCATTCCATTTCTGGTCCAGTCGTCGCCGATTCGCGTGTATCCCGACAATGCATATCTGGCCGCAGGTGCGGAGGTAGTCGAAAACTTAGATGCCGCCGACATCATCATGGCCGTCAAAGAAGTGCCTATCAAGTTGCTCCGGCCCAACAAGACCTATGCCTTTTTCTCTCATGTCATCAAGGGTCAGCCGTACAACATGCCAATGCTGGCGCGCTTGTTGGAGCTGGGATGTTCGCTGGTTGACTACGAGAGAATCGTCGACGACGAAGGGCAACGTTTAATCTTCTTCGGCATTCACGCCGGATATGCCGGCATGCTGGAAACACTCTGGGCCCTTGGCGAACGCCTCCTGGCGCAGGGAATACAGTCGCCGCTCGCAGAGGTTCGCCATGCCTACGAGTATGACGGTCTGCATGCAGCCATGGCGCACCTACGCGACATCGGCAACCGCATGACAGTGGGCGACAGGCCACTGGTTTTTGGCATCGCCGGATACGGCAACGTCTCGCGCGGTGCCCGCGAGATCCTTGCATGCCTCCCCCGGAAGGAGATCGCGGTTGTGGATCTTCCAATAGCCGCGAATCAACCGGGGCCAGCCATCATCGAGGTCGTCTTCAAAGAAGAGGACATGGTGCGAGCACGGCCGCCCAACGATACTTTCGAGCTGCAAGACTATTATGACCATCCTGAACGCTACGACGGGGCGTTCGAGAGCTATCTCCCTCACCTCGACGTTCTGGTAAACACCATCTATTGGGAGGAGCGGTATCCCCGCCTCGTAACTCGGACCTGGGCAGACAAACAACTGTCTGCCGGGCAAACCCGCCTGCAAGTGATCGGCGACATCAGTTGCGACATTCGCGGCGGGGTGGAGATCACTCTCGTCGCAACTCAACCCGACGCACCCTGCTTTCTGTACCAGGCGAATGCCGACAAGCCATATCCCGGAACCAAGGGTCATGGTATCGCAGTCATGTCAGTCGACAACCTTCCCTGCGAGCTTCCGCACGAGGCATCGCAATACTTCGGCAACACGCTACGAGACATGATGCCCGCTCTGGTCTCCGCCGATTGGCAGGCCGACTTTGATGCTCTGGAGTTGCCGGCACCCTTGAAGAATGCCGTCATCGTACACAAGGGCGAGCTCACACCCAATTATCGGTATCTTCAACAACCACTCCGAGCAAACACGTGAGCATCACTGAAACCGCAACCCTTCCGTCGGAGCGTTTATGAAGCATGTGCTCGTTCTCGGTGCGGGTTTGGTCTCCCAACCGCTCATTCGTTACCTACTGGACAAAGGGCACGACGTCACCGTGGCGGCGTTGTCAATTGCGGGGGTCGAAAACCTCATCGCACAATACGACAACGGCCGCGCAATTTTGCTGGACCTCGAAGACGAGCTGAAGCTTGGCGTTCTCATCAACAAGAGCGACGTTGTTGTCAGCCTATTGCCATTCGCCCTGCATCCTTTGGTGGCAAAGGCTTGCGTCGAGCGGCGCAAACACATGGTAACCACGTCCTACGTGTCCCCAGCCATGCAGGCACTCAACGCCGACGCCCATGCCGCTGGAGTCACACTCCTCAACGAGATTGGCGTCGACCCCGGCCTCGACCACATGTCAGCGTTGCGGGTCATCAACGCAGTCAAAAAGGATGGCGGCAAAGTTGTCGCTTTCCGATCATACTGCGGTGGCCTGCCTGCCCCTTGCAACAACGACAATCCCTTTGGCTACAAGTTCTCCTGGTCACCCAGGGGAGTGCTGCTGGCGAGCCGCAACGATGCCCGCTACCTGGTCGGTGGGCGACTTTTCGAAATACCACCACACCGCTTGTTCAGAGACATGCATCTCTGTTACGTCGAAGGTGCTGGCGACTTTGAAGCCTATCCAAATCGTGATTCTCTCACCTATCGCGAAATTTACGGCCTCGAGGACATCGAGACCCTCTTTCGCGGCACCCTGCGCAACATTGGATTCTGCGACACCATGTTTAGCTTTCGCCAGCTCGGGCTCCTCGAGCTCGATGAAATCGACGTCCGAGGCAAGACCCACGCCGACATGGTGAGAGGATTGATTGACGCAGGACCCCAGGAAGATCTGCGAACGGCAACGGCCCGAAGACTGAACGTTTCACCCCAGGCAGCCCCCATCATCAATCTCGAATGGCTTGGGATGCTCTCCGAGAAACCGTTTGAAGTGGAAACAACCACCCCCCTTGATGCGTTGGTTGAAATCATGTTCGCCAAGCTACGTTACAATCCGGGCGAACAAGACATGGTCGTGCTGTTGCACAAAATTGATGCGCGCTATCCCAACGGTAAACGAGTGCACATCACCTCAAGAATGGTGGACCAAGGCATCAAAGGCGGAGACTCATCAATGTCGCGCACTGTCTCCCTTCCCGCGGCAATCGCCACCGAGATGATTCTCGAGGGTCGTTTTACTCAGCGAGGGGTCCTGCGGCCAACCATGCCGACTCTATATGATCCAGTTCTCAATGAGCTTGAAACAATGAATATCAAGTGTCACGAAGCGACGGAGACCTATTGAAAACCTGAAATGGCCGAGCGCTGGCTCTCGGCAATCCTGAGGCAGTGATGTTCCCCAGTGGTTTCGGCGGACGACGAGCAAGAGCGGACCTGACCATCCCGGGTTCCTTTCCTATCGCGTGCGATCTGAAAAACAGCGGTGGCTCATACCTCGCCGATGGCCTCTCGGGCAAAGAGTTCATCGATTTTGCCGGTTACGGCACCTCAACGTCTCTCGGTTACAATCATCCCAAACTCAGGGACCCCGAGTTTTTGGAGAATCTCGGCCGGCTCGCGATGCACAGACCGGTCAACTGCGAAACTCACAACCGTGAGCATGCGCAATTCGCAGAGACCTTTGATATCGTCCCTCTCGGCGGCGAATTTGCACACCTGCAGTTTGCCGAAAACGATTGGGCTGCGGTCGAAAGTGCGCTCAAGACAGCAATAGCCTGGAAACACCAAAAGAGCATTCTCGCCAAAACACGGCGGCGGTCGGTGCAACTCCTCCACTTCAAACAAGGGTTCCATGGCCGTTTGGGTATGTCTCTTTCACTTACCGATGTAGGTGGCTCCGAGGTCGACC
>MGST01000227.1:3045-8070 GCA_001798605.1 Deltaproteobacteria bacterium RIFOXYA12_FULL_58_15 | reverse complement strand
GGAGGCGCGGTGGTCGCCTTGGTGCCACTTCTGCACCACACTCTCGTGTACGGCGACCCTTTGCATGTCGGTTACAGCTCCTTGGTTGTGGAACGATTCGCCGCTGATGCGGGGCGGGGGTTTATGGGTTTTGAGGGTTTTTCGCTGACCCGGCTGTATGGACTCACCTTCGGCGTCTCGCGCGGCATTTTTGTCCTAAGTCCATTTCTTCTCGCCGGTGTCGCCGGGCTGGTCGTCATGATTCGGGATCCGCAAGTCAGGGCTGAGGGCGTCGTTGCCGGCGGCACCGCCTGGATGGTGCTCGTCGTGGTTGCGAGCCTTGCCTATTGGCACTCGGGCTCGTCGGTCGGATCCAGATATGCGCTCTTGTTTATCCCGTTTTCGGCGGTTCCCATTGCCGCGATCTTTTCCCGCTATCGAGGGTTGATCGCCCTAGGCATCATCGTCGGATTTGCGTTTATGGTGATGGCGACATCGGTGACCGCCATTCCACCAACGCCGCCCGCGGGGCCTCCATACCCCAATGTGCTGCATTGGTGGTGGGAACGATTTTCCGTGGGCAACCTGGCGTCGTGGAAGCAGCGAATAATCACGGAGGAGGGTTTGGGCAACGGCAATCCGACCATGCCCTTTGCATTCAATCTCGGCCAGCTCCTCGGCTTGCCTGGACTGTGGTCCATTGTGCCGTACGGAGTGCTCTTGGTGGTCGTCGGCTGGCGCTCCCTGAGGAGCACACACGCGACACGCGACGGCGATGACCATCAACGCGACATTTGATCACCCTCGAAGCGCTCGTGGTTATTTCTTTGAGAAGATTTTTGACGGGTTGACCGTCACAGTAACCCCAACGAAGTTCTTGCCATTGACCCGCATGCCCTCGATTCCGACCCGCGTGTCTGATGCTTCTGACGTTTGGATATCGGCCCCCACGACGGGGCCGACGCCGTAACCCGGATCATTTGCAAGGCTAGGTTCGAACCTGCCAGCGGCACCGGCACGGAAACCGAACCGGTCATTCTTTGTATTGAAAGCCGCTCCCAACTGCATTTCGCCGACGAAATTCACCTTGTCGAACTGGCGGCAATCGACGCCCGAGTAGAAGGACCCATAGATATTGAGGCTGGTTTTGGGAATGGGTGCCTTGATGGCTCCCCCGACCATCATGTCGGAAGAGAGGTGCGACTTCCAGCCCAAGGAAACCTTCTCCACTCCGCCCTCTGGAATCTTTTCGCCGGCCATTTGTCATATCCCTCTCTGCGTCCCCCACCTAAGTGTATGCGGACCGCCACAGTTCTGTTGTTAGCACCTCCTTCGTTATCGTCTGCTGTTGGAGATAGTTGCCTGCAAAAGCGCATTTTTGTGGATTCCGAATTGCCTCACAACAAATGGAATTCAACACATGTTGATTCGGGTCAGTGCCGCCCCCTGCCGCCTGCGGTGGCAGGATTGTTCATGAGAGAAACAAAGACGCCAGCCATCAGGGGTTTCTCTGAGTTGACGCGGTTGCCGACACCAAGGTGTCGGCAACGCATCGGTCAATCTGTGCCAATCGAGCAACGCACTGGCGTCCAAAATCAGTGAGGGACCGAAGCCAGTTCGCGGCATGCGCAGGTCGATCCCATTTGGGACCGAGATGCAGAGGCGGGCACCTTTGGTGCCCGCCTCGCAGCGAAAACCCAAATGGGGTCGACCGGAGCAGCGCAAGCGAACTGGCGTGAGACTGTTAGTTTCTGGCTCGCTCTGTGACGCGTACTCGAGAGGTAACAGCAGCCCCTCGTCGCGAATCACCGCATCGGCCATTGCTTCTGCGGTATCGTTGTGCCCCGTCATCAAGGCGGCGGGGTCAATTCTCCGCGAGCTCGCGTGCGTCCCAGGCCATCTTCACCCGCTCCGGGGTGAGCGGCAGGTCATAGAGTCGCAAGTCCAAGGCGTTGGCCACGGCGTTGGCGATGGCGGGGGCCACGGGGATCAACGACGGCTCGCCGATGCCTTTGCCGCCGTAGGGACCCCGGTCGTAGGGCTCTTCGATCAAGGCGATGTCGATCTCGGGGATATCCATGGACGTCGGGATCAAATAGTCGGTGAATCCGGGGTTGAGAATCTTGCCGTCCTGAACCACGAGGTTCTCCATGATCGCATATCCGAGGCCCTGGACCACGCCGCCGTGGATTTGCCCTTCGACACCGGCCCTGAAGATCGCCTGGCCAATGTCGTGAACGGCGGTGACTTTGTCGACCGTGACGAGGCCGGTGACCGTGTCGACGGTGACCTCGGCAACCATGGTCGCGTAACAGTAGACGGAATAACCTTGTCCGGTACCCGTCTCTCTGTCCCACTGTTTCCGGGGTGGGGCGTACCAACCGCTGGCCGTTAGGTTTACCTTCTGTGTGAAACAAAGTGCAATGAGCTCGGCGACGGAGAGCTTGCTCTTCTTGCCGTCGATGAGTACCTGTCCCGCTCTCAGGGAGATGTGCTTGAGGTCGGTCTCGAGGTGCTTGGCGGCGACGGCAAGCATCCTCTGGGTGATTTGCGCTGTGGCGTCCAATACCGCGTTGCCGCTCATCACCGTTGTGCGACTCGCGACGGTTGGGCCCGAGTCCGGGACCAACGACGTGTCGGTGTCGAGGACGCGAATATTCTCCACGGGAAGCCCCAGGCTCTCGGCCGCAAGCAGTGCCATCACCTGATAGGCGCCCTGGCCAATCTCGGCACCGCCGATGGCGACGCTCACCGAGGCATCGGGGTGGACCTGCACCAACGAGGCGCTGCCTTCGAGATGCTGGCCGCCGGCATGCAGGCAACAACCGTAGGAGATGGAAGCCGCACCGATACCCTTCTTGTTGTAGCGGTCTGTGGCATTGTGAACGGCGACGGCCTTTCTCCGCTTGTCCCAACCACAACGATCACGGGCGATCTCCATGGTTTGTGTGGCCTGTGGCTCATCACGCAGGCGTTCGTTGGTAGGGGAGAGGGAACCCTTGTGCAGCGCGTTTTGGAGGCGCAGTTCGAGGGGGTCGCGGCCGAGCTCCTTGGCGAGCAAGTCCATCTGAGACTCGAGGGCGAAGCTCACCTGGGGTGCGCCGAAGCCGCGGAAGGCACCACCGAATGGATTGTTGGTGTAAACGGTATAGGTGTCGACCTCGACATGGGGTACCACATAGGTGCCGCCGGCACTGGCGTTGGCGCGCTCTGCGACAATGGCCGACAAACCGAGATAGGCACCCGCATCCACATAGACCTCGGCCTTGGCCCCGAGCAGGGTGCCATCTTTCTTGGCCGCGAGGATGTGTTTGATCTTGGTGGCGTGGCGTTTCGACGAGCGGGCAATGTCCTCGTCCCGCTTGTAGATAACTTTGACGGGCCGTCCGGTGACCTTCGCGAGGATCGCGGCACACGCGGCGGGCTCGCTTGGATAATCTTCTTTGCCGCCGAAGCCACCGCCGGTGGTCGTTTGCACGGCGCGCACCTTCGAGTGTGGCACCTGAAGAACGCGCGCGACGATCTTTTGCACATAGAACGGGCACTGCATGCTGCCACGCAACAACATGCCGCCGTCGGGTTGCAACTCGGCGAGTATGCCGTTGGTTTCGAGATAGGCGTGCTCTTGATGACCGGTGGAGTACAGCCTCTCGATAACGACGTCCGCCTGTTTCAACGCCTCGGCGAAGTCGCCCTTGCGAACGACCATCTTGGCGGCGAGGTTGCCCTCGGTGTGAACTCTTGGGGCGTCGTCGGCCAAAGCCTCCAGCGGATCGTGAACGCTCGGCAGAGTTTCGACATCGAGCTCGACGAGCGCGGCCGCCCGCAACGCGGTGGGGCGATCAATGGCGGCAATCAGGGCGATGCGATCGCCGTACCAACGAATGCGATCGGACACAACCAAGGGTTGGTCAAGCTTGACCACGCCAACCTGGTTATCGCCGGGGAAGTTTTCGGCGGTCACGACAGCGTGAACTCCTGGGAATGCTCGGGCCTTGGATACGTCGATGCTCTTCACCCGAGCGTTGGCGCAGGGACTGGTGAGGATGTAACCGACCAGGCAGTCGGCGACCCGCAGATCGTCAACATAGGTGGCTGCGCCGGTGGTCTTGCCTGGACCATCCAGACGACGGGGGCTCTTGCCCACCACGGCGAAATCGGGTCGCGTTGCAGCCTTTGTCACGACCTTCGGCTCGGTCGTTTTGACTGCAATCTTTTTGCCGGGTTTTGTGACCTTCTCTGTGACCTTCTTTGTGTTTGCGGTCTTCTTTTGGACCTTCTTTTGGACCTTCTTTGTGGCTTTCCCTGTGGCCTGCTTCTTCTTGCCCTTGGCGGTCATGGACGCCTCGTCTTGGCTTGGGAGTTCTTGGCAACGCTCTGGACGGCGTCGATGATGCGGTGATAGCCGGTGCAGCGGCATAGGTTGCCCGAGAGGGCAACCTGCACCTCTTCTCGGGTCGGTTTGGGATTGTTGTCGAGCAGGGACTTCGCCGACAGGACGATTCCTGGGGTGCAGAATCCGCATTGGACGCCGGCGGCATCAACGATGGCGTCCATCAGTGGATGGGGCTCACCTTGGCTCAAGGACTCGATGGTATCAACACGATGACCATTTGCTTGGCCGGCAAACATGAGACAGGAGCAGGCCGGTACATCATCGATAAGCACTGTGCAGGCACCGCATTCTCCCTCGCCGCAGCCTTCTTTGACGCCGACGGTGTGGCCATGCTCGCGCAAGACGTCGAGCAAGCGAGCGCTGCCAGGGGCGTCGAGTTGGGTGGGCTCGCCGTTTAGGATCAGCTCGATAGCCATGTTGCACACTCCTCTAGGGCTCGTCGCAAAAAGCTTCTTGCCACCGCAAGACGGTAGGCTGCACTGCCCCTGTGGTCGTCGATGGGGGAGATGTCGTTAGAGACAGCGGCGACCGCCTCATCGATGCTGTGCTCGGTGAGGGCGACTCCGCGCAGCATGTTTTCGATGGTGTGAGAGCGGACTGCGGTGGGAGCGACGGATCCCCAACTGATACGAATGTCATCAATGCCACCG
>MGST01000227.1:2603-2999 GCA_001798605.1 Deltaproteobacteria bacterium RIFOXYA12_FULL_58_15 | reverse complement strand
GGGCCTTGCGGAACCCGAGTTTGTCGAAACGGCAGTAGGTCGAGCTGGACGGTTTTGGCACCATGAGCTCGACGACGAGCTCACCAGGAGCGAGCTTGGTCTTGCCGGGGCCGAGCATCAGCTTGGTGAGCGGCACGGTTCTGTCGCCGCTTGCCCCGCGGACGATAGCGCGAGTTTCCTCTACCACCATGGCTGCGACCATGTCCGCTGCCGGGGAGGCGTTGCCAATGTTGCCGCCCAAAGTCGCGCGGTTGCGGATGAGTGGCGACCCCATGGTACGCGCTGCTTCCCACAACGGTGGCAGCAGCTCGCGAATGAGTGGGCTGTGGGCCACGTCGCTGCATGTGGTGCCCGCACCGATATGGATCACTTTGCCGCGTGCCTCTATGTGCCGCG
>MGST01000227.1:1991-2584 GCA_001798605.1 Deltaproteobacteria bacterium RIFOXYA12_FULL_58_15 | reverse complement strand
GACGAAACCAGCCGCATGAGAGCGCCTCATAGAGACCTGAACCAACAGGTCGGTGCCGCCACATACTGGGCGCCAATGGGGGAGATCCGTGAGTGCGGCAATTGCGTCAGCGAGGTTCTTTGCGTTGCGAAAACCAATCATGGCAGTCCTTGTCTATCGCGCCATGCTATCCCACCATGCCCGATGTTTTTGGGCAAGTGTTACATCCCGCGATGTTGAGCTGGGCCGTTCATTCGCAGCACTGCCATGACATCCGTTCAACTATCGATCCCCGCGGCCCGAGCAGCTGCGGGGGTGTTGATATTGGCACAGATTCGGGGGTCGTCGGCTTGTACGACGGTGATCCTGCTACGATCGCGGCGCACAACATGATGGGCACCTTCGTCGGCGGCAGGGCTGTTGAGCTCAGTGACCAAAGCGGTGCCCAAGAGGACGGGATGGCCCCAGCGTGCTGACTCTGAACTTGAAATCGAATCCAAACCTGAAACCGGAACGATCACGGCGTCAGCTCTGTTGCCAAGACTCCCGCGCATCTTCTCGAGCAAAGCTTCATCGGCAAAGGGGTAATCGACGGGCCAAAGGAAGAACGCATG
>MGST01000227.1:0-1773 GCA_001798605.1 Deltaproteobacteria bacterium RIFOXYA12_FULL_58_15 | reverse complement strand
CCTGGTACGACAGCCATGCCTTAGGGCGGCCCATGCGGCGGGAGCGACCGGCCGCGAGAACGATGGTGGCGATCTTCACGACGTCTTAGGACGGTTTGTGAATTTCGGGCCGCCGCGACGTACGGAGACGAGCTCGGCGCAAATGGAGATGGCGATCTCAGCGGGTGTTTCAGCGCCGATGTCGACGCCGATGGGGCAACGGACTCGCTCGAGAACTTCGGCTTTGATGCCTGCGCCGACGAGGCGTTGTCGTTGCAGGCTGGCCTTGCGGGGGCTGCCGATGACCCCGAGGAAGCGGAAGGGTTCTTTGATGCAGAGCTCAAGCATCTGTTGGTCAAACTTGTGTTCCCGGGTGAGGATGACGATGTAAGTGTCGTCGCCAAAGGGCAGGCCGGCGAGGTCCTCCGACTCGTACGAGTTGAAGATGTCTGTTGCCTCGGGAAGGCGGTCGCGGTTGGCATTCTGGACCAAGTCATCAACGGCGATGATGTCAAAATCCAACGGTGCCGCCGCGTGAATGAGGGCTGTGCCGACGTGACCGCATCCGAAGACGATGAGAGGAGGTTGGGTGACCACCGGCTCGACGAAGAGAGTCATCTCGCCGCCGCAACCCATGTCGAGATCACGGCTGAGCTGGTAGGTTACGGATTTCGGCTCGCGTGACGCGAAGACCTCAATGGCGATATCCCGCACCACGTGCTCGACCTTTCCACCACCCACGGTGCCTTCAATGCTGCCGTCGGGGAAGACAATCATGCGTGAACCGGGCTTGCGCGGCGTCGAGCCTTTGGCTTGCGTCACGGTCACCAGAACAGCGCGTTGGCGCTGCCGTTTGAGTTCGGCAACACGTTGAATCATGTCCTTGGGTTCGGATTCGTTCATCAAAGGTCCCTCATCAGTCCGGTGGGGCGCGCATCGGATGCAGCCGCTGCCGCGACAACGGGGTAAGCTGTCCTGTGCAGCCGGGGAAATCAAGGGACTTGTTGGGCAGGTTGGCGGTTGGAAAATCAGCCTTTGCGTCGGCGATTGAAGACCGCAACAGCCAACAACACGATCGCGAGGGCCAAGGCACCGAAGGCGAGGTTGCCAAGCCTGGAGTGGCCGTCTGTTGGGCCCGACTCGGAGGATCCGACGTCAGGGACAGGGACCCCGGAGGGGCCTGGTGCAGTGTCATTCAATTGGGTGCTGTGGGAGTCAGTCTCATCTGCAGCCGGCGTGGCCGCAGGTTGGCGGCCGGCGGCATCGTCCAGGGCGGCGGTGACCACGTCACGCATGCGTCTCGCCTGCACTGGCACAGCGAAGGCGAGGGGGGCCTCGAGTGGGGTGTTGCGCAACCTGGCGATACTCACCACCAACAGAGGTTCGTCGAGAGGATCCAAGACTGAGCTTGCGAGCAGTGATTCGAGAGCAGTGCGAGCCTCGTTGCCGCCAAGGACACCCAAAGCTCGGATGGCGAAGACCCGGTCGAGGGCATCCTGGAAGTCCGGGTCGGCCTTCGGTTTGGCCGTTGCCGCGGTGATGAGCCCGGTGATGAGGTCCGTCTGTTGTCCAAAGCGTGAACGCACCTGACTCTTGCGCGAGGCATCGGTCAAACCCAGGGTGTGCACTGCGGCGACTTCATCGCTGAATACATCTGTGTGCAGCAGCCCGAAAAGGACTTCGGTGTTCACCTCTGCCAGTCGATAACCGAGCACGTGCGTCACCCAAGTGGCAGGCTCTGGGTCGTTCGATTGGGGCGTGAGAGACAGAGCAATAACCGCCTCGGCCCCGGGC
>MGST01000226.1 GCA_001798605.1 Deltaproteobacteria bacterium RIFOXYA12_FULL_58_15 | reverse complement strand
TCTGGGCTTGAATGAATACGCCCACGTCGACGCCAACTGCCGTTTGCGATGTGGCGTGGGTGACCGCGAATTTCACCTCCGCTGTGGCATAGGCACCCGCTGCGAAGGTTTGCGAACCATCGAGTTGCCAGGCCGTCAACAGTCGCACAGGAATATGGTGAATGAGCAGGCCAACGTTGCCATCCTTGAGCACGACCCCTGGCGTGAGCGCGTACCCAATCTCACCGGCGAGCCAGAGACGATGCCAAGGGCGGCTCCAGAGAGCGAAGGCGGGGCCCACGTGAAACAGTTGGGGCGCGCCCATGGCCATACCCACCAACACTGCCATTCCCCATTCTTGTGCCTGGCTCTCTTGCGTCAGGTGTTGGGAGCCTTTGATTGCCATTTTTGTGGTCGAGAGCTCCACAGGCTTCGCTGGTTGGGGCTCGCTGGCTACCCGCAACGCCCTCTCCAGGGCCGATTTGACCACCAACCATACGGTGAGCTTGGCTGCACCCACGTCGGCAATGGCGATCTCGCGGTGAGCGATCTCCACCCCTGCCTCTGCCACGTGAACCAAGACTGTCGAGCTGCTCGGCCATGATAGGGTGACCATGAATCCTTCGCCCGCGGATTCTTGTCTGAGCTCGAGGTTGGGCCAGTTCTCCATTGCCCGCTGCCGCAGAAAGACCTCAAAATCTTTGGCGTCTGCGGAGTCGTGAACCGTGAGGCCTATGGGCATGGTCGGATCCTTGGCGGCGGCATTCGCTGCAAACAACAGCATGATCATGGACACCGCCATTGGCACACCCATCTTAGTTGAGCTTAGAACCGACAATTATCATCACCGGCACCACAAAAACCCGACCTTTGTTTCGGCACTCAGGTAGGCAAGTGTCGGTGCAGGTAGCACCTCGATCGTTCTGGTATGCCGTTGTGTCGCGCGCTAGAGAGTACCCATGGGCACCCGCACCAGAACCCGTCCAGACGAATCGCGAAAGCCGGGAAAGATCACCCAAGAGGGTTATCGCACCCTTCAGGAGGAGGCATCGCGCCTGTGGTCAGTGGAGCGACCGCGGGTGGCAGAAGGCGTGGCCAATGCTGCCGCCGAGGGCGATCGCTCGGAGAACGCAGAGTATGTATATGGGAAGATCAAACTTGCTGGCATTGACCGTAAGCTCAAGTTTCTCGGCAACCGCCTCGATGTGCTCACGGTGGTGACGGAGCCACCACCGGACGACGGCCGTGTGAATTTTGGTTGTTGGGTCGACCTCGAAGATGAGGAGGGTGCCACTTCGCGGTATAGAATTGTCGGTGCCGATGAATCCAGCATCGAGCGCGGCTACATTAGCGTTGATTCCCCAGTGGCAATAGCCTTGATGGGCCGTCGGCTCGACGATGAGGTGCTGGTCAGAAGGCCCAAGGGCGACGCCTACTATACTATTGTGGGGATATTCGTCGCCGCACCCGGGTGAATTTGGCGACCGTCTGCTCAGACTTCAACGGCGCAGGAGGTCTGTTATGTCCGCTGCCATCACCGGCTTGTTCAGACAAAGAACGTGACCGGCCACGTCGCTGCCATCGATGCCGGCCCCACCGGTCATGAGCACCACTTTGCTTGCTAGCTCCGGGTTTGAGGCGGCGATTTCTTTGTAGAGGTTGATACCATTCATGCGAGGCATGTCGACGTCGCTGAGGATCAACTGGAAGTCGGTATCACGACTGAGAATTTCCCATGCCTCCTGTCCGTTCGCCGCGGTCACCACGTCGTAATTTGGCCGCAGCAGTCGATGAAAGCTGCGTAGGATGGGCTCTTCATCGTCCACCAGGAGGATTCGCGGACGGGCAGGTGCTTCGGATTTTGAATGGGTTCTCGAGTGGAGGTGCACCAAACGGGCGCTCCCACCTTCGTACTGTAGCGGCACCGATGACAAGGATACTTCCGCACCGCTCGGCAGTGTTGCCACAATGGGCGTATTGGCGTCATCTCCGTCCACCCAGTGGGCCAACCGCTTCCGGTCTGACAATGGGAAGATGTCGACGAAGTTCTGAAAAGCTGCCGGGCCGTCACCAATGACTTTCTTCCATTCGGGATTCTGGTAACGCAATCTCCCTTGCTGCACAACCGCCACACCGCACGACAAGCTCTCGACGATCTGCCTAAATCCTCGCTCAGGCCCCTCATTCACAACCCCCTTGACCCTCTCAGCGCGATTGATGGCATCGCGGAGCTCATTGGGGGTGAAAGGTTTGCGAACGAACGCCGATACGTCAGCCTTGTTGATGGCGTCAACCGCTGCGTCCATATCTGAATATGCCGTGATGATAATGCGTATGCTGCCAGGAGTTTGTTCCATGCTCTCAGCAAGAAACTGCGAGCCGCTCATGCCGGGCATCCGTTGATCGGAAATGATCAGATCGTAACGATTGGAGCGGATCAGCTCGAGTCCCTGCTCGGCCGATAGGGCGGTATCCACCTCGTAGCTCTGCCGCAGGCAACGCGCAACGAGCTCGGTGTTCTCCGACTCATCGTCGACGACGAGAACCCGCAATCGATCCTGACATACACCTGATTGATTGTCGGCCTGGTTACGCTCTCGTGTTCCAGAATCCACGACGGCACTCGGCCTCGGCCTGAGGTGGCCTTCTTCAGATGATGCTCTAGGAAATTCGATGATGCCCTGGTCTGCGACGGCTGCACCAGACGCCATGACTCGCCACCCTTCACATTTAGATAGCTTACCAGCCAGCGATTTCCTGAGGCGGGCCGGCTTACAAACATAGTCTATTGGGACTCAATCGGGTCCCTTATCGTCGCCAAAACCCCGGGTCAAGCACCAAAGCACCAAAGCACCAAAGCACCAAAGCACCAAGGGGGGACATATTGCCTGAGCAACAACAGCACCAAAGCACCAAGGGGGACATATTGCCTGAGCAGCAACAGCACCAAAGCACCAAGTCGTTGTTGCGCTGTTGCGTTTTGGCTCGCCGCTCGGCCTCCCTGGCGGGTGACCAAGCAAAATCGGTAATGGGCGAGGTTCTTCGATAGCACTTTGTCTCACAGCCGTGGTACAAGCGTGCGCTCGATGCGCTTTCCTGGTCCAAGAATAGCCGAGCATTACTTCCCCATCACGAAGAAGACCACTTGCGTTGTTCCAAATCCGGTGGGCGAACGACGATTTCACCTGGTGGGGCTCGATGAGGTGCTCGTCGATATCGAAGTTGAGGTCTCTCCCGACCTTTGCAATGAGATCGGATTGGTTGCCGGAGAATCGATTCAGCTAAGTGAAGAGGCCTGCCGAAGTTTGTTGTCCCGTTGTAGCGGCCGGCGGCGCTACGCGGCGGGTGGCACAGTGGCCAACACTCTCAATAATTTCACTCACCTCTCCGGTGAGGCGGCAGTGCTGCTCGGGGCCATAGAGAGCACGATCCGCCCTGGCGAGCCGGGTTTTGCCTATGTTGCGCAGACTCCCAAAGCCGTCGACTTGAGTCACCTCGCTCCGTTTGATGGTTACACGGGTACCGCCATTACTTGCATCTCTCCTGACGGTGATCGCGCCTTTGGCGTTGCCCCCGGTGTCGCGGACCTCTATGGGCCCGAGCACATTCCAGAGGATGTGGTGCGGTCAGCAGGGGTTGTGCTCACCTCGCTGTATTGCCTGCGCGATCCCGACTGGCCCATCGCCAAAGCCGCCATGAGATTGATGGCCTTGGCCAAAGAGGCCGATGTTCCGGTGGCCTTTGGTCTTGGGACCTCCAACTTGGTTCGAGAAAAGCGGCAGCTGGTGCGCCAGGTCCTCAACGACTACGCCACCGTAGCGGCTATGAATGTCCTCGAGGCGGAGGCTCTCACGGGTGTTGGGGACGCCCTGCTTGCGGCAAAAATGATCCTCGAATGGGTCGATGTCGTCATCATCACCGAGGGGCCACAGGGGCTGACCCTCGGTGGCTATACCGATGAACGAGCCAAACGAGAAACCAAAGCCAAGATCCGCTCAAAGTCGATCCCCGAATACAATCGCTGGGAGTACAGTCGACTTCTGCGCCGCAGTGATTGTGAAACGCCGCTGCAAGTGTTCAGCCACATTCACCCATACCGCGGTGGTCCCGACCGCCTCAGCAATACCAGCGGAGCCGGCGATGCCGCATTGGCGGCGATCCTCCACGACATTGTTGCCAATCGCTACCATCGGACCACCGTACCCAACAGTAGGAAACACGCAGCACCGATGCGGTTCCTCACCTACTCGTCTTTGTCGCGCAACGCCCAGTATGGCAACCGCGTCGCC
The DNA here is from genome assembly GCA_001798605.1 of Deltaproteobacteria bacterium RIFOXYA12_FULL_58_15. Taxonomy (GTDB): domain Bacteria; phylum Myxococcota; class XYA12-FULL-58-9; order XYA12-FULL-58-9; family XYA12-FULL-58-9; genus XYA12-FULL-58-9. The sequence goes on along the minus strand of MGST01000226.1, from coordinate 7,369 downwards.
TATGAGGTCCTGCGTGGACACACGCCTCGCCTCGACGGCCCAGTGGGGCCGGACAGTGACGACCCAGAATACGGCGAGCACGACGAAGAAGACTGAGATCAGTTGTCTGGAAACAGATTGTCTGGGAACAGATTGTCGAAGGAACACAGCAAGTCCATCGACCAGTGAGACTGACGCAGATAGCGATGAGATTGTGGGGAGATCGCGTTGCCTGGCTCAGTCGCTGGACTTGTCGCCAAAGAACTTCTCTTTAGTCGGGGTGCTGCCGTCACGTGCGACCTGATTCTTGCGGTCAAGCCCACGCTTTAGCTTTTTCATGTGGGTGCGTACTTTTCGTATTCTCGTTGCCGAAGCCATCGTCTTCCTCGCTGTGGGGCCCTGGAGCCGGAGTTTCCTCACGATGTGAGGGTGGGGAGAGAACGCTATCTACGGCATTTTGTCAAGTCCTGGTGTTGTTTGTTCTTGTGGTGTTGTTCTTCATTCATTACGGGCGAGCTCTCCCGGTTGCAACAGGAGCACCAACCGCTGTTGGCCGATTTGCAACGGTTGCGGAACGAGTGTCCGATGCCGGGACACCGGTTGTTGAGCTCGGCTGCTTCGGCAACCTGCCGCACTGGTCTGCGCTACCGATTCCATCTGGCACGGCCAGACCACCGGAAGGCCCGAGCTGCCGCGCTCTGGCGCGAATAGACGCGATGCTCGTCGGAGTCACGCTCACGCTATGAATGCCCGAGCCCACGATCTTCTTGAGATAATCCGGGTCGCCAGCAATCTCGCCGCAGATCGACAGCGGCCGGCCTGTTGCCCGTGCTGCACTGGCAACTTGCCGCAACAGCCACCAAAGCGCCGGCCCGTCAGGCGAGTAGTCGGCGGCTACGGCGTTGTTGTCTCGATCCACGGCGTAGAGGAACTGAACGAGATCATTGGTGCCGATGCTGGCGAAGTCGGCGCGTTGGAAGAGCTCGTGTGCCTGAAGGCACGCGGCTGGAACCTCGAGCATGATCCCGTGACGGATGCTGGCTTGCGCGAGGTTCTCCGTTGCGTGTGTGAACGCGGCGCGCACGCGCAGGAACTGATCAACGCCCGTCACCATCGGATACATGACATGCACGGGCTGACCTGTCAGCACCGATGCGCGGGCGAGCGCTCTCGCCTGGGGCCCCAGAATATCGGGTCGTGCGAGCAGCAGCCGGGTGCCCCGCAAGCCGAGCTGGGGATTGTCCTCTTCTCGAGACTCCGACAGCCGTTTGTCACCGCCCAGGTCGAGCATGCGGAAATAGACGGGACGGCCGTCCATGGCGCGGATGACCTGTTGGTAGCGCTCGGTCTGCTCCTCCTCGGCTAGAAACTGCTGCGCCGCGAAGACCTCTACTTCGGTGCGATAGAGGCCAATGCCTTCGGCTCCGGATCGAGTCGCATCGTGGACATCGTGCGACCCGTTGATGTTTGCCATGACCTCAAGGTCGTCCACCGGCTCGCTCCGGCCAGACACGACGGGTCGGCTGTGCGTGCTCCGCACCGCGTCGACGCGCTGTCGCGACGGCCACAGGACGACCTCTCCGCGGCTGCCGTCGACCAAGACCTCAGCACCACAGGCGGCCCGTTGCACGGCCCCGTCGATGCCCGTGACCGTCGGGATGCCCAGGCTCTTGGCCAAGATTGCGCCGTGACAACCCGCGCCTCCTCGCTCGGTGACTAACCCCTTGACGCCCCGGCCGGCGACCTCCAGAACCAAGCCCGCAGTGAGCTGCCCTGCCACCACGATGCGTTTCTGGCCGCGCTGACAGTGACTCTGGCCGTCGCACCGCAATGACCTCGACACGCGCGCGAGGGCGTCCAAGAGGCGCCGTTTGACCTCTCCGATGTCAGTGGCGCGCTCGCTAATGTATTCGTCATCTACGGCCGCCAAGCGTTTCTCGAGCCCATCGAGGCCGAGAGAGAGCGCCGCCGCTGCGGTCATCCTGGATGCTTCGATGTATCGGGTCACCTCGGCGTTCAAGGCGACGTCCTCGACGATCATTCTCTGTGCCATGAAGATCGCTGCCTCGGATTCGCCGATTCTCCGGACAGTCTCCCGGGCCAGATCCTCCAGCTGCACCACAGCCACCCGGCGCGCTCGCTCCAACTCCTGCAGCTCTTGGTCCACGGCCTCGATCGAGACACATGAGAGGTCAAGGTCCGCGTGCCGCTCCTCGTTCATCAAACAGACACGTCCGAGCGCAACACCCGGACATACGGCCAAGCCGGTCAGGGAAATCTCGTCATTCTCCAGAGCGGCAGGCATGAGAAGCGAAGAACATAATCACGATTGGTTTACCCGCCACTCCTCAAGGCCTTCTTCTTCATCCTGGCGTGCGACGGCGAACCCATCACGTTAGGCCTGTTAGTAGGTCACACTCTGATGACCTACGCGAGGTTCCAGTCTAGGATGGAAATCTTCGACCGGATTGAGGAGGCGTGAGCGGCGCTGCGGCCAACGTCAACACTGTCGGAATGGGGACATGAAGGAAGCTCTGTTCATTCTGTATGTGAAGGATCAGTCGACCAGTACGGCCTTCTATCAGCAGGTGTTGGACAGCAAGCCCAGGCTGAACGTCCCCGGCATGACCGAATTCGCGTTGAAAGACGGTTGTGTGTTGGGCCTCATGCCCGAGGAGGGGATCAAGCAACTCCTGGGAGATCGGCTGCCGGACCCGGCCCAGGCACGCGGCATTCCCCGCGCCGAACTCTATCTCCGCGTTGATGATCCTGCCGCCTGCCATGCACGTGCACTTGCCCATGGCGCAACGGAGATTTGCGGCCTCGCTCCGAGAGATTGGGGGGATGTCGCTGCCTACAGCCTCGATCCTGACTGTCATGTGTTGGTCTTTGCCCGCACCGCGTCCAAGTTGCCAAAGGCCAGTAGATCATGTTGACGTCTCTTTATCATGGTATTACTCTTACATGTAATACCGCTCAACCTTGGAGACACAGCATGAGGATTACATCGAAAGGACAGGTGACAATACCTCTGCGGATTCGGGAGAAGTTGGGCCTGTTGCCGTCGACCGAAGTTGAGTTCGTCATCGAAGGAAACGCCGTGCGGATCAGGCGCGCCAGTCGATCCGCTCAGACCCGCGGCGTCGAGGTTCTCAAACGACTCAAGGGACGCGCCTCGGTTCAGATGTCGACAGACGAGATCATGAAGCTTACGCGGCAGTAATGAAGCCTGTTCTCGTCGATGCAAATGTGTTGTTGGATGTTGCGACCAGCGATCCGGATTGGTACCAATGGTCCTCAGAAGCACTGGGAACATGCGCCGACTCAGCGATCTTGGTCATCAACCCGATCATTTATGCGGAGGTCTCGGTTGGGTTTGGCACCATCGAAGAGCTTGAAGATGCAGTACCCGTGAGCCTTTATCGACGAGACCCGCTACCATACGAGTCAGCGTTTCTGGCGGGCAAGGCATTCCTCAATTATCGGCGACGAGGAGGCCAGCGGAGTTCTCCCTTGCCTGATTTCCTGATCGGTGCCCATGCAGCAGTCGCGGACTTTCGCCTTCTCACTCGCGACGCGACACGGTATCGCACCTACTTTCCGACTGTTAAGGTGATTGCGCCGTAGCAGAAGAACACTGCCGCATGAAAGCTCTAAGGATCCAGAACCTCAATGGTATTGCACAAATATGAAATACGTATAATATTAGAAAGATAATGTCTATATTTAATCTCAAATCATCTATTTCTAGTGCAGAACGTCGTTTGTCTGGGCACGATCCTCAGAAACAACGCACATCCCGTCGGCAGCGATCCGACCGGGGTGGATCCCGTCTGGATTTGGCCGTTCGAGCCCATCTCGATCTCTTGATGTCAGGCTACGCACAACCACGAATGCGGGACGTTTGCACAAAGATTTCTGCTCATTGTCTGGCCCACGGACTCAAAGTGCCGTCCCGCGCTACGGTGTACAATTACCGGACAATTGCCAAAACGACCCCTGTTGTCAGCAGTCTGTTGCCACCAGAGGTTCGCTCTTGTTTGTACAATCTCGAGGGAGTTGTAACTGTGCCTGCACACCAACTGGTGTTCCATTGCCTAAATTATGGAAACATACGGGCAATGAGCTTCGCGGCCAGTATGCCTTGGCTGGCGCTTTTCCAGGCTGGACGGATGCGCGGATGGCGGCCCAAGAGTCGCGGTTTGCTCGACGCCATTGAGAGAGGACGTGCCCAAACATGAACCCTACCATTCCAGCCGAACGAGTGATTCCTGCTGAGCTTGCGCAGGTCGTCATGGAGCTACCCTATTGGTTTGTTATCGGCGGCCACGCCGTGCGCTGCTTGTGTCCGTATCGACCCAGTCGCGACGTAGATTTCGGCGTAGGACAACCGGACGACCTGCGTGCCCTTCTGGACCAATTGCAATCTACCGGGAAGACAGAAATCCTCGAGAGAAGTGACGACACCGTTCACCTGACGTGGAATGGCATTAACGTATCCATTTTTCTTCTCGACACCTTAGTGCCCCACGTACAAGCCCGAACACTTACCGTCACCGGCATTCTTGCAACCAAGCTGCACGCCATTTTGGATAGAGGAATGCGTCGCGACTTTTTCGATTTGTACGTAACATTGCAGTCTCAGCGACTCGGCATCGCCGAGTGTCTAAAAGCGATTCGCGATGTGTACCAGCAAGACGTTAACGACGGCCTGCTCTTGCGGGCGTTGACATACTTCAACGATGCGGAGCGCGAGGCTTGCCTGCCCGGCGAGGGCCCAGAAGACTTTGCTATCGTCAAAAACTTTTTTCTCGAACGTGTTGGGAATCTTCTGATTCCTCCCGCACAGACCCTATCCATCCAAAACCGCCGCGTCGACGTTGTGGAGTAGAGCCGTTAAAGGGGGCGGCGGGTATGACCTCGTTGGTCGCCGAAGCTGACTGGCACGACGAGGTCTTGGCAACGCCGAAGCGCCGTCAGGGAGAAACAAAGCCGCTGTCCCCATGCAGACTCTTGTCAAACGTCACGATGGAATCACAACCCGCGGCTGTCGCGTGCTCACGGATGAGGTAGTCCGCGAAATCCCCTTTGCTTGACTCATAGGCGCTGATCGCGCGCAATATCTGGTCGTTCGCATCGAATCTGAGCTGGCGTGCACCGACAAGCTTCTTGAGCGCAAGCGCGATCTGGACTCGGTCGAAACCGTAACAGCTCCCAAGGACCCACACGATCTCGCAGAGCACAATGTCAGAAACGAAGGCGCGCGCTTCGGCGTCGTCGAGCCGGTCGACCAAGGCCTTGGCCCGTCTCGCCTGCTTGTGGTCATCGTTGACGAGAAAGCGTACCAGGATGTTGGTGTCGACGGCGATCATGACTTGACCGACCGATTGAATGACGCGGCAGCCGCCTCACCAGTCGCCTTGCCCATCTTTTCGACACTCACGGCCTTACCGCGGTATTCAAGAATTCCAAACAGGTCTTTCAGGTCAACCGTCTCAGGCCGCAGTTCGACGATGCCGTCCTCCCGGACAAAGAATGCCACTCGGTCTCCTGCTCGCACGCCGAGAACCTCTCGCACCGACTTCGGAATAGTGACCTGACCTTTCGTCGTCAGGGTTGAGGCGGACATACTTACCTCCTTGTTGAATCCTTACTTCACAGTAATACCAGTCATAGCGAAGGTCAACGAGTTGCTTCGCGCAACAAACGGGCCTGCGCTCGGGTCCCAGACTGTTGCGCAATTCCTCGATCACCACCCGTGCCCTTCGCGGTCGCCTTCGATTCCCGGCACTTCCATCCACCACTGCCATGGCACCGCCTTGGCCGAAACCGCCCAAGACGATTCTGCTTGCCGGCTTGCCGGTAGGCTATTTGCCAACAGCCGTCCAATGGGCGTACGGTGATTCAAGGGGAGACAGACCGCGTTCTCTGCGATGATTGGGCGACTGCCATCTAGCTCGGCCATTTCTGCGGCATTGCTCGCGGCTGCATGTGGTCGTGTTGGCTTCGAACATTTGCCGGCCGGGAATGTGCAAGGCGATGTGGGTCCCGGGGACACCCTCACAGGTCCGGGGGACACCTTCAATTCCGCCCTACCCGTGGTGACGGTTACGGCACCGGGGCCGGGCCAGCTTTGCGAGGGCGGAACTGAGATAGAAATTCGCTGGGTCATCACCGACATCGATCTGGCCCAGGACTCGGTGAACATTCACTTCAGTGAGGATGGTGGGTTCAACTGGGTCGAGATCCTCCTCTCCCAGGAAGATACGGGCACTACGACCTGGGCCGTCCCGCTCTTGAACTCAAACACCGTCCAGGTACGGGTGCAGGCGACTGATCTGTTGGGAAACATCGGAACCGGCACCTCTGCCAATTTCACTGTGGACAGTACGCCACCGCAGTTTCGCCCAGCCCAGATGCAAATCAATGGTGGAGCAACAACGACGGCGCGGGCCGTTGTCGGAGTTTCTCTGTTGGCCGAAGACCAACTCTGCAACATCAGTCACTTCTGCCTGAGGACCGAGGCGATCGCACCGGAAGATGACGACAGTTGTTGGCGAAATGTGACGGACGCCCAAATGCTGCCAAGTCGGAGTCTGCAGCTTTCGGATCATCCCATGACCCTTGGGTTCACGCCGAGTGCCTACATTGTCTATGCCTGGGCCCGTGACGAGCTTGGCCACACATCGAGCTTGAGCAGCAGCGTCGGAACGGAGGGGCAAGATCGGGTGAGTATTCTCTATGACCCCGGTGCCCCACCGGTACTCGCCAACATCTGGGCCACCAATGTCTACCCCGCCTCCTCTCCACCAAAGCGCAGCGAACAGTTGTTTGCTTTTGGGCAGACCGTTTTTATACGGTGGCATGCCAGTGCCTATCACGGTTTTTCGACTGCACCCATCCGCCTGTCCTACACCACCGATTCGTTGACCTACGTCGACATTGCTGGTGCCGAGGGGCTGCAAAATGGCAGTAACGGTGGTTGCAGCTTCGATTCGGCATTGCACACAGGTTGTTTCACCTGGAGCGACTCCGCACCAACCGACGCCTTTTTTCGGATCCGCGTTATTGCCGAAGACCAGTTGGGTTTCAACGCTGGTGCTCAGTCAGGACTGCTCAACTCGAGGTTGCGCATGATTGCCGGCAATATCGATCGCGGCCTAGACACCAGCGCCACCGCGGCAACCCTTCGTCCCAAAATTGATTGGGTCTGGGGCATGCCCGATCACAACAGCCTCGTCGTAACCCCCGACGGACGCGTGTTTTATCGTGACGATCGACTGGGCCTCATCATGATAGAACCCCAGGAGCAAATCTTTCGGCAGTTGATTCCAACCACTGGAAGCAGCACCGGCGATGGTGGTCCCGCGTCCATGGCCACTCTAACCCG
>MGST01000225.1:1992-10159 GCA_001798605.1 Deltaproteobacteria bacterium RIFOXYA12_FULL_58_15 | reverse complement strand
AGTGAACTCGGTGATCGGTCAATTGGAGAGGTGCTCTCGACTCTGTTTGCACAGGTTGTAGGTATGGACCTGCGCGGTGTGAGCCTTTGAGGCCCATGAGGGCAAGTGTTACTTGATTTGAAGTCCCAGTTCAGAACTACCGATCGTCAGGACATCACCATCTTTCGCGAGGGCGCTGCCAATGCGATCATTGTTGATGAATGTGCCGTTGGTGCTCGCGAGATCAATGACCCCCAGCCCATTGGTGTCCAGAAAGATCATTGCATGGGCGCGTGAGATCGAGTCGTCGGCGAGAATGACGTCAGGACCGCGTTCAAAGGCGTTGACGCTGAAGCCCTCGACGGGAGAGACGCCGGTGGCAGGGGCGCGGTCTTTGAGATGGCTGGTGAGGATCCGGGCAGCCTGACCGTCAAGGAGACGGTTGCCATCGCGGTCGATCATGACGGTTTCGTTGTCGGAGAGATGTCTGCCAATGAGCCGGCATGATCCGGTATCCAAACTAATCGCGTCGTCCTGGTTGGGGCCGCGGGTCACAGTCAATACAGCGCGTTGTGGCATGGTTCGATCCCTTTGCCGTTTGTGGCTCAACCTTTCGTTCGGCCCGAGGGTACAAGAGGGTGCGGGGAGAACACAACTACTGTCTATATTGATGTGCACAACTCTTTGCTGTGGAACGCCTCGACATCGTCTCCTGGGTGTGGAATATGTCATATCAATCGGAGCATTGGTGGAGACACTCGAAACAACTCCTACCGGACAGAATTCGCCATCTTGTGCGGTTCTGACTGACGTGGGTAGGGTGCGGGAACGTAACGAGGATCTCGCCGCCGCAGATCTCCAAAAGGGCGTGTACATTCTTGCCGACGGCATGGGAGGCCACCCTGATGGCAACCTCGCCTCGCAGATCGCTGTCGATACGGCGATGGCATATGTTACGAAAAAGCAAGTGCCCGGTCGGCCCCGTGACCGGGGCGACAAACTGGCTGCGGCAATTGTTGCGGCGAATCGAGCCATACTCGAACGGTCGACCGCCCCTGAGGGGACGGCGGGAATGGGAACCACCATCGTTTGTTTGTGGTTGGGCAAACGCTGGGTGCACATTGCCCATGTGGGGGATTCCCGGATCTATCGATTCCGTGACGGTGAAATCGAACAATTGACGCGCGATCATACTGTGGTGCAGGCTTTGTTGGACCGGGGCGAAATAGATCCCGATGCACCGGAGTTCATGCAACTCGGCCACATTCTCACCCAGGCGGTTGGTCTCGATCCAGCGATGACTCCCGTTGTGGCACGGTTGCCCGCGCGGACTGGCGATGTTTATCTTCTGTGCTCGGATGGTCTCACGGATTTGGTACGTGACAGTGCGATCGCTGCCATCCTCGGAGCCAAGGGTGCCGATCCTCACGCAGCAGCCGAGGCGTTGATTGCCGCCGCACTGAGTGCGGGGGGAAACGACAACATCACTGTGATTGTTGCCCGCGATGACCTGCCACGACAAAGCCGCGTCACGGCGAAACCCAAAGATTGACCCTCGATGGATCACAGGCGGCACAACATTGAGCCCAGCGGCCGGCAAACAGCATAAGGCAGCATTCAAAATAAATCGGTGACATTTTCCTCCGACAGGATCAGTGTCGGGGTATGGAACTGGTCGAGTCGATCAAGGAGTGGTTCGAACGGAAGCGGGGCTCGCTGTCGAGAAAGCCTGGGAGTTCGCACGCCTGCACTTCGGTGAGGGCTCCGCCCGAGCCGACCACTTCATCGAGCGGCTTGCGGCCAACCTGCGCGCCGGCAAAGTGGCACAAGTCACGGCACAGCTGCGCGGCCTGAAGACAGCGAACCAGAACGTGCAGAAAGCTCTCGACGCTCTCGTAAAGTACTACACCGACAATGCCACCCGCATGCGCTATGACGAGTACCTGCGCAAGGGCTATGGCATCGGCAGCGGTGCCGTCGAGAGCGCTCACAAGCAGGTCGTGCACGCGAGATTGCGGCAAGCCGGCATGCGCTGGAGCGAAGCCGGAGCGCGACGTCTGCTGGCGCTCCGGGTCCTCTTGCTCAATCACTCTTGGGGGCAACTGGACCGCTTGTCGCCGCAGCGTAGGCGACGCCCCATATGCGCCGGAACCGGCCGCGCCTCGCGCCGCGCCCCGCCGGCGCCTGCTCGCAGCCGAACTCCCGCCTGGGACGCCACGCATTCACGTCCGCCAGTGGGCCACCGCCCGACGTTTCCGGCCAGGCCGCTCAACGCCGGTAGCTGCCGTCACCCGGCAAACGGGGCCGTACCAAGGCCGAGCGATCACACCCGCCCAAATCTCGACAGTATCTTTCACTGTCTGAATTGCAGTATAAGAAATTTTGTGCCTCGCCTTGATACACTAGGCGGTTTTGGATTTCGTAGAGGTGGTGCGTCAACCAGTCTCTTTAGATCTATCAAGAAACTACCAGTTTCATGGCTCGTGGAGCCGCCATAACGGCGGCATGGGGAACTTCTCCGAAGAAAGGGTTTGTTTCATGACCCATGGTCACATCTACATCATTGGCCCTGCAAAAACGGCTACTACTTGGTTGTATCAAGTTCTAACAGAAAACGAAGACTTTTGGTGCCCAGCCACGAAGGAATTTGAGTATTGGAAGGACCCAGTGAACAGGGAAGTCAACTTCCTCATCCATGCCAAGAAATTACTCGGTCTATTGCTAAATGACCATTTGTTCCATTTGCAGTGCATGGCCCTTCTCTTCTACTCCAGACGGCTAATCCAACAACGTGGATGTGAAACATATTTGTGGTGCTGGAACAGTCTGTTGGGGAGAAGAACACCAAGTCACTACACAAACCTGTATAACCGGCACTTTCAACGTGGTAAAATTACCATCGACGTTAGCCCTGCATATTTTTTCTGGGCGAGTGAAGACAATATTCGACTGATGTGTGAGAATCCCCTATGCGGGAAGGTTATTACTCTTCAGAGAGATCCGGTTTCTTGGGTGTGGTCTAATTTTAAATATTTTTTCATGAAAAATTCAAAAAACATCACACCCGAACATCCTGGCTTGAAAGAGATTTTGAACCTTTGGCTGCCAAACATTGTTCCAAGATTGCGGGTGTGGCGCAAGATATTTGGTGCAGAAAGGCTCTACGTGAGTTTCTTCGACAGGGTAGCTATCGAACCACGAGATTTGTTTTCCGAGATTCGCAAATTTTGTGGTCTGCCGGGAGACTTTCCAGACTCTCCAACGATTGAAAAGAAGGTGTACGTGTCCAAGGAAGGGGTAATGCCCGAGGAGGTACGCGATCTTCTGCTCACGAGGTGTAGACCCGTGGTGGAAGAAATGTGTAGTGAATTTCCAGATAGCTACCCCGAGAAATGGCTCAAATTTTGGTGGGGCTAAACCTTGTTCACAGAAAGGTGTTCGATGTTTTTGAAAAACCCAAAGCAGCCACCACAAACAAGAAGACCGGTGTCGCCTTGTGTCCTGTCCCGCGTAACGGTCCCGCTGTTGTCTGACGTGAAGTTCCCGGGGGTTGAGGTGGAATGTGGATGGGGTTCAAAAAACGCATATTAAAGATGTTATGACCCCGAACCTTTGGCCGCTTTTGGGCCCGGAAATTCCGCAAGTGGCAGCATGAGCTGAGGGGGCGCGGGCGTCTTTTTGAGCCGGCAAAATACGCCGGCAGGGAGATGCGCGATGCAGCAAATTCGATTCATTCATTCATACATACATACATCACGCACCTTGTGTGATTTCTCCGGCCGTGTTACGAGCCCTGTCACATGTACTTGGGAGAAGTCATCGGTACAGTCGTGGCCCGACGGTGCATAGAGGGGCTGGAGGGGCAGAAGCTCATGTTGGTGCAGCCCCTTGATGAGAACCGACAGCCTCGTGGTGCCAAAGAGGTGGCGGTAGACACCGTGCAGGCAGGGCCGGGCGATTTTGTATTCTTGGTTGGTTCGCGTGAGGCGGCTCTGGCCCTTAAGCAGAGTTTTGTCCCCGTCGATGCGGCCATCGTAGGCATTATCGACGACATGCATCGGACGGACGCGTCGTGAGAATTTGTCGGGTGATAGGCACAGTGGTTGCGACCGCGCATCACCCTGCCTATGACGGGCAGAAGATCATGCTTGTGCGTCAGGATAGTCCTGCCGGCGAAAAAGCTGCTCCAGCATTTGTTGCTGTGGACCGGGTGCAAGCCGGTCCGGACGATCGTGTCCTGGTCCTGACCGAGGGCACTGGGGTGCGGCAACTCCTCGGTGCAGAGGCCGGGCCAATCCGGTCGATCATCGTCGGCATCATTGATGATATTGACATAGAGCGGTCTCACACCTGACAATGGCTGCTTCGCGTTCCCCTGGGGCAAATTGATGACGGCTCTCCGAAGAATTCTCGAAGATCAACTTGTGAGTTTCAGTCACCAAATGCACTCGCGGCAGTGGGTGGCGAACCACGATGGCAATATCAGTGTGCGGTTGCTCGATGGGCGATTCTTGGCAACGCCGACCTCGGTATCCAAGGCCACGGTTAGTCGGGAGAATCTCATTGTCGTCGACGATCAGGGCAAGGTCGTCAGTGGCTCCGGAAAGCCGTTTAGCGAGCTCAGTCTGCATTTGTACATCTATCGACAACGCCCCGATGTCCAGGCTGTGATGCATGCGCATCCGCCCACAGCCACGGGATTCTCTGTCGCTGGTGTGCCGGTGCGAACGACGATGATGCCTGAGCCCGTTGTTTCCCTTGGTGCCTTGGTTCCATTGGTGCCGTATGCCGCACCCAAGAAACCGGAGTGGACGAGCGGCATGGGGCCACATCTCGCCGATGCCGATGTTCTGCTTCTGGAGCATCACGGTGTCATCTCCGTCGGCCCCGACCTCGAAACGGCATTCTTGCGCATGGAGTTGGTTGAGCACCTCGCCAAGATCCAGATAGCGGCGCATCAGGTTGGGCTCGTTCGGGATATCCCAGACTCTGATATCGAAGCGTTGCTCGAAGCTCGCACCAAGGCCGGCCTCGGTCATGCTGCCCGTGTGACGGCTACTGCAGGCGCTCAGGGCACCGATCCAATTCGTGAGATGGTGGTCAATGAGGTGAGTCGGGCCCTGCACCGTTGAGTGCGCCGAATACTCTTCTGTTTCCAGAAACTGGCTCAACCCCTTTGCAGCAGCCCTATGGTGGGATATAGCCTCGGCATGCAGTCCGACAATCAACTCGATCAACTCGTGGACGAAATAACCCGCCGGGTACAGGCCAGATTGGTGCAGGAGGTGCCTTCACAACCTCCGGTGTCTGGCAGTGCCTGCAAACCGGGGGAATCCTGTGAGGGTTGCGGCGGCTGTGCCGTCAAACGGCCAGACGATGTACGGCAAATCGTCCGCATGGGTGTCACCCGCATTGGCGCGACAGCGGGGCACGGACGCCCCGCATCCGATCTCGCCCCATTGATTGACCACACGTTGCTCAAGGCCGACGCCGATCGCGCTCAGCTCAAGAAGCTTTGTGACGAGGCCAGGCAGTATGGTTTTGCAACGGTGTGCGTCAATTCTGTCAATGTTCGTTATTGCGCTTCGCAACTCGAGGGCGCGGTTACCAAGGCGATTGCCGTTGTGGGTTTTCCCCTCGGCGCCGAGACCTCGAATGCCAAGGCATTTGAGACTCGCGAGGCCGTGCGCAATGGCGCGGCCGAGATCGACATGGTGATCAATCTTGGTGCATTGAAAAGCCGTGACTATGCCACAGTTCTCGAGGACATCGTTGCGGTCGTTGGTGCCGCTCACCCCAAGCCAGTCAAAGTCATCATCGAAGCGGGCATGCTCGATCACGATCAAAAGGTGATAGCGTGCGCTTTGTCTAAGGTGGCGGGAGCAGCATTCGTCAAGACTTCGACCGGCTTCGGTGTCGGGGGTGCGACGGTCGAAGACATTGCGCTGATGCGCAGTGTGGTAGGGCCGCAGATGGGTGTCAAAGCTTCTGGTGGGATTCACTCTGAGGAGGATGCTCGACGACTCGTCGCGGCGGGAGCCACGAGGTTGGGGGCTAGCGCTTCGGTGGCGATTGTCACTGGGGCGACAGATTCGAAGAAGAAGAAGGGCAAGCTCCGCGCCGTCGGGGGTTATTGAACTGTTGGCTCGGAGGAATCATGTTGACGTCGACGTCCGTGTTGTCGTGGGGTGCGGCATCCCTCTTGGCGTTGCTTGCCATGACCCTTGTCGCTTGCGCCACCGTCAAAATGCCGACGCGGCCACCGCTGCCGTTCGCAGCGATGGCAGGTCCCGTGATCATCGCCCATCGGGGAGGCTCACTCGAAGCTCCCGAAAACACCTTGGCATCTATGCGGCACGCAATCGATGCGGGAGCTGATTGGCAAGAGCTCGACGTGGGCCTGTCCTGTGACGACCAGGTAATGGTCATCCACGATGACACACTTGAACGAACTACCCACTCACAAGGCCACGTCGAAGAACGAACGGCGGCAGAGCTGACGGCACTGGGCGCGGGGAAACCTGGTTGGCCCGACTACACTCGGGCGGCTCTGGCAGAGCGCAATATTGAGCCGACAGATTTTCAAGAAAGATTCGCTGGCGAGCGGGTACCCACTTTGTCACAGGTGTTGGCATTGCCCAATGGCCGGTTCATGATTGAGATGAAGCGGACAGCCCGCGTGGAGCGATTGGCAGAACGCGTTATTGATGTTGTGTACGAGAGCGGAGCGGCCGACCGCGTGGCTCTCGCGAGCTTTGATGAGAACCTGTTAGATGAGGCGTACCGTCGCGACGCGTCTCTGCCCCTCGTGGGTCTTGCCGGGGAGGAGGAGGCGATAGAAAAGATGCTGCAGGTGCCGATTTCTGTTCTGGCGGTTCGCACGACGCTGGCCGCTTCGGCTTTGAAAGCGGCACCACCCACCGTCGCTGTCTGGGTGTGGACCGTCTACAACCTCGCAGACGCGGCTGCTCTGAGTGATCTGGGCGTGCATGGATTGATTACCGATATCCCTAAGACCCTGGTAGGTAACATGCGCGCCGAGCCTGATATCTACGTTCGACCGTCCGAGTGATCTGACACCATGGCCTGGTTTATCCCGCGCTGGCGGCGAAGAGAACCCTCGTCATCGAAACCGTCGGCGGGGCGTGCAAGAACTGTCGCCCGACGTGCACTTTTTGGCATCGCGTTGTTGTTGATTCTCGACCTGGTTTACATCGCCGTTCTCAAGCCCGATTGGGATACGCTCGCAACTGGCCGGTGTCCCAAATCATTGCCAATTGAAGACTATGAGCGGGCGCGACAAGGGAACCGCAAGCTCGCCCGCCTGCGGTGGCAGCCGGTGGGATTGTCGCAAATGTCAAAACGATTGCAGCAGGCGGTGGTTGCCGCTGAGGATGCCCGTTTTCACCAGCACGCAGGTGTCGACTTTGCTGCGTTGGGCGACGCCATTGCCTACGCAAAGGAGAAGGGGGAGGTGGGTTTCGGCGCCAGTACGATTTCCCAGCAAACCATCAAGAATCTCGTGGTCGGTGATTCACGTACGCCCTGGCGCAAGTGGCACGAGATGATCTTGGCGCTGTGGATGGAGCAGAATCTCAGCAAACAGCGCATTCTCAGCCTGTATTTGAATGTGGCGGAGCTTGGAGAGGGTATCTACGGTGCCGAAGCCGCGGCCCAAGCATATTGGCGAGTCTCCGCCAACGATCTGAGTGAGTCCCAAGCGATCGAAATGGCAGCGACGTTGCCGAGCCCGAAGAAACACAATCCGTTGACCCGCACCGAAACCTTTCTGCGCCGAGTCGAAAAGATTCGTGGCCATATGAATCAGTTTGGATGGCTCGACAATTGAATTGACCCAATCCTTGGCGAGGGACGAAGACCGCGATCCGAAGAGTCCGAAGAGGGGGCGTCTGGACCGCAGCGCATTGCTGTGCGATAGCGAGCAAATGCTAAGCCGTGAACGATTGATTCTGGCGCTCGACGTGCCCGGCCGACAGGAGGCTCTTGATGTCGCGAGGGCTCTGCGAAATGAGATTGGCCTAGTCAAGGTTGGCCTAGAGCCATTTGTTGCGCATGGTCCTGATCTGGTGCGTGAGTTGACAGGCATGGGGCTCGGGGTTTTTCTCGACCTCAAGGTTCATGACATACCCCGGACGGCGGCAGCGGCTATCCACCAAGCAACGCAGCT
>MGST01000225.1:883-1978 GCA_001798605.1 Deltaproteobacteria bacterium RIFOXYA12_FULL_58_15 | reverse complement strand
TTACGGTCCATGCGTTGGGTGGTGCCGAGATGGTGCGAGCGGCTGTGCACGCGGCATCGGGCAGGACGCAGATCGTCGCAGTGACGATGCTCACCAGCATGGATGACGTCGCGGCAAACGCCATTGGTTTGGGCGAGGCCGTCGCAAACGCGACGTTGCGCCTCGGCGAGCTCGCTCTAGGGGCTGGGGCCGATGGACTGGTGTGTAGCGCACTCGAGCTTGAGCGATTGGCACCGCTCGGTGGCAAACGGGTTGTTCCTGGAATACGACCCCGTGGCGCGGCTGCCGGTGATCAAAAACGAATTGCAACGCCGCGAGATGCCGTGGCAGCCGGGGCGACTTGGCTGGTGGTCGGTCGTCCTATCCTTGGTGCCGATGACCGTGTGGCTGCGGCACGCGCCATCGTCGGCGAAATTGAAGCTGCGAGCTGACATGGGACGTGATGCATACATTTACGGACGTCACCCAGTGGAAGAGGCGCTCCGTGGTCGGCCGCACGATGTGCAGCGCATATTTATTGCCGGGGGAGGGCAGTCAACGCGGTTGGCAGATTTGGAGCAGGCCGCCAAAGAACACAACATTCCGGTGGTTGTTGTTGGCAAGCGCAAGCTCGACGGTCTCGTCGGCGCAGTGCCACACCAGGGCGTTGTCGCTGCGGTGGTGCCATTTGCATATGCGGAGCTTGATGCGCTCCTCGAGCACTCCCCCGAGGCGAAACAACCGCCTCTGCTGGTGGCGCTCGACCACGTGCAAGATCCGCACAATCTTGGTGCGCTGGTTCGTTCTGCCTTCGCCCTGGGTGCCCACGGTTTGTTTTTTCCCAAGGACCGAGCAGTGGAAGTCAATGCGACGGTGGTCAAGACTGCAGCTGGGGCCACATCGCACTTGCCGATAGCTCGAGTGACCAATCTTCGTCGCGCACTCGAGGATGCGAAACGAGCTGGCCTTTGGGTGATGGGGACGGCTGCCGAGGGCCAAGAGGTCATCTATGATGTGGACTTGACTGGGCCCACGGTCGTCGTCGTGGGCTCCGAGGGGAAGGGCCTACGCCGAACCATCGCCGAATGTTGTGATCGGCTGGTGCGCATACCGATG
>MGST01000225.1:0-845 GCA_001798605.1 Deltaproteobacteria bacterium RIFOXYA12_FULL_58_15 | reverse complement strand
AGCGATCTTGTTGTATGAGGCCGCGAGGCAGCGCGCTGTGGTTTTGGGGGGCCAAAGTGGTTAGGGCGTATCTGGCTCTGTGCAAGGCTCAAGCCACTTTCCAACTTACGCCTTTTTTCGCTTGACTTGGCGGGGGGCGATCCCTATAAAGCGCGATTCGCGCCCGGCGTAGGCCTATGATTATGATGGATTCTCTCATAATTTCCAGCGTCTAGGTTGGGAACGAGGTTTGCTGGCGTAGCTCAGTTGGCAGAGCAGCTGATTTGTAATCAGCAGGTCGCGGGTTCGATTCCCATCGCCAGCTCCAGATCGAGGAGAAGAAGAAAAAAAAGTTGGAGGGGTTCCCGAGTGGCTAAAGGGAGCAGACTGTAAATCTGCCGCGCACCGCGCTACGGAGGTTCGAACCCTCCCCCCTCCACCAACAACAAATGATCTCGGGCACATTCCCGAGAATGCGGGTGTAGCTCAGTTGGCAGAGCATCAGCCTTCCAAGCTGAGGGTCGCGAGTTCGAACCTCGTCGCCCGCTCCACGAAGAGGATGTTGATTGGGCCCATGTAGCTCAGTAGGCAGAGCACCTCCTTGGTAAGGAGGAGGTCACCGGTTCAAATCCGGTCATGGGCTCCAAGTTCGATGTCGTTGACTAAGGCGGTTTGACGCCAAGGAGAGAGAACGATGGCCAAGGAGAAATTCAAACGCACCAAGCCGCACGTGAATGTGGGGACGATTGGTCACGTAGACCATGGCAAGACGACGCTGACCGCAGCGATGACGAAGTGGTCAGAATCAAAGGGCATGGCCAAGTATATTCCCTACGATGAAGTGGCGAAGGCCTCGGAGTCGCAGG
>MGST01000224.1 GCA_001798605.1 Deltaproteobacteria bacterium RIFOXYA12_FULL_58_15 | reverse complement strand
ACCTGGTCGACACCAATCGTCGGGTTCGACGCATGGCCTCTCGGTCTTTCTCCTTGCGCGCCAAGGCCGAGTCACTGGCGCCGGCATTGACCGCGATTTCGCAGAGTCGGATGAGTCCATCGAAGGTGGTCTCCTGGGGACCGTCGAGCTCGACGAGAAGCGCCGCACCAACGCCATCTTCGATTACCAAATCGGATACCGAACGAACTGCGTCGAGCCCTTCTTTGTCAATAATCTCCATGATGCGCGGCACAAAACCGGCGGAAAAGATCTTCTCTGCGGCACGACTGGCAACCTGCATATTGGGAAAACTCAGCCACGCTGTCTCAACCGCGGCGGGTGCGACGATGATGTGCATGGTCGCCTCGGTGACAAAACCCAAAGTCCCCTCGGAGCCGACGAGCAGCGAAGTTAGATCGTATCCGGCCACTCCCTTGATGCTCCGCTTGCCCATCCGCAAGACCTCACCACCCGCGAGCACGACTTCTAGTCCCCAAACGTACCGCTGCGTCGAGCCATATTTTGCCGCCCGCGTCCCTCCGGCGTTGGTGGAAATGTTGCCGCCGAGAGAACACGACTCCCAGCTGCCTGGGTCCGGCGGGTAAAAAAATCCAATGTCCGCGGCGGCTGCATGAAAATCACCGGTGATAACTCCGGGTTGCACCACGGCGTACATGTCCTTTGGCCGCATCTCGAGGATCTGATTCATGCGACTGAAATCGACGACCACGTCAGCAGGTCTCGGTATGCATGCTCCTGCCTTACCTGTCCCAGAACCACGCGGCACGAGCCCAACCCCAAGCTCGGCGGCCTCACGCGCGATGTGCGCGACATCTTCACTCGAGCGCGGCCAAATCACCGCGGCGGGGGAGCACCCAGGCAATCCCGATTCATCACCGGCGACCCCCTCAAGTGCTTCGGGGTCGGTCCGCAATCGCTCGCCGAACTTGTGTGCCAAACGGGACAAGAGGGTTTCTACGGCTGGTCGTGTCACCGCCAAAGAATCAACCAGGAGGCTTCTCAAAGCAAGACCGACATCCAATCAATGAGACAAAAGTCAACCGGGGAGGGGGCACCCGAATCACCATCTGCGCCGTTATCTCTTCGTCGCAGCTTCGGATTTGCTGCTCGCCGTACGTCAAAGTACGACTGCGCGCAAATCCTCGCTTCTCCTCGACCTGACGGCACATCTGGCGATTCGGATAGTATTTGATGGTGGATTTTTGGGGCCAACTAAACTTGGGAGCTTGTTGTAGCAGCACAATCCCCCTAGACTTCCGGGATGGGATCGCAACAGGACTCAGCCAAGACCGTCCTCATCAAAGCGGGCGCTGACCGTTTGCGGGAGGTGCTCGACGGACACCGGGGCGAGCGACACGTCATCGCCATTCGTGGCTATCCAGACCCGGACAGCATCGGCAGCGCCATGGCACACGCGTACATCTGCGCACATTTCGACATCGAGCCGACGATTCTTTATTTCGATGACATCTCTCATCACGAGAATCGCGCGCTGGTGAAGAAACTCGCCATCGAGATGGTGCGCTATGGCGAGGGCATTGACCTCACCACTTTTGACCGAATCTCGGTGGTCGACGCGCAGTTGCTAGAAGCCACCACGGATGTGCGGGCCATTCCCATCGTCAGCGTCGTCGATCATCACAAATTACAGGGTGAGATCACCGCCGAGTTCATTGATATTCGTGAGGACGCCGGCTCTGCCAGCTCCATCTACGCCGAGTATCTCGCCGATGGCATTGCCCCCATGGAGCGCGACAACCCGGGCTGCGCTAGGCTCGCCAGCGCCCTCTTGTACGGCATCCGCTCAGACACCGACGACTACCTGCTTGCACGAGAGATCGACTACCGCGCGGCTGCGTTTTTGGCGGGTTACGCTGACCACGATTTGCTCACCGGCATCTCGATGCAGTCGATCTCACCACGAACCATGGAGATCACCCAGCGCGCGTACGCCAGCAAGGTCATCGCCGACACCTACATGCTTGCTGGTGTCGGTTTTGTCCGGGATGAAGATCGTGACAGCATAGGTCAAGCTGCCGACTACCTGCTGCGCCGCGAGGGCATCGACACAGTGATCTGTTACGGCATCGTCAACAATCAGTTTGTAGACGGATCCCTGCGCACAACCTCAGCGGTGGTCGAGCCCGACCGTTACCTTAAAGAGCTCTTTGGCGCGGATGCCCACGGAGTTCCCTATGGTGGTGGGCGCACCGACAAGGGTGCCTTCAAGATCCCACTCGGCCCATTTGCCCATTGCGGTGACAGAGATCTGTTGTGGTCGATGGTGCAACGCACCATCGAAGATCTGTTTTTCAACAAGATCGGTATCAACCGAGAGTAGGCTCCCGTCCACTCGAGAAAACCTGCGTTTGCCGACTACGGCATGTACTCGAGAGCACCCATGTCCGCGTAGGGCGGGTCGCCCACACCGCCACTGTGATCGGGATGATCGTATCGTTGGTTGTCAGCTATATCGCGCGTGGGAGAGAGAGAGCCGTTGGCAGCATCGATGCAGAGGGAGGCTGTGTCCAGGGAGAGATCGTACGGCGACGTGATCGCAGCGAAAATCGGATCGACATGGATATTCCCATCACCCGGCCAAAGATCCCGACAACGGTCAGCGACGTCGGAGTAGGCAACGCCGACGGCGACACTCGTTCCCATGAATATCTCGGCGGCGTCAATGCTCCCAGGGCATTCCCCAGACGCACTGCTGCTGTCAGTGTTGCCCCACAGAATCGAGTTGATGACCGCGAGCTCACCTTCTTCGACATAAACCGCTCCCGCTGTGCCATTGTCACCCCGTGCTGCGTTGGCGGTCACGGTGCAGTGAAGGAGAGTCGCAACCGTCGCGTTCGCCATGTAGAGCGCGCCCCCACCGTGGGCCGCGTCATCACCCCAGGCCTGATTGCCAACAAACACGCCGTTCGTAGCGTGCAACCGCGTCGGTGTGCCCATCTCGGTCTGGTAGATGGCACCGCCACGTACACCGGCGCTGTTGTCGATGAACCAAACGTCACGCAACTCGATGGTGCTGCCAATATTCTGAATGGCACCACCGTTCTGCGCGGCCTCGTTGCCTTCGAAATCGCAACCCTGAAACACTACCGCCTCTCGCGCATTAAACAGAGCCACCGCGCCACCATTGCCCGCGGTGTTGTCCACGAAGAAACAATTTGAGAAATAGGGTAATGCCCCTTCGTTGACGCCGATTGCGCCGCCATAACCCAAGTTGGTCGAGCAACTGGTGAAGGTGACGCCCGTGAGGACCGGGACGCTGCCAGCGGCCACGAACATGCATCCACCGTTGCGCGCAGCGCCATCGACAAGCTCAGTGTCAACAATGATCGGCGCTGCTCGAGAGCCTGTCACATAGATGCCGCCTCCATGCATCTCGGCGGTGCAGGCACGGACGACGCAGTCGCGAATCTCGGGTGATACATCCACAATGAGAATCCCACCACCGTGGATGTCCCACGGTCCTGCCCCACCATTGGCGTTGCCGTTCTCGACAACGAAACCATCAAGACGAGCATCGGCGGCGACAACCACGTGCGTCGCAGTGCCTTGCCCGTCGATACGAGTCGGATTGCCAGCGATATCGCGCACGCCTGTGCTCGCATCATAACCGCCAAGTAGATCGGTTCCTTCCTTCATGGTGGCGATGACGTCGGCCCCGGCGGCCCGATAGGTGCCCCTTGCCACATGTACCTCGTCGCCGAAGCTCGCGGCGTCGACTCCTTCCTGTATGGTGCGAAACGCCGCACCCCAAGTTTGACCATTTCCCGAGTCGGCGACACCGGCATCAACGAACCACGTCGCGTTGGAGACGATCGCAAACGGGTGATCTGATCGGTCAAGGACGACCAGTTGGGCAACGTCAGCAATGCGCAATGAACACCGAGGCGCGCCCGGCCCGGGGATGTCCCAAGCATAGACCCCGTCTGCGGCCGCCACGTTGGCGGTGACGTCAGTGTGGTTCTGTCCGTCATCACAGCTGATCTCTATACGGATAGTGGCGATGCTGCTGTGGGCGTCCCAGGTAATCGATTGGGTGGTGCCGACGTCCCACACTTCACCGCCATTTGGGGTGAGCAGACGCAGGGTCGTATCGCCGACGAACTCGAACGCTCCCAGATCGGCCGGGGGCATGCCAACACCCAGGTTGGGCATGCCTGGGTCGTCACGACGCCTGTTGCCATCGAGATCGACAGCCAACGCAGCCCTGGGATCTGCGACGTCAATGCAAGGAGACGCCTGACTGAGTCTGAAATCGTCACGGTTGGGATCAACAAACATTGGTGCGGCTGTGATCAGATTGCCGCCATCGTTGAAGCCGCGAGTCTCCTGCAGGGCGCTGTAACTCACCGCGTAGGCACCACCGTCAGCAAACAACGGCGCGTTGTCCCAGGCGATGCTATTGACGAGACTGACCGTGCCGCCGTGACTTGTGATCACTGCATTGTTTGGTCCCGCAGCGTTGTGCACCAACGTGCTACCGGAGATCTCGACCGCCGTCCCGGAGGCAAAGATCACCCCACCCGCCTCGCTTGACTCATTGTTGGCAATCAGACAACCGCGGATGCTGACAGAGCCACCTTCGCTGCGAATGGCTCCGCCTTCAAAACCGTTATTGAGCCTGAGCTCAGAGCGCGCAAGAATCAGGTCGCCGTGCTCGACGGCGACTGCCCCCCCAGAGAGAGCACCGAGCTCGTGATTGCCTGCTATCGTGGTTTGCGACACCACCACAGCGCCGCCTTCAATGCTCATGCCCCCCCCGCCGCCATTCGCGGTGTTTGCTTCGAGCACACATCCTTGCACCAATGCCCGCGTATCAATCAACGTCATGCCGCCTCCCGAGCTCGGATTGCTGCCGCTGGTATCGGCCGCGTCATTGCCGGCAAAACGGCTCCCATCGATGAAGAGCCCTGTGGCGTTTGCGACAAACAGACCGCCACCGCGTTCTTCGGCGTGATTGTTTTCAATCACGCAGCGTCGAATGGTGAGGCCCGAGACGTCGGCGGCATAGATTCCGCCGCCAGCGGCGCTCGCAACACCGCCGGTCACCACAAAGCCGTCGAGTACGGCCCGAGTTGCGCCGCGCACGACACTTTCCACCATGCCGCCACCATCGAGGGTCGTCGTGTGGATGCTCGGATCTCGTTGTTCCCGCTGTGTCTCGACGCCAATGAAGCCCCCCATGACCGTGACGCCGTCTTTCATGGCAAGGACCACATCGTCGTCGCCGTCGCGCAAATAGCTTCCAGCCGCGACCCATATCTCATCACCCGCGGAGGCTGCAGCCATCGCCTCTTGAACGGTGGCAAACGCTGTGAGCCAGGACGTGCCATCACCTCCGACAGAGGAATCAACGAACCAGGTTGACTTGGGCGTGAGCAACTCAAAGACACTGTCTGAGGTGTCCTCGACGCTGCCGTCGGTTGCGCGCACCCGCACCAACGCCGCGACACTGTCGACCTCGGGAATGCTCCACGGCATAACCCCAACGTCCTCGGCACCGCTTGCGATCACCTGCCAGTTGTTGCCGGCGTCGATGGAGTAGTCGACGTCAATGGTGGCACCCGAGAGCAAGCTCAGCCAAGTGATCGACTCTTGCTCTCCAGCAATCCAAACCTCGCCACCGTTTGGAGAAACCAACGTGAGCTCTGGCTCGTTGTCGTCGATGGTGACGGTGTGCCGCCGATTGCCGAGCAACACGTTTGGCGGAGCACTGAGCTCGACAACAACAGTCTCATCCCCCTCAACCAACCCATCGTCGATGACACCAAAGGAAATCACCGCCGACGTCGTGCCCTTGGGCAAACGCACCGACGCCGCGATGAGATTGTGATCGTCTGGATAGACAGCGGTGCCCCCCACCACGAACTGCACTTCAAAGTCTTCGCTGCTCGACTCGTTTAGGACGAGCCCAACTTCGACCTCCCCTACTCCCTCACCCACAGTCTGCGCAGCACTGCTCCACGAGAGCGTTGGCATCGCATCGTTTCCACCGGGGCCGTTGCCACCGGGTGAATCTGCGTCACACGCAATCGCAAACCCAAACGCGAACAATGGGATGAGCGCGAGCCAAGAACCCTTACTGGTTGCCGTACCCATTTGAGCGAGCCAAGAACCCTTACTGGTTGCCGTACCCATTTGACTCCCCACAGTTTGGACACACCCAAGTGATGTTGTTGCAGGTGAGGCCCCACTTGTTCTCTTCCATGCAGGGCTGACACATGGCCAAGCCACATCTGCATGTCCAACAGAACCCACTCACTACACGACAACAGCTGCAAACACTGTCCTTCGCCCGACGACGTCTGTTTCTGGACCGGAGATTCGCAGTCATAACCAGGGATATTGCCACCCTCTGGCCGAGACGCAACCGTCGAGTCTCATTGTGGGACCTCGACGGTTCCATTTTGCATCACAGCATCTCTGGATTGCCGGAAGAACCCAATGATTTCGATGGCACCAAACCTGCTTTGAGACTGCCATGAAACTTTCAGGAGAACGAAAATGACATCTCACGCGAAGTGGACAGTCGCCATCGGCCTGTGGACAGCAGTCGGTTGTGCGCCATTGACTCTCGATTTGACTGCCCTGAGTACACCCATCATGGTCAGCCCCATCACCCGGGTCGGTGATACTTGCACTGCCGCATATGCAGGCGATGCCTTATCCCAATTCGAGGGTGGAATTGAGGCCACCGGATTTTCCGCGGCGTCGACCTACGAGACAAGAATAGGGAACGCCGTCTATCAGGTGAGCCAGAGTATCTATTCTCACACTCGTCTCAACAACGCAGCCGCCGCCGTTCACCGGGCCATTGGGGGGCGCGACGATGTCGTAGCCGTAGTCGATGACCTCGAGGCCGCCGACCTCATCCACATGAGTGTTTTTGGCTACAGCGCTGAGCACGTCGAGGTTGTTGGCCAGGTTTATGCGGCCAGCCAGATTCGTTGCAGAAAGGAGGAGGCGAAATGAGAACTCTAACTACCCTAACCACTCTAACCACGCTCACCGCAACTCTTCTCTTGGCGATTTGCCTCTGTAACTGCGCCGGCGCTCGCCACCGCGTCCGCTTCGATTCAATGAAGGTACCCGTGTCCATGAGCCAATCGGTCCTGGACCAGCACGGGGAAATCATCCCCCCCGAACGCCAGGAGGTTCTTGGACACTTTGAGACCGAGGTTCAAGGCTACGGGATCATGTGGACGTTGGCGCCTTTGGGGAAGATCGACTTTTCAGACCAACTCAACGCGCGCGTCGCCGAGCTCGGTGGCGAAGCTGTGGTTAGATTGCGTTGCCACTTGGAGCGCAACGTCCCCACCAACTCTTTCTTGTGGATCAATATGCTGCCCATTTGGCCTGGCATCGTCCGAGTCCGCGTCGATGCAGACATTGTTCGGGTGGTGCCTCAAATAGAAGGACGTCAGAGGCAGAAGACCCAAGCGCCAGCAGTCATCTGAGACGTGTCAGGCTAAGTTACTCGACATGTTCAGTGATCCGAAATCCCGCTGTTTGACACCACCCACCTAGGGAGAATAATCCAGCAGAACAAGCAACGGGAGAAGGTTCATGAATAGAAGAATTTGGGCTTTGGTTTTGGCACCAATCGCTCTTGTTTCTGTCTCCTGCGAAGAAGAACTGGTGGTCGGGTATGAAAAAGATCCCGTTTCGCCGGAGATCGCCGCGTTTTCCGTAAGCCCCGCGTCCGTTTTGATTGGGGAGGCAACGGAAGTGACGTGGACTTGGAGCTATTCCAATTATCCCACGCCCTCACCAAGCTGCAGCATCAATCAGGGCGTGAGTACGCTGGCAAATGGCGAGACGACGAGCATCAACATCACGGCGGATACCACCTATACCCTCACCTGCACCAATTCAGCAGGCTCGGACACCGCAGAGAAGACCGTGACGGTGGTTGCGTCCGCAGTTGCTCCAGATATCGCTACCTTCAGCGCCACTCCAAGTTCCGTGGAAACCGGTGTGTCAACGAATGCGTCATGGGCTTGGACGTATGCGAACTCTCCCACACCGGCCCCAAGTTGCAGCATCAATCAGGGCGTGAGTACGGTGGCAAATGGCGAGACGACGAGCATCAACATCACGGCGGATACCACCTA
>MGST01000223.1 GCA_001798605.1 Deltaproteobacteria bacterium RIFOXYA12_FULL_58_15 | reverse complement strand
ATTACCATCCAGGCATGCGGCACGCCATGCCGGTACGACGAACCCTCAAGACCCGAACCATTTTCAACATACTCGGCCCCCTCGCCAATCCGGCGCGTCCTCACTGGCAAGTGGTAGGAGTCTATGACCCTGCCCTATGTCGCTCAGTCGCAGAGACACTGAGAATGCTGGGGTGTAAGGCTGCTCTGGTGGTACATGGCTCAGGCCTCGATGAAGTCGCTTTGCACGGGCCCACCGTGGGAGCGTTGTGGCGAGACGGAGCTCTCACCGATATCGAGATTCACCCGGAGGACGCGGGGCTCGATTGCGCTCCCCTCGATGCCCTCAAGGGTGGCGATGCAAACGACAACGCCGCATGGCTTCGCGACTTGTTGGGCGGCAAAGGCAGCGATGCCCACAACGCCGCCGTCGCAATAAACACCGGAGCGCTCCTGTGGACCTGTGGCAAAGCGGCCAATCTGCATGACGGCACCCTTCTAGCCCAAGACGTCTTACGCTCCGGTGCCGCCCTCATCAGAATGCAACGCTGGGTGGAGCTGTCCCATGGCACTGGCTGAGATCATCGCGCGAAAGCGGGTCGACGTCGCCAGCCGCATGGAACAAACACCCCTTGAAGCGTTTCATGCGGAGCTGTTGCCCTCGGACCGCAGCTTCACGTCGGCGCTACGTCAAACAACAGTGACCTACATCCTCGAATGTAAAAAGGCATCGCCAACTGCGGGGTTGTTGCGACCGGATTTCGATGTTGCAGCCATCGCCCGGGAATACGCCGACACCGCCGCCGCCATCTCGGTATTGACCGATGAGCCCTACTTTCAAGGAAGTCATGAGTTTCTCCGCTCAGCCAGAGCGGTCGTGGACTTACCAATCCTCTGCAAAGACTTTGTCGTCGATCCTTATCAAGTCTTTGAAGCACGGCACTTTGGCGCTGACGCCATACTCTTGATGCTCTCGGTTCTCGATGATGCCACCTACAACGATTGTTTTGCCGCCGCCCAGTCCCTCGATATCGACGTTCTCACTGAGGTACACGACTCTGACGAGTTGGATCGGGCACTCGACCTCAACGCTCCCATCATTGGCATCAACAATCGAAACCTCAACACCTTGGAGGTGGACACCTCGACCACCGAGACGTTGGCACCGATGGTACCGGCGGACCGCATCGTCATTTGTGAGTCGGGCATGCACCATCATCAACAGATCCGCCATCTGCGGCAGCATGTGGACGGTTTCCTCGTCGGATCGGCGATGATGTCGCAACCGAGGCCTGCGATCGCGAGTCGTGAGCTCATCTATGGCCGCGTCAAGGTATGCGGCCTGACAAAGAGCGATGACGCGGTGGCCGCTTGGCGATCTGGAGCTTCCTTCGGCGGTTTGATCTTTGCAGAAGAGTCTCCCCGATTCATAACTCCCCAATGTGCCGCGGGAGTCTGTGCTGCGGCTCCCCTCAAGTGGGTCGGAGTATTCGTCAACTCCTCCCTCGAACATGTGGTGGAAACAGCCAATGAGCTCAGTCTTTTCGCCGTGCAGCTTCATGGCGAAGAGGACCAGACCTATATCGAGTCTCTTAGGCGCGCACTCGCCAACGCCGAAATCTGGAAGGCCTGCAGTGTGAGCAACGCACTTCCGCGCCTGGTTGACAGCGGCGCAGACCGGCTGGTTCTTGATGCCCTATGCCCAGTGCGCCGTGGCGGCACCGGTACCGCCTTTGATTGGTCGTTGCTCGATGGCTTTGCCGAGCGCGACAAGTTGATCGTGGCCGGGGGATTGAAACCCGAGAATGTTGCAAAGGCTGACGCTATCGGCGTCTGGGGACTCGATGTGAGCTCCGGGGTGGAGTCGCGCCCCGGTAGCAAGGATGAAACACGACTGCGTAGCTTTTTTGCAGAGCTTCGTGGTCACAACCAACGTGGTGACAGGTGAAGGTCAATACTCGATTCGGTGAGTTTGGTGGCTCCTTCGTACCAGAGATCCTCTATCCCGCCCTCGAACAGTTGGAGGAAGGCTTTCTTGCAGCAAGGGAGGACGCAGCATTTCAAAAAGAGCTCGATGAGCTCCTGCACACCTATGCTGGAAGACCGACGCCTTTGTACCGTTGTCGAAATCTCTGCGCCGAGACCAAAGCCCGCATCTACCTCAAACGCGAGGATTTGCTGCATGGGGGTGCCCACAAGACCAACCAGGTGCTCGGCCAAGGACTGCTCACCAAGCGGCTCGGCAAAAAGCGCATCATCGCTGAAACCGGTGCTGGGCAACATGGCGTCGCCACCGCTCTCGCCGGTGCCCTGTTTGGCCTCGAGACTCGGATCTACATGGGAGAGCGGGACGTCGAACGCCAAGCACTCAACGTCTTTCGCATGGAGCTGATGGGCGCAGAAGTGGTCCCTGTCGCCCATGGCTCACGCACCCTCAAAGACGCAGTCAACGAAACTCTGCGGGAGTGGACTTCGAGTTACGACACCACCCATTACATGCTCGGAAGTGTGGTGGGCCCCCACCCCTTTCCATTGATGGTTCGCGAGTTTCAGCGGGTGATCGGTCGCGAGGCCAAGGAACAAATCCTCGAAGCAGAAGGCAGACTTCCCGATGCGGTCATCGCCTGCGTTGGCGGCGGCTCCAATGCCATCGGCATCTTTTCCGACTTTGTGGAGCACGAGAAGACTGCGCTTGTCGGCGTTGAAGCCGCCGGTCGCGGCTTGCACACCCAAGAGCACGGTGCCACCATTCACACGGGAGAAGTCGGCATCCTGCACGGATCCCGATCATTTTTGCTTCAAGACGCCGATGGCCAGATCGCCGAAACCCACTCGATCGCAGCAGGTCTCGACTATCCGGGCGTCGGGCCGGAGCATGCCCACTTGCAGACGACCGGAAGAGCAACCTACGTCGGTGCGACCGATACAGAGGCCCTAGCAGCTTTTCAAGAATTGGCGCTCAAGGAAGGCATCATTCCCGCCCTGGAGTCAGCACACGCCATTGCTCACGCCATCAAGCGGGCGCAAGAAGCCACCGAACCAGAGGTGTTGGTGATTTGCCTGTCTGGACGTGGTGACAAAGACATGTCTGAGGTACGCCGCATTCTCCGAGGCGAGGAGGAGATCTGATGAGTCGCTATGACACGATGTTCGCCCGCCTCGACCAAGAGAGGTGTGGTGCCTTTGTCCCCTTTGTTACCTTGGGCGATCCCAATCTCGAGCAGTCGCTCGCGCTCTTGCGCATGCTCGTCGCGTCTGGAGCCGATGCGCTGGAAGTGGGGATCCCGTTTTCTGATCCGGTGGCCGATGGCCCCGTGATTCAAGCCGCGTCCCAACGAGCCCTGGCGCAGGGCGTTCGCCCGAAGGACTGCTGGAATCTGTTGGCCCAGATCCGCAAAGAAAATGCGGACATCCCCATGGGTTTGTTGGTCTATGCCAACCTCGTCGTTCGGGACGGTATTGATCTGTTTTACCAACGCGCCGCCGACGCAGGTGCTGACTCCGTACTGGTCGCCGACGTCCCAAGCGCCGAGGCTGCCCCCTTTGCCAAGAGCGCTCGCGCGCACGGCATTTGTCCCGTCCTCATCGGCACCCCCAATGCAAACAAGGATCGCCTGCGACAAATCGCCCAGCTTTGCGACGGTTATGTTTACGTCGTTACCCGCGCTGGCGTCACGGGCGTCGACCAAGAGGTGCACCTGCCACCTGAGCATCTCCTCGCAGTCCTCAAAGAGGTGGGCGCACCGCCGGCAATGTTAGGCTTTGGCATATCCAGTCCCAAGCAGGTTCGCGCAGCACTCAAATGCGGTGCCGCCGGTGCCATCAGCGGATCCGCCGTGGTGCGTCACATAGAAGAGAACCTCGATGCTCCCGGTGTCATGTTGCACGAAATCGGCGACTTCGTTCGCAAGATGAAGGCCGCCACATCACTCGAATCCTGAGGGTACCAAGTGGAACGACTCGTCACCATATCACCGCGAGGCAATCCGCCGTACCCCGTCTGGGTTGGCAGAAACGCGATCCGACACCTTGTGGAAATCATCCCCGAGACGGCCGCCCGTGTTGTTTGGATTGCTGACGACACGGTTGCCAGGTTGCACGGTGATGCACTTCAGCAAATTCTCCAAAAGAGCCGACCCACGCTCGGCTTCACCTTTGCCGCTGGCGAGATGAACAAGACCCGCGCAAGCAAAGAGAATCTAGAGGACCAGCTCCTCGCAGCAGGAGTGGGACGGGATACTGTCATTGTCGCCATGGGCGGCGGCGTCTCCACGGATCTCGGCGGCTTTGTCGCCAGCACCTTTCTGCGCGGTGTTCCATGGGTAGCAGTTCCCACAAGTCTCCTCGGTGCCGTAGATGCAAGCGTAGGTGGCAAGGTCGGCGTCAACACGCCAGCAGGCAAGAACCTCATAGGCGCCTTCAGCCAACCCCTGGCCGTCACCATTGATCTCGATTTGCTCACCACCTTGCCCGCAGAGCAGGTGGACAACGGCCTCGGAGAAATGGTCAAGCACGCGGTCATTGCCGACGCTAATCATCTTGGCGAACTGATGACACAGAGCGACTCACTTCGAGCGCTCGACCCCAACGCCACATTTGCGCCTATTGTTCGGTCGGTAGAGATCAAAGCAGACGTGGTGAATAACGATCCGACTGAGCAGGACCTCCGCCAGGTCCTAAACCTCGGGCATACCATCGCACACGCATTTGAGCTCTTGAGCGATTATCAACTTTCCCACGGACGAGCCGTCGCCGCGGGCCTGTCGGTCGAGGCGGGCATTGCCGAAAGGCTCGGACTTCTGAGCTCCAAGGAGCTGGACACAATCCGTGCGGCACTTGTGGCTCTTAAGTTGCCGGCCATCGTACCCATCCAAGCAACCACACAGGGTGTTCTCGCGGCAACGCGCGGCGACAAGAAAAGTCGCAGAGGTCGGGCTCGCTATGCCTTGCCAGCAGGTATTGGCATCATGGCCCGAGGACCCGAGGGCTATGGCCACGACGTCGAGGACACCATCGTCGTCGCTGTCCTTGAGGAGCTGGGATGCTCTGCGTAACCGGCGCAGAAAAGAGCGCGACATCGCTTTGTGAACGACTGCGGCGGCACAGCACTGCTGCGTTACAGGAAGTCCGCCTCGATCTACTGGATGACGAGCTCCGCCTCGAGCATTTGCCCAAAGATGCCTCACCTCTCATCCTCACTTGCCGCACTGTCCGAGAGGGTGGGCACTATCGCGGAACCGAAGTCGATCGCATTGCGGCCCTGGCCCACGCAGTCGAGCGCGTGCGGCCAGGCTGGGTCGACATCGAGGCGTGCGTCGGCCCCCGGGTCATTGGCGATTTCCTCCGACGCGCCCACGAAGTCGGCACCAAAGTCATTCTTTCCCATCATGTCTTCGATTCAGGGGGTAGCTCGCGAGTCGGCACCCTGCTCGCATCAATGGCACAACACAAAGCCGACGCCATCAAGCTCGCCATCAAGATCGACGACGCGGCAGAGCTAGAACCCTTGCTACACGCAGGTACAGCCGCTCGTGCACCCGTAATACTGATTGGCATGGGCCCGGCCGGTTTGCTGTCGCGGGCACTGTACCCGCGCTTTGGCTCTGCGTGGACCTATGTTGCATCTGAGACCGACAACACAACAGCTCCGGGACAAATCTCGGCAGCTCAGGCCAAAGCGTGGCGCTTGCCGCCAGCGGCGGACGCCGAGCTGTATGTTTTGCTCGGCGGTCAACAGGTTTTGGGATCGCCCGGGCCCAATGTCTACAATGCACTGTTCAACGCCCGCGGCATCAACGCCTGCTATCTGCCCGTCGTCACGTCGCGGCCGCGCGCCACCCTCAGATTGCTCGGCAAGCTCGGTCTTCGCGGTGCCAGCATCACCATGCCCCTGAAGAGGCAAGTTATATCCATGGCCGATCGCGTTAGCACACAGGCTCGGACTGTGGGCGCAGCCAACACCCTCGTCGTCGAGAAGTCCGGACACATGCATGCGCTTCTTACCGATGGCGACGGCGCGGTGGCGGCTATCGAAAAAGAAGGCGTGAAGGTGAAAGGCAAGCGGGCCATACTCTTGGGAGCAGGGGCGACAACAGCGGCCATCGCTGCGAGTCTGGTCGCGCGGGGCGCCGCAGTCACCATTCTCGCTCGTGATGCCATGAAGGCCAAAACACTCGGCGACCCTATCGGCGCAAGCTCGGGCGATCTCTCGGAACTTCGCAGCACTCCGTTTGACATTCTCATTCAAACCACCCCGGTTGGTGCCAACGACCCGACAGCGACCTTGGTGCCGGAGCCGACTCTGCTTGCGTACAAGATTGTCCTCGATGTGGTATTGGGTGAAACGAAGTTGCTCGCCGATACCCGTGCAAACGGCGGCGTAGCAATTTTGGGTCGTGCCATGTGGTCGCAGCAGGGACGGTTGCAATTGAAAGCATGGCTCGGTATCGACATTACGGCTGAGCTTCTCGAGAGGGATCCATGATCGAAGTGCGCGTGCCACCGTCGAAGAGCCTCACCCAACGCGCCCTCGTCCTCGGGGCTCTTGGGAACGATCCATGCCGGATCCACAATCCATTGATCTGCGACGACTCCGAGGCCATGGCCACCGGTCTCACCGCCCTCGGCGTCAGAGTTGAAAAGAATGACAGCCACTGGTTGGTGCACCCTCCCGAGACGTTTTCCCCAAAAGTCGATGCTCGTTTGCACCTTGGCAACGCCGGCACCGCCACTCGGTTCTTGACCGGTTTGTCCCCCGTGGTGCGCGGCTCCTACATCGTCGATGGCAATGAAGACATGCATCGCCGGCCCATGCCCAGCCTGTTGGCGGCGCTGTCGTCACTGGGCGTCGAGGTGAATGAGCTCGGCAACCCAGGATGTCCCCCCGTTCGCCTTGACTGCTCCGATCCACATGGGGTGGCAGCACAGACGGTGCTAAAAGCCGGCGGTTCGAGCCAAGAGCTCTCGGCGTTGCTCTTGGTTGGCTCACGCATGCCCGAGGGTCTTCGCATCACGGTCGATGGTGCCCTCCCCTCCCGACCGTACTTCGAACTCACCCTGTCGGTGCTCGGCGCATTTGGCGTAAGGTATTCACAACCCATGCCCAATACATACGTGGTATCCCGTGGTCGCCCTCGGTGTCACGGATATGAGGTCGAAGGGGATTGGTCGAGCGCGAGCTATCCGATCGCCGCAGGTTGGCTCACAGGCCGCGAGGTCAGCGTCGTCAATGCATCGAAAGACTCGGCGCAAGGTGACCGCCTCTTCCCATCTCTTCTCGAGACCCTTGCAACCGCGGGCGACCGCGAGATTGACATGAGTGACGTGCCCGACCTCGTCCCCACAGTGACTGCCTGTGCGCTCTTTGCGCAGGGCAACACGCACATCAAAGGCGCTGCACACCTGCGTATCAAAGAGAGTGACCGGCTGGCAGGCCTCGCAGGTGAGTTCAAGAAGCTTGGCGCCAAGATTACCGAGGAGCCGGACGGATTGGTCATCGAGCCTGGGCCTCTGAGGGGCAACGGCGCGGCCCTTGACTCTCATCGAGACCACCGATTGGCGATGGCCTTCGGGCTCGTCAGCCTGCGCGTCAACAACTTCACGGTGCTCACCCCCGGCTGCGTATCCAAATCCTACCCCGAGTTCTGGCAGATGCTCGAGGAATTCCGATGAGCCTCGTTCTCGTCGGTGTGCGTGGCTCGGGCAAGAGTACCGTGGGTGCCATGTTGGCCGAGCGACTCAACCTCGAGTTCGTCGACCTCGACGCCGCCGTCGAACAGCAAGCGGGCAAGAGCATTACCGCCATCTTTGCCGATGAGGGAGAACCGGCCTTCCGAGCCCTGGAGAGCCGCGTGTTGGCAAACCTCGCGGATGATGTCATCCGCGTCGTTGCCACCGGCGGTGGGGTGGTTGTCTCGGCAGAGAATCGAAGAGCGCTGGCCTTGGTGGGCGAGACCGTCTGGCTGCGGGTGAGTCCCGAGCAAGCGGTACAAAGAGTTCAAAGCTCGACACATCGGCCGAAACTGACCGAGTTGCCACCTCTCGAAGAGGCACAAAAGATAGCAAACGAGCGCGAACCCTATTACGAAGAAGTCGCAGAAGCAGTCTTCTCGACCGATGGCAAATCAGCGGAGCAGGTGTGTGATGAGCTCGAACAGTTTTGGCACTCTCTTACAACTGACCACCTTCGGTGAATCCCACGGCCCAGCCCTCGGTGCGGTGCTCGATGGTGTTCCCCCGGGACTCCCCCTCGACAGGGAGCTCATCCAAAGAGATCTGGACCGTAGGCGTCCTGGTCAAAGCCACCTGACCACGCCCCGCGCCGAAAAAGATGGTGTGCGCCTGTTATCGGGAGTCTTCGAAGGCCTCACCACTGGCGCTCCCATCGCTATGCTCATCGAAAACCAAGATGTTCGCTCCCATGACTACGACGGCATCAAAGACACGTTCCGCCCAGGCCATGCCGATTGGACCTATGAGCAGAAGTTTGGCATCCGGGATTACCGCGGTGGCGGTCGCGCCTCGGGACGTGAGACCGCCGGTCGCGTGGCGGGTGGTGCCATCGCCCGTTTGATCCTGAAACAAGTTGGCGTCAGCATCCAAGGCGTCACCTGTGCCATCGCTGGTATCAAAGCAGACCTCGCAGCCAGCGATTGGACCAAGGCCGAGGACAACCTCCTGCGCTGCCCCGATCAAAACGCAGCAGAAGAGATGGAAGCTGCCATCCTCGAAGCCAAAACGGCAGGCGATTCCGTAGGAGGCATCATCGAAGTACATGCCCGTGGTGTACCGCCTGGCCTGGGGGAACCGGTCTTCGACAAACTCGAGGCCCGCATCGCCGCCGCCATAATGTCCATCGGTGCCATCAAGGGAGTCGAGTTCGGCGATGGCTTTGCGTTGGCCAACATGCGCGGCTCTGGGTCCAACGATCACATCGAACCCCCAGGACGCTTCGTAACCAATCACGCCGGGGGCATTCTCGGTGGCATCTCCAACGGCGCGGACATCGTCGTGCGCGCCGCGGTAAAACCAACGTCATCGATTTCACTGCCGCAGCAGACCATCAAGCGCGACGGCACCGCCCACACCATCTCCGTTTCCGGCAGACATGATCCGTGCATCGTTCCGCGGGTCATCGCCGTAGCTGAGGCGATGATCTGTCTCGTTCTGGCCGATGCATTGCTGTTGCAGCGCGCCCGTGCGGATTTCTCAAAACTGTGATCTCAGGCACCGGGGCCATTTGGGCAATCAGGTCACCGAGGCCCGAGGCCGCCTATCCTGGCGTTTTCTTGGCGTTTTGTTCAGGTACATTGGCCGGACGGAAGAAACAATCAAAATCATCAACACCATCATCATAAATAATGATATTTGCCGTAAATTAGTTTAAATATGTATGTTTTATAACTATAATTGTCACTATGTACGTCCACAGATCCATAACTGGCACCCTTCTGCAGCTCAGCGACAATTTCCCGGTGGTGGTGGTGGTGGGAGCCCGCCAAGTCGGAAAGTCCACTCTGGTTAACCATGCCTTTCCCAACACCGAGTGTGTGGTCTTCGACCCTGTGACAGATGTTGACAATGCCCGTCGAGATCCCGAGCTCTTCCTGCGCAATCATTCAACGCCCTTGGTTCTCGACGAGATTCAATACGCCCCTGAGTTGGTCAGCGCAATCAAGCGGTATGTCGATAGGGACAGGAGTCCTGGGCAATTCATCCTCACAGGGTCCCAACAGTGGCAGGTGATTTCCTCAATGGCCGAAAGTCTGGCAGGCCGCGCAGTGTTTGTGGACCTCGATGGTTTCTCACTGGCGGAGACAACCAATCTGCTGCGGGGGGCTGCGCAGATGCAACCAGTTAGCGACAGAGGATGGCTTGGGACATGGCTGGGCAGTCCGGAAGAGCTCGTAGCCAGTCCACCGGATCGTCTTCCCGTGGGGAGGAATTTGTATGAGCTCTTGTGGCGAGGGGCGCTGCCGGATGCTCAACTCTTGACCGATGCTGTGACGCCGAATTTTCTCAGTGCATATATGCGGACCTACATTGAACGGGATGTTCGATTGTTGGCTGAGGTTTCGGATTGGCAACAGTTTGGACGATTCGTTCGCATCGTCGCAGCATTGACGGCGCAGGAGGTCAATCACAGTCAGCTTGGACGCGAGATAGGATTGACCCCACAAACAGCCAAACGTTGGCTGGGAATGCTGATGGCGACTTTTCAATGGTATGAAATCCCGGCGTACTCGGGCAATCCAATCAAACGCGTGAGCGGAAAGCCGAAAGGTTTTGTCGCAGATACTGGAGTGGCCTGCATGGCACAGTCTGTTTCATCGCCCCGCGCTGTGGGGAGCCACCCTTTGTTTGGTGCGTTGTTCGAAACAGCGGTCGTCAATGAGATTCGCAAGCAGTGTGCTCTGCTGTCGCCTAAACCCAACATGTATCATTGGCGTTCATTCTCCAAAGCGGAGGTCGATATCCTTCTCGAGCGTGATGGTGTTTTCTTTCCCATTGAGATCAAAGGGACATCGAGACCGAGTCGGCGGGACACCACGGGGATCTCCGCTTTTCGCAAAGGTCATCCAAAATTGAGAATCGCTGATGGAATGGTGATAGCCCCCACAGACAAAGTGCAGAAGATATCCGATCGCGACTACGCAGTGCCTTGGGACCTCGGTGGAGCGCTCAGTCAGTCCAGGTGAGGGCTTCGGTGGGGGCCGATGCGTTGCTGTTGCAGTGCGCCCGGGCAGATTTCTCAAAACTATGATTTCAAGGCCTGGGGCCATTTAGGCAATCAGGTCACCGAGGCCGCCTACCCCGGCGTTTTCTCGTTTTCCCATTCCACGTCCACATCGAGATCTTCCACCGGCGTCGGCGGGGTCGGCCTTACAGGAAGAGGGGATCGCTGCGGTCCCCGTTGGCGAGCGACCGCCAGCAAGACCCCCTGCTTGCGGAAATGCAAGTCCCGCGCTCTAACTGAGATCTTTTCCTGGTCCGGTGTGACTTCCAACTCCACAGTAAACGCTCCATCGTTTCGTACCGCAACAGTCTCACCGTTGACCCACACCTGTGCACCTGGAGTTGTCTGACCCGAAATCTTCACGAAGCGGGCGTCGTGGGGAACCGGCCCTAGCGTCGGCACTGACAAGTCGAGCCGACCTGGGCTACGACGAAGGGCCCCGCCGAGTTTGTCCGACACCATTTCGAACCCGGCGGCCACCGTGGTTTGTCGATCGGACTCGACGAGCACCGCCTCACCCAGGGTGCATCCCACCACGGCAGTACCCTGTCCATCTGTGAGTACGCCGACGGCACCGCTTCTGATCTCCACATGACTCAAAGATCCCTCGAGCTCGATCTCCAGAACCCTTTCGTCCAAGGAGTCAATCACTGCTCGAATCGCGCCCGTCGACAAGAGCAGTTGGTTGTGCGGTTTTCCAATCGAAGCGACAGTGGCTTGGGAAGTCTCGTCCACATGCACCGTCAAACCCAAATCCAACATGAGCGTGACACTCGAGTCCGCGTCGGTTCCAACGCGTTGCCCATGAGACACAACATCCCCAACGGCCAGCGGCTGACGAGAAGTCCCGACATCGCGCCACACCCTTCCCTGGCTTGCGGTTACAACAAATTGTTCTGGTGAATCCAATGGCGGTAATGTCTGCTGGCGGCCTTCAGACTGCCCAAACAGCAACCACCCCCCCACGACCACGACACCCGCGGCAGCAGCCAATGCCGACACCACTCGAACAGGCCATGGCCAGGAGCGCGCATGCCGTGCTCGTGCGTGCCGTGCTTGTTGAAATTCTTTTTCTGCACGTCCCACCAAATCACATGATGGGTCCAACAGAGGCAGTGCATCGATCGCCTCGAGAGCGGACTGGCTTCTTGTGAGCACACCCCGCAGCTCTTGATCGTCCAACTGACCTTCGAGCTCGTGGAGCTCTTCCTTTGTCGCTGTCTTGTCCAGATACTTAGCGATTAGTTTCTTCTGTCGGTGGCTGAGGCTCATTGCAACTCCTCCTCAACCAACTCGTTGAGCCGCAATAGGGCGCGGTGCATTCTCATCTTGAGAACCGGGCCAGGCACACGAAACACACGGCTCAGTTCCTTGTAGGACATCCCTTCCACCCGGCGCAGGAGTATCAGCGATCGGTCCTTCTCAGAGAGCTTGCTCAAAATGGTGTTGGCCCAAGCAACGTCTCGGCTGTTCTCCAGATGCTCCTGGGGAGTTCGGGCTGATTGTTGCCAAAGGGCCGAAGGATGTTCTGTCGGTTCGTAAGGCCGCTCGCGGCGCGCCGCCAGGCGCAGATGGTTCCGCGAAATATTGAGCGCGATGCGATACAACCACGGTCGAAAGAATCGCGGATCCTTCAATCGGTCAAAGGATACGAACGCCTGCAGAAATGTATCCTGGGTTAACTCCACCGCCTCTTCCCGCCTTCCCACCAATCGCACGATAAAATTGAACAGGCGCGATTGGTAGCACTTAAACAACTCGGCGAGCGCCTTCTCATCTCTTTCTCCCACGGCACGCTGAACCAGCACGCCCTCGAGCTCGTTGGCCCCGAGGTTCGCGTTGTGTCGCTCTAGGGCCCGCATTCGCACCATCTCCCTTTCATATGTAACGACGTCGCCCAAAGGTCACAAACAAAATGCTCACCCTTGCGGCGTCATGCTTCCATTTGTGTGATTGCAGGAACCTACACGCACAGCCCGAATGGGATCTTCCTGTATGTTTGCCGAAAAACGGTGTAATCTCAACGCACTTCGTAAGCGCCGATATCCGGTGCAAATCCCAGGAAAGAATCCCCCACAACCCGGCCAGCATCAATGCAGGGACTCGGGGGGTCGAGACTCGGGTGAAAGTCGTCCTGGAATGGAGCCGTCAGCAATGGGTCAGCAAGAAGATTGTCGGCACCAAGGACACAGGGCGAACAGTCTCCGGCGTTTGCAAAGAAAACGTTGTGAGTGGGAGCCACCGAAAACGCCGCCGAGGGTGCCGCTAAGGCATTGGATCCGGTCATGGCGAAAACGTTGTTGTGCACCCTGGACTCCTCGACATTGGCGTCGAGTTCAAGCGCGCCACTCGTTTGCCCCCAGAAGGTGTTGTTCATCACGGATAGACCGTCGCCACCCAGAACCTCGATCGCCACCGCATTGCGGGCAAAGCGATTGAATTTGATGACAGCATTCTGTGCGGAGACGATCCGAATCGCAGGTGCGCCACTTTGATCGTGCAGGAAACTGCCGACGACAAATGTATCTTCTCCCGCGATGTCGATGCCTGCCACCGACGAATCTTGGATCTCCACATTGGGGCCGATTGTGCTCTCCGCAGCCTCCACCACAATTGCCCGTGCGCACGCGACGAAACGCGAACGAATCACTGTTCCGCGATTTCCAGAAATCCTCACCGCCACAACAGGGAAATTTTCAAAGGTGAGATTCGCGATGCCATTGCCGTCGGATGCAAGAGAAAATCCGCCTTCGCCTGGGTCGAGCAATTGACCATCGAGAACAGAACGTGCCTCTCCTCTTAGGAACACGCCATAGGAGTTGTTGATGGTCAAAGGCACCCCTGTCTGAATCACTGTGTCCCCTTCCACACATATTTCCACGTGTTGGCCGGCGGCATTTGCTTGCCCAACAGCGGTGGCGAGATCCGACCAGGTGCCCACGGTGTAATCTGCACCGTCGCATGCCTGGACCAATTGAATCTCTTTGCTGTCACTCAGCGATTGATGAGATTGTTGAACACTCGCGGTGATCACGATGAGCCCGTCACCGGCATTGTCGGGCGCAGTAAACAGCACAGAGTATCGGCCATCACCTAGATCCACCACGGCAGTGAAGCTGCCACCGTCTGGGGAGGTGAAGGAGACAGTCTCGCCGGCGACGCCAAGCCCTGCCGCATCTTGCAGCCGTACCATCAGACCAGTCTGGTCGATACCATTGGCGGTGAGCACGTCTTTGTCGGCCCCGACAATGCGAAGCGTCAGGACCTCCGTGTTGCCGCCAGAGTCGCCCTCGTCATCACCCCCGCCATCACCATCGTGGTCACCGCTCTGGCCACCCGACCCACCGTCGGCGGTCGCCGACAATACCGAAAATGCACCATGGAGGTGGGTTGACCGGCCACCGGGGCACACAACCACCAAATCGTAGCGTCCTGCGGGCGTTGTGGCGGGAACGATGGCTGACAGCTGTTTCTCGTTGATCCAACGCACCTCCTCGAGGGGGATACCGTTTAGGCGAGCTTCGAATCTCGGCGCGAGCTGCGACGTCTCGACGTCGTATGCTGGATCGGGCACGATTTGAAAACCATGGCCTCGAATATCGACGGGCACGTCTTCTCCCACAGGCCCGCTACCAGGAAAGACTTCTGCGATTCCCAGACTGTCGCCGTCTGCGAATCGGCACCCAGCGACCATGACGAGCGCGCACAGTGTCCCTGTTTTAGTGAGCATCATCCTCCACCAGGTTGAAAATCATAACCGAGAAATCCACCCACCGCACGCGGGCGATTGTCCCAGGCCCCACTGGCCGTCACTGCATCCAACGCTCTGAGCTGCAGCTCGATCTGTCCGGGGCCGAGTCGACGTGCAACTGTCATCGAGAGTTGAAACAGCCAATCAATACCAAGTTGTTCTGCACTGGATGTCGTGATCGGCCCCTGGTCCGAACCGTTGATCGAAGCCTGAGTGAACAAGACCCCAGAGCCCAACGCCAAACTTACCTCCCAATCTGGATTTGGATACCAAGCGTGTTTTGCCCCTAGTGAAACGGGGAACAGCCACACCGATCGTTCAACAGGGGTGGACTGTGCCACACCGATCCAGGATATTTGTTCGTCGCGACGCGTCCAGCCAGCCCAAAACTCTGCCATAAGAGCCCATTGCTCCCAACTTCCCGAAAGCGCGTAGGACAAAGAGATTCCCCCGGCCAATGATTGGAGCCGACCGAAATCAGTCAGAGCCCCAATGAAAGGGGCGAGGTGCCACCCACGCCCAATTCCTTCGTGCCGAAACTGAAGATGATCCGTTGTGTGGGATGTCGGGATCCGCGCAATCAGATCCACTCGTTCTGACACTCGCGGGTCCATTGGACTCCATGTGGTGACGCAGTGTTGGACTTGGTTGCTTTCTGAAATCGACAACGTCCCTGCGTCGACCTCCAGAATGAGTCGGTCAGCGATCGCCGAATTGCCGTGCCGATCAACAACCTCAACGACAATGACAACTTGGTGTTCGTTTGAACGGACAACCTGGTGTTCGTTCGAACGCTCGCGGGAGAGAACGACGTGTTCCGGCGGTCCACTCGTCAACAATACTTCAGTCGCGTTGCTCAACAGTCCACCGGGCTCGATGCGAACCGCGAATCCGGCAGGGTTCTCCGATGGAATTTCCTGCGGCGCCCGGGCCAACAGACGATAACGTCCGTCCCCCGCATCTTCGAGGAATTGCTCCGGCACGAGCGCAAGTCCATCGCTCGCGGTTCTCAACAACTGCAGGCGCACACCTTCAACCCCCAGGTGCCAGATGTCCACAACCTCTACGCCGAACTCGCCGAACGTGCCTACCTCCCATGTCTCATCGTCACGACTCAGCGTGACCTTATGGGGTACACCACGAATCAGATTAATGGTGAGATTCGCCGATGCCACCTGTCCTTCATGGTCGACGGTGGCCACAATCTCCAGGGAATCCTTTCCCGACTGCGCCGCGGCCTTGGCCAAGTCCCGCGGCACCTCGACGCGGTATGTATCCGGGCCGAGTTTGACGGACCTCAACGTTCTGTCGTCAAAAGCTCTCACGTCCAATTGAGGTCCCAACGCCGATTGAAGCCTTGGCACTGGAGGAGTCACGTCGGTGTAGACGAAGACAAACAGTGCCGTACTGTCGCTTTGCTGCTCTCCGATGGTCATAGACAATGGGATCATCCACGCCCGCAAAGCATTCTTCAAATCAAATGCGCGGGTCTCTGTTTGCACGAAATCTCGGGATGGCACCCTCTGCTCAATCACTGCAAATTGCGCCCCTGGTGGTACGGGCACCGACAAAACTGCATCACCTCCCGCGGGGATGATTGTCTCCGTCACGACCTCCGCACCAAACATAATTTTCACATCAGCCGCCGGTTGGCCATGAACTCGAAATCGTGCTCGGCGGAATGCGCGCAAAGTTGTGAATGTCGCACTGCGCGTCTTGGTGTTAACGACTGCCGCCGCCACTTGGCGCGGTTGGAGGTCATCGGGCAAACTCCACGAGGCCTCGAAGGCATCGGTGGATGTCCGGCGCAGCGGGGTGACCTTGCCGAGCTCCACCTGAAGCTGAAGATCTTCTATCGCCACATCTCCCGCCTCAATGACCAGTCGCGCTGACTCACCATCGTCGACAATCAACGAAGTAGGCTCAACATGCAGCGCAATGCCCGCGTAGGTGCAAACCACCAAGGATGCTACGGCGACTGTAAACATCAAAGGGTCCTGCCTCGCAGGGGAACTGATAAACGCACGTCTATGGTTGTTACGTCTAAGGTTGTTAATGTAGAGCCGCTAGCTCGACAGTGCACATATTTCTTTCTTCGTCCGTTACCTTTCTGGGCGGTCTTACACTCAACCAGGAGACAAAACACAACTCACCAGATCTTCAAGGAGTTCGAGGATGATACAGCAAATGAGCCTTCCCTCAGCGAGAGCATCTCTCGCAGTCCCTAGCTGGTGTTTCTACGCTGCGCGATTCTCGTTTCTGCTTTTGCTGGGTACCGGTTGCACCGAAAAAGATGAGACAGCGCCTCCACCACCCAATTTGAATCCGGTGACAACCCCAACGAGCTTGCCCGTCCAGACTCTGACAGGGTCTGCAGAATACGGTGCGACGGTGCGAATCACTGGCGGTCTGGAGAACGTCGAGGTCATCGCCGATCCATTCACGGCGGAGTTTCGCGCCGATGTGGGCCTGACGACCACCATTCCCGTCGGCGGGCTGCAAGCAACAACCAGTCTCACACTCACTGCAGTAGATAGTGCCGGCAATGTCAGTGACGCCTTGACGGTGGAGGTCGCCTACGAGGAGCCCCACCCGGAAGGTTTGATTCTGGAGCTTTCCAAGGATCAAATCACCGCGGACGAAGGGGAGATCCTGGCGACCGTGCGCACCACCAACGACGAGATCACCGATCTTTCTGGTTTCGACGTCGTTTTGACAATCAGCGGCGTGCCCGGCCTCGATGCCTCTGCTGCTACGCAGACGGTCCAGACCAACACCAGCGGCGTAGCTCGAACCACCTTTTCCGGACTCACGGCTGTCGCAGACAATGCGGTGGTTACAGCCACATCAGGAGAGCTTTCTGACGATCGCACCTTTGAGATCATCGCCGGACGCGCGACCACTTTCACGCAATTGGAGATGAGCGGCAGTGCCACAGACGGGACCGTCGAGGCAGGGGAAGATGTCACCTACGACTATGCGACCGCAGACGCATTCGGAAACATCGCCGAAGGACAGATCCTGGTCACCGTCAATCATCCCGGTGCAGTCGTGATGGACGATGGCATTTCGGGCAGCGGCAACATCCTTGGAATGACCAAAGTCGGCAGCTACACCATCAATGCTCGCATTGCCGGTTCGGGCACCACCGACGGCTTGGACCTAGATGTGGCAGCGGCCTCGGGGTCACGCTCTGTCGACTTGACCTTGAGTCTCACCCGCATGGCGGTCAACAACACGACCTTGGCTCTCACCGTCGTCCGAGACATCTACGGCAATGTATTGTGGTCGCCAGCACCAACATTCACGATCGTTCCCCAAAATCCGATCAACAATGGCGAATGGACACAAGACGGCAACGAGTTCACC
Source organism: Deltaproteobacteria bacterium RIFOXYA12_FULL_58_15 (assembly GCA_001798605.1). Lineage (GTDB taxonomy): Bacteria > Myxococcota > XYA12-FULL-58-9 > XYA12-FULL-58-9 > XYA12-FULL-58-9 > XYA12-FULL-58-9. The sequence continues at coordinate 19,471 of MGST01000223.1, read as the reverse complement.
ATCACGCGGTCGGGTGTCTACATTGTCACCGCCACGTTCAATGACGGCGCCAACCCGTCGGCAAGTGATTTCGAGTATATTCTGGTAGAGGACATCCCCGACCTCGAGCCTCCCAGTGTAGCCATCACCCGCATCAATGGCTTCGCCGTTTGTCCCGCAACGGGTTTGACAACCGACCAAGCCGACCTGTCTGACTGCGCCACTCGCACTCTGCCGGCTTTGATCTTGCGTCGCAATACTTTCGCCGTCCTCGAGCTGACCGCGAGGGACAACCTGAGCCTCACCCAACTCGCCTACAAAGCCTTTGGCTCGGGGGTCTCCAGTGAAGACTTCATTTTCATCGGCGACGGTCAATACACCGCTGAGACCGATCTCGTGATCACCTTCAGCCTCAACGTCAATCCCGATTGGCTCGGCGACGTAACCGTCGTCGGCCAGGCGATTGACGCGGCGGCAAACATGGCCAACTCTGCTCCTGCCTACATCCGGGTTCGCCTCGACCTCGACTCTTCTGCAGAGCGGAATATCGACGTCCTCGCCAGCGGTGACTATCTCGCGGGGATCCGCGATGTAGCAGTCGCACCCGACGGCAGTGTTTTCGGCGTGAACCTCAGCAACAGCATCCCCCTCGTTTACCAGGTCGATGACGCCAACGGCACCATCACGACCTCGATTGATCTCTATCCCTATCGTGCCAGCACCATCGCATTTGATGGCACCGGCAACCTCTACTTGGGCATCGACGAGTACATACCCTCGAGAAACGGCGTTGACGAGATTTGGTCTGGACTGCCCGGAACCACACCGGCCCTGTTCTTGCCCGACCAAGGCAACGGCTTCGACCCTGAAGGAATGGCAACCCTCGGGGCCATTCCAGGCCGCGGCGGTTGGGAAATACCTCAAATTCTTGAGGACAACAGTTGTCTGAGCATCCAAATAGGCGCGGTCGATAATCCAACGGGTACTCGTGCAGACACCTACGTGCTTCAGTTGTCCTCGAACTGCGGTGCCAACAACAACTGTGGTGGAGGCGGAGCTCTTGCCGGCCTCACCCGTAATGCCTGCATTGCTCGTGCGGGTTCAGTTGCGCAGCAGGCCCTGGAAGTTGCTTCCCACTTCAATACAGTCCGGGCCACCACCGGCATGAGCGCATTCACGGGCAACAACTGTTTTGCGACCAACAACGCCTGCGTGTTTCTCGTTGCCGATGAGATTGGTCGCAGCCCCGCCCCAACCAACCAACTTCCAGTGGCCATCCGCTCGTCAGATGGAAACTGGGGCACAAACGACGTCGACCTTGGCGAGGACGCTGGTGTTCTTTTTGTCGTCGACAGAAACAATGACGAGGTCCTGGAGGTCCAAACGCCGCCCAGTGTTGGGATGGGAGTTCTGCACACCTACGGTGTGCCCAACGTCGATGGAAATCTCGTCAATGTCGCCGCGGCCCTGCGTATGACGGGTGCCGAAGCGACAGCAGACGACACCAGGGCACAACGAATGTTCCTGTTTGTCACCGACGACGCCAACAACAACTGGGACGGCGTTCTGCACGGCTATGACAGTGGTCGGGATCGCTGGTGGACCGTAAAACGCGACAACTGCAACAACTCGGGCTGTCTGGACCAGCCCTACGGAATCGTCTACGTGCCGGGTGACGTCGCCGGTGGTGGTGACTGTTTGATTGCGACAACACGCGCAAACAACGCGCAAAGCGAAGAACTGCTCGCCTATACCGATATAGACAACCAAGTCGGCGCGTCACTCGAAGGCGGAGTCCCCATGGTGACCGGCTTTAGCCGATTACGGGGCCTTGCGTTGGACAACACCGCTGCAGACCCGGCAAATTGGTCACTGGTGGCTGTGGATTCCGATTTTCAAGCGGTCGTCAGAATTGGACGGACAGCAGCAATCGACGACTGCTTCTAAAGGGGGATTCCATGTCGACTCTCACTTTGGCTTTGGTGAGCTGCGCGGCTCTGGGCTCTGGGACCTTCGCGGTTGCGAGCGATCAAGCAGCCCGGACAATTGTCGACCACGGCACTTCGGTCGCTTGCCATGCCTTGGTACCGAGCGAGACTTTCGTCGTTCAAGGACCGGCAAAGATTGAAATTGAGTTGCGTGTGGACTTGACCAAAAGGCCCAGTCGTCCCAAACCCGTCAAGCTCACTGCCACCCTCGACGGCAATAAGAAGGTTCATCGCCTCAGGCCCAAGCGTGGCAAAGACATCACCTATGAACCGGCCTCGCTGCTGATGCCGAGCCGTCCACTTGGCAGGATCCACGTGATGGTGGAGCCGGGTGAACACCGTTTGCAGTTGGAGCTTGGAGCCAAGCGCTCAGGGTGTGTGGTGTTAGCAGGACTGACTTTGGCCCCCAAGGCAACGCTGGATCCGCCTGCGCCCACAACACCCGAACTGCCTGCGCCCACAACACCCGAACCAACATCGGAGGCGCAGAAGATCGAGCTCACAGACATACGGTCCTCGTCGGCAATGGAGGAGATACGGGCTACCACCGTTGGCGAGACGTCGGTTTCGACCGTGCATGTTGCGGTTGATGGGCCGGGGGTAACAAGAACCGATTCTCGAGACATCTTGCGGCTCGGACCGAAAATTGGCGGCGTCCTGCCGCGCGGAGACCTCCAGGCAGGATTCTTTGTCGGACTGTTGATTGATTTGCCACTGTCGACATTGGGCGTACCGAGTGATCTCCAACTCGCAAGCATCGGGCTGGATTTGAGCGCCTACGTCGAAGCCGGGTGGAGCCCAATGAAGCAGCAAGGCGAGGTATTGATTCCAGGTCGCGGCCAAACCGAGCTGATTCAGAATTCTCAAGTCTTTCCTCTGGAGCTCGGAGCACGCCTTCGACTGGACGTGGGAGCTTTGCTCATGCCCTATGCGGCAGTCGGGTTGGCGGCAGACATTTCGCAGACCGAGATCCAAGCGTTCAGCAATCCACCCATGCAGCATACTGATGTCGCACTGGGGGTGTCATTTGCACTGGGAGCCTATCTGCCCTTGGGGCCGGGCGGTGTCATTGCAGAAATTCGTTACCGCGAGGTGGGTATCGACCTCGGAGAATTTGACGACGTTGCCGAACCGACACTGGCGGCGGCTGCACTTCACCTTGGTTACGTATTTGTTCTCGAGTGAACGGGCACCTGCAGGGGCCGTCTCGAGAGGCGTAGAATTAAACAGGCGTAAAACTAAACAGGCATTCAAAAGTTCGGGAGGACACGATGAGAGACTGGTGCATGGCTCTGACGATTGTGGGCGGAATCATCTTTGCGACAGGTTGTGGCGACAAAAAGCCCGGCGCTGGATCCGCCCCATCTCCTGTCGTCGACGGCGATTCGGATAATGCCGGGGGTGACAACGGTACGGCCGGCGACAACGGTATGGAAGGTGGAGACACTGCGATCAATGGAACACCGCAAGTGGTGATCACAGACCCCGCCGACGGCAGCTTTGTGTTGTTCGCGAGCCCGAATCCCGCGCCGACCGTCGATCTCCAAGGAACAATTGCCGACAATGCCACCATCCTCGCTCAGAATATTGCATGGACGATTACCGCACCGGACGCCTCGACGAGCTCGAGTCAGGGAAACGTCAACGGGGTGGGTTTGTCGGTGGCATCGACTTTGGCCTACACCTTTGACCAACTGGGCGCATATGTGATTGCGCTCGCGTACGATGATGGAGAGAGGATAGGTAACGATGAGATCACCATCCAGGTGGTCGACAACCTGCCGGTCGAGGTCGATATCCGGGCCCCCGTGGACACAGACCAGGACGGCGTCGCCGACCTACAACCCGTGGAAAGTGCCCAGCTCACTCTCAGCGGCCGGGTGCGAGAGATGGATGGCGACCAGGTGGACACCGCAGCCATCCTATGGACCGTAACGGCGCCCGACGTCACGAGCACGCAAGACGCGGGCACCACGACGTGCAACGGTGCTGGGACCACGTGTACGTCGACCTACGCGTTCAACTTCGCGCAAACCGGTATCTACTCGGTGCGCTTGGAGGCCACCGACACCCAATCACGCACTGTCTTTGCAGAGCTCGACATCGTGGTCGTCGCGAACACTCCACCCACCTGTCAGATCCTCACTCCCGCGAACGGTGCTGCATTTGCGTCAGGAGAGACCGTGACTGTTAGCGCCACGGTCAGCGATGCGAATGAGCCCGCGTTGGACCTCACGGTAGAATGGTACTTCGACGACGTGACGGGGGCGCCAGCCGGAACCGGCCGCGTCGACCAGTTGACCGCAACTTTTCCAGGCGCCGCCGCCTGTGAGGCCCACACCATCGTGTGTGTGGTCACCGATAGCCTGAGCGCAACCGGCACAGACAGCGTCGGGTTCATGGTGAGCTCATTACCCACCATCACCATCGATGGCATCGCCGACGATCAGGGCAACAACGTGCGCGCCGCGGAGGGTGAGTTTGCCGACTCCACTCAAGTCACATCGATCTCGATCACCACCACGACAGACGACGCCGAAGACCGCGTTGCTCCGGGGGCGGACATGACTCTCACGGTCCTCGACTCACACACCGGCTCGGCGCTGGCAGCCCCGGCGACCATCAATCCCTTTGTCGCGACCCAGTTCACCACCGTATGGGACACCGCGATCGGTCTTGGCCGACACACTCTGGTGGCAAAGATCACCGACTCCTGTGGTGCCTCCGCGATGGTCGAGGATGAAGTTGTTGTGGCACCGCAAATGCAGACGGCGCAGGCAGTCGCGGGAACCGACACTTGGGATGTCCGTGACATTTTTGCCGTCAGTGGCGACGCGATGTACGTAGCCTACAGACCCGACGGTGGCGATAACGCGCTCGCATACGCGACAGGGGTTTCCTCCGACCCCGCAGGTTTTGGCTCCATGGAGGACCTGACCCAGCTATTGGATGCGCTGTCCCAGGGGACCCGGGTGCGAGACATTGCGCTGATAGATGACTACATCGCCTTCGCTACCAGTGACGGTTTGATCATTTGTCCCGTCGAGGACCGCGCAGGCGGAAATCTTTCACTTGCCGTGCAAGATCTGGCCAACCCCGTAGAGTGCACGCTGGTGCCAGATTACATTAATCCGCAGGGCAATAACTTCGCCGACTCCGAAACCCGCGCCCTTGCCGTGCTTCCCGGTGGTGTGCTCGTAGCAGGCACGGACAACGGAGTGGTGTTCATGACTGATCCACTCGGCCTCCCAGGCCAAGGGCTCCAGTGCCTCGAGGACACCACCATCGAAGACATTGCCTACGACCCCATCTCTGGTGCCCTGTTCATTGCGACCAATGGCGATCATGCCTACCGGTGGGATCCGACCTTTGACACCTGCGCGATGACCCAACTCGACGACAACAACACACCGATGTTGGGGTCCGACGAGGTCATTCACACCGTGCTGGTTGGATCGGACGGAATCTGGTTTGGCACCGAGAGTCCGAGCCTGCTGTTGTATGACGTCAGCAACAATGCATGGACGGTGTATCGACCGGCGAGTTCGCCGATGGCACCGGGCAGCGCCGTATTGCACCTCGCCATCGAGGTGAAAACCCTGGGCACCCCTGGTGCAGGCAGGGACATCCTTTGGGTGGCCCTCGACGCACCTGCCAATGTTGCGCCGTCAGTTCTGCGCCGAGATGAAGTCCTGCCTTCTTGGACCGCCTTCAGCGCCGACCGCGATGGCATCCCGGATGCCCAGGTGCGCCGAATCACCATCGATGCGAACGGGGTCAAGTGGCTTGCCACCGCTCAGGGTGTGGCTGCCTACGCTTGGCCGTGATTTGTTGGCGATGGCTGGGCAACAGCCCAGTAACCGTAGGCAATTGCACCTCCAATCGCATACGGGATATCTCTGCTCGATAGGACCTCGGCGAGACGGACTGCGATCTGGGCGGGATTCACTGGTTGGCCTTGCGATAAGCGGCTGCCAGGGAACGCCACTTCTCTTCAAAGTCGCGGATCGCGCCATTGCAAGACCCGCTGAAAATCGGACCGAGCTGTCAGAACTGCCCATGCAGAAGCGCACAGCTCAGAGATAAGCTCTCCCCGTTCATTCATCGACAGATGGCGATAGGGAGCTACCTCGGCTTCAACTTCAATTGCCGAGCTGCTTCGGTCACGGTCTATCCTCGTCGCGAACGTCACCGCCCATGGGCGCCGTATCACGAGCGAGATCGTGCGATGCAATCAGAGCACGGAAAACTTCCGGATTGCCCGGGGCACCGCGATTTGTCATCTCTTCAGCGATGTCGTTCACTCCGAATCGATCCAGCGCTTTCTTGAAGCTGGTACAGGACGCGCCGGCCACAAGGAGAGAAAGGCCGGCGATGAAGAGCGTGCGGCTAATATCCATGGGTAAAAGATAGGCACGCCAATTGGAGAAGCGAGGTGCCGGGCACGTCATTAAGTTGATGAATCCTATTGTGTCTGGGTTTTTTTACCGTCTATAGGGTGATCATGGCAGTCGATTGTGACTTTCTCGTCCTCGGTAGCGGCCTCGCTGGGCTCAACGCTGGCTTGCGGCTCGCAGAACACGGCCGAGTGGTCGTCGTCACCAAGCGCGGCCTCTTCGAAACAGCGACGAACAACGCCCAAGGTGGCATTGCGGCCGTCACCTCCGACGCAGACAGCACCGAAGCCCACGTCAACGACACCCTCACCGCGGGAGCGGGTTTGTGTCGTGAGGACGTCGTCCGCTCGATCATCGCGGACGGTGCAAACGCCATCGAGAGACTGGTCTCGCTGGGCGTGAAGTTCGACCAAACCGCCGGAGAATATGATCTCACCCGTGAGGGTGGGCACTCAGCACGACGCATCCTCCACGCCAAGGACCTGACAGGTCGGGAGCTGATGCGAGCGCTGACCTATCACGCTGCTGCGCAGAGCAATCTCACTCTGCTCACGGATCACATCGCCGTCGACCTCGTCACCTCCCGGCGCATCGGCCGCGGCTCCGACGACCGTTGCCTCGGTGCCTACGTTCTCGACAGCCAAAGTGGCAACGTCATCACATTTCGCAGTAAGGCGACCTTGGTAGCCACCGGCGGTGCAGGGAAGACCTACCTGTACACCTCGAATCCCGATGTCGCGACAGGTGGTGGCGTGGCCATGGCGTTTCGCGCCGGCGCTGCTATCGCCAACATGGAGTTCTTTCAATTCCATCCCACCTGTCTCTTCCACCCACAGGCCAAGTCATTCCTCATCAGCGAATCCCTGCGCGGCGAAGGTGCGGTCCTCCGGCGCAAGGACGGTTCCCGTCTGATGCGGGGCGTGCACCCGCTAGGGGATTTGGCACCTCGAGACATTGTCGCCCGCGCCATCGACCAGGATCTGAAGCGCACCGGAGATGACTTCGTCTTGCTCGACATGACGCATCGGGATCCAGCGTTCGTGGCAACCCGCTTCCCCAATATCCACACCGCCTGCCTCGCCCTGGGCATCGACATGACCAAGATGCCCATTCCCGTGGTGCCCGCTGCTCACTACGCCTGCGGTGGCATCCGCACCGATGCCACCGGTGCCACCAATCTCGCCGGCCTGTGGGCCGCTGGGGAAACCGCGTGCACAGGTCTGCACGGTGCCAACCGACTCGCCTCCAACTCCCTGCTCGAGGCTGCGGTGATCTCCGAACGTGCCGCGCGCTCGATGGTGGAGTTTGCCACCGGTGCCGAGGAGCCCCCGCCGATTCCCGAGTGGGATCCCGGAAATGCTGCGGACCCCGACGAGATGGTGGTGGTGTCACACAACTGGGATGAGCTGCGCCGCGCCATGTGGAATTACGTCGGCATCGTTCGCTCGGACAAACGCCTCGAACGGGCAGCCCGCCGGATCAACGCTTTGCGGGAAGAGATTCACGAGTACTACTGGAACTTCAAGCTCACCCACAACCTCGTGGAGCTGCGCAACATTGCCACGGTGGCACAGCTCATTATTGCAAGCGCCTCGCACAGGCGCGAGAGTCGCGGACTCCATTACAACACGTCCACACCTGAAACCTCTGATGCCTGGTGCCACGACACCGTCGCTCACCGCGGAATCAACGGCACGATCGTACTCGACGATGGGAGTCCCGCATGAGGTCCTTGCGCATTGCCACGCTTGCTTGCGCCATTGTGACCACGCTCCGCGCAGCCCCCACATTGGCGGCCGTATACTCCTTTGTGGATAAAGAGGGTGTGCTGCACCTAACCAACATCAGCGATGACCCGCGCTCTCGCCCCTACCCTCTCGAGGGCAAGGAGAACACCTTCACCTGGCGCGACGACCTCGGCAAGATGCAGAAGGTCCACCGTACTGACGTTACTCGCTACGATGACCTCATCATCGAGGCCGCCCGTTACTACAGTCTGCCACCGGCCCTGGTCAAAGCAGTGATCGCGGTGGAATCAAGCTTCGAAGCCGCTGCGGTGTCTCATGCAGGTGCTCAGGGGTTGATGCAGCTCATCCCTTCGACAGCACGGGCCATGCATGTCATCGAACCCTTCGATTGCCGTGATAACGTCTACGGCGGCGCACGCTATCTGAGGGTGATGGCAAATCACTTTGATGGCAACGTTCGCCTGACAGTGGCTGCGTACAACGCCGGCCCCAAGAACGTCGAAAATGCCGGCGGTGCCGTCCCGGCGATCGATGAGACCCAACGCTACGTACGCAGAGTCTTGGCGCTCTATCGTCACTACCTGTCGACCTGGAAGGCTGGAGCACGCTGATGTGGAGAAACATCCCCAACCTCCTTTCCCTGGCGCGCATTGCCGCAATTCCAGTGATTGTCATACTCATCTGGCCAGGGATCGAGAGCGCCCACACGTGTTTCTGGGCCACGGTCATCTATGCCATCGCCGGGATTACTGACTTGATTGACGGTGCCATCGCCCGCCGCACCAACCAGGTTACAATTCTGGGGAAATTTCTCGACCCCCTTTCGGACAAGCTCTTCTATCTGGTCACCATGGTGGCGTTGCTGCAACTGCCCGGACCGCGGGTTCCACCATGGTTGGTCATGATTGTTTTGGTGCGCGAGCTCACCATCACAGGCCTGCGGGCCATCGCCATGAGTGAGGGCATCGTCATCGACGCCAAGGAAGGCGGCAAAATCAAGACCACGTTCGCCACCATCGGCATGTGCGGGCTCTTGTTGCACTACGAGTATGTCATCAACTTCGGCCCCATTCAGGAGCAGGTAAGCTTCCACTTGATCGGCCTGTGGATCACCTTCCTCTCCGTCGTTTTCTCCCTCACCAGCGGATTTGGCTACATCCGCGGCTTTGTTCGCGGCGTCCAAAGCAACACCAAGTCAACCTGATGCTCAAGGCGCTCGAGCTATGGGGGCGCCACCTCCTGGTTGGTCTCGTCTCCCTGTTTTTTGGGGTCCGGAGAAGGCCCGTTGATCTACCGAACGCGCCCCGCATCCTCGTGGTCCGACTGGACGAACGGATTGGCAACCTACTGCTCTTGGTTCCATTGCTCGACACACTTCGCCAGCGGTTCCCCCAAGGACGGATTGAGCTCCTCGCGAGCGTCAAAGGTCGCGCCCTCCTCGATGGCCACAGCTGCATTGATGAAATCATCCCCTTTAGAAAAAAGGCTCTCATGGCCGCAGACGGCCCGTTGCGCACTCCCTTTGCCCTTCGCCACAGGTGCTACGACCTCGCCATGGACGCCTCCAACCCAACGGATCCATCGGCGACCCAAGCCATCCTCGTTCGCCTGTCCGGTGCCCGCCACACCATAGGCACCGACCATCCTCCCTTTGGCCGCGCGTTCTCCGCACCCGTGCACATAGAGAATCCCCATGCCCACGAGATCGATCTTCGCCTGGCATTGCTCACCCCCCTGGGAGATGGCCCCCTCTCCCGGCGAGTGTTCTTCGACAACATCCCGGCGCTCGACCCTTCGTCAGAAGTGGCGGCCTTCTTGCGGGACGTCTCCCCAAACTTCGTGGTGATCAACGTCGGCGCCCGCACCAAGGACAAGATGCTGGACGCCGATGCCTACGCCGCCATCATAGACTCCGTCGCCAATGCCGGTTTCACTCCCGTGATCACTTACGGTCCCCGAGAGGTCGAGGTCGCGAGAGACGCAGCACGCAGATGTGGCACTCCCGCACCGCCCACGAATCTGTGGGAGCTCGCAACCACCATGGCCGCAGCCCGCGGCGTCATCACCTGTGACACTGGACCTATGCACATCGCCGTCGGCACCGGCACTCCCACCTGCGGCATCTTCGTCAGCACGGATCCGCGTCGCTACGGCTATGGAGAGGCCCCACACACCTGGGTCGAGCTGCAGCACTGCGATCGGATGCAATGGCTCGCAAAGATTTGCGCGTGGCTAGAAACTCTCGAGCGTTGACGCGCCGAGATCAAGGCAGAGCAACGCTGGCACCGCGGATCCGGTAGGGAGAATTCTCCACCCAGAAGAACCACGCGCCGTAGTGGGTCGCCATCGTCGACACCAAGTAGTTGGGCTGACCGTTTGAGGTGAGGGTCGTCTCACTGCCGTGTCCGCCGCCGCCGAGGTCGATCCACCGATGCGCCGCATTCCCGGAGACGGTCATCCATATGAGTGAACACGTGGTGGCGTCGACACAGCTCGCGACCGGCGTCACCCGCAGACCAGAGCCCTCTTCGGTCAACTGCACGTTGCCGCCAGAGGGCATACCCGAAGAGTCGTAAACCCGTCCCATGATCCGACTCTTGCTGCTGGTTTGTGGGTCACTCCACGCCACCAGAAAACCCTGTCCGAGCGATGCTACAGATGCGAAATCACCCAAGACGAGCGTCCCGAGGTCTATCTCGTAGGAGAGCGGGCGCAATCCGCAGTTGAGAAAACGAACGGATGCCTTGTCGACAAACAACCGCTGCCAGCTGACACCGATGGAGCCATTGGCATCGACGGCCAACTCAGAACGCGTTACGGTGCCATCCGTCTCATAGTTGTCCCCGAGCTGGCTGACCCGCACGGCATCGCCAATGGGCGCCCCCTGAAGGTCGAGTGCTGTGACCCATATCTCGTTGTTGTTCTCTGCGTCGTTGCCACGGTCACCCGCCGCCACGTAGCCATCACCGAAAACGGCACAGGCCGGACGCCAGACGCTCTTCGCCCCCATGACAATCTCGTGCTCTGGGCCAAGAGTACCGCTGGCATCAAAAGTGCGCGCAAAGCCTTGATTGCCCACATCGTTCGATGAACCCCAGCAAACAATTCCGCTGCCGTCACCGCGGACAGCGATGCGCGGCTCGTTCTGTCCCGCCGCATCGGTCGTGTTCACTTGAATTGGGCCGAAGGTCACGGCCCCCGCAGTATCGAGTTTCACGAGGAAGATATCGAGATCATCGGTACCGGCGCTCGTGTAGGTCAACCACGGAGTCCCATTTGCGTCGACCGCCACGTGCGGTTGCACATACAGGCTGTGGATTGCGTCCAATTCAGTGAGTGATGACGTGGGTGACCAACTGGCGCAGGAGCCACCATCGCAGGTCCCGTCACTGCTCCACGGTGGCGGCGTGTACTCATCACCACAGACGACTGCCGGCTCGGCGCAAGTCCCTTGGTTGCATGTGCCCAAGGCGCAGAGGCACGCGCGATAGACTTGCTCATCGATGAGGGCAAAATCGTAGAGACTGTTGACAATGATGGTGTACGACCCCGGATCGTAATCACCCTTGAGAACTTCGCCAAAGGGGCCCGATTGGGTCAAGCGGTGGCCCACTCGCAGGTCATACTGCGGATTGGTGTTGCCCAGGCTCGTCGCCAAGACGAAGAAGGTGATTTGTGCATCGGACACGGTGGTTGCTGGCGGCTCCAGACGAATCCGGTAGAGCGCCCCGATGGTTGCCACGGGTGCCGGCGAAGGAATGCCTGTCTCGATGATGACCGTCGCATCCTGGGACAAGGCACCTGGCCAAACAATCAGCTCAAGACCACCATCTGCACTCTTGGCACTGCCCCCCTTGGACGCCACCAATTTGGTGCTGGAACTGTCAGGGCCGGGTTTGGCCTCATCGTCACCACAGGCAGACCACACAAACAGAGACGACACACAAAGCGCGATGCCCCCACGATTGCATTGGGACTTCATACTCTTCTCCTGGACACGGGCCTAAGCCCGCCAACACCATTTCTACTCTGCTGGTTCTGGCGCTGGCGCTGGTTCTGCTGCCGGCGCGGGCAAAGTGGGCTCTGGGGCCGGAGCGGCTGGTTTGTCACTGCGATTCCAATATTGCGTACGCCCCAACAAAGAGATGCCCATAAAGCCGCGGACCTTCAGCTTCTTGCCGGCCTCTATGACCTCGACGTAACAAGAGTACTCCTTGCCATTTTTGGGATCCAAGATGGTGCCGCCGCTCCACTCATCGTCGTCTTTCTCGAGCCCCCACAAGAACTCCATGCCTTCAATGGGCTTGTCCTTCTTCGCCCCGTCACACTTGTCACAGACTGGATTCGGCTTGTCCGGATGCAAGAGCTTGAGGATCTTGCCATGCAGTTTGTCACCCTTCATAAACAGTTGAACGATCGACTTCTCCGTCTTGCCGTCGTCGTCGATGGTCTTCCAATAGCCCACTGGGGACAAATCTGCAGCCGACGCCGCGGCGCCGACGAGGCTCATAGCCATTCCCACTGTCAAAGCCAGCAACCATGCCGTGTGCTTCATCTGGATCTCCTTGGAACCGAGGTCGTTGTTGAAGCGACCTCCGAGCGCCCAAGGCACCCAGAAACCCTCCAAAGCCGCTTCATGGGGCGGATGATTCCACACGGTGCCCTCCCTTGCAACCCTGTGATTTGTCACCCTGTGATTTGTCACCCTGTGATTTGTCACGATGCGATTGCGCCGAAGAAATGGTATGATTCAAACGCGATCCAAGGAGAACCCAATGGCCTGCATTTTTCGGTGTCTTACCGTTTGCGTCATCATCACAGTGGGATGCTCGAAGATCGTGGCCAATCTCGACAATCTCGCTTGCAGCCCCGAGGGTGATTGTGCGCCCGGGTTCGTCTGCAATCTGGACACCCAGCTTTGCGAGTCCGAGTCCGGCCACCAGAGCTGCACGCTCGGCACCCTGTCCGACTGCGCGGCGTGTGGCGATAACTGCCTCGAGCTTCCCCGAGTCACAACGGCCGAGTGTGTCACAGAAGGCACGGTCCACGAGTGCGTCATCGTTGGCTGCGAAGCGGGTTGGACCAACGACGACGGCCTCGTCAGCACCGGGTGTAACGCTGAGTGCGTACAGACCAATGGCGGCGTCGAGATCTGCGATGGCTTCGACAATGACTGCGAAGGCACCACCGATCCATCTTGTCCGTGCAATTTCCGCGACAAATCAAACGGCGTGTGTGTAGGCACGACCACCAACCTTGCCGGCCAATGCCAACAGCCCACCGAGTACGAGACTCAAGAATCCGCATGCGACAGCCTCGACAACGATTGTGATGGCCTCACCGACGAAGGCTGTGCCTGTGATTATCTCGACGATGCCGATGGAGTGTGCGCCACAGCCACAAACAGCGGCAGCAATTGCGAGCAACCCGCGGCGTACGAGGTCACCGAGACCACCTGCGACGGCATCGATAATGATTGTGATGGCTCGACCGACACCGACTGCCCCTGTCAGTATGATGGAGATCCCGACGGGGTCTGTGGCACCGCCAAACTCGACGGCTCGGGCAACTGTGTCGAGCCGACAACCCATGAGGCCAGCGAAACCCTGTGCGACGACGTCGACAATGACTGTGACGGCATCGCCGACTCGGGGTGCCCGTGCCATTTTCAGGACGACCCCGACGGCGTCTGCGCGAGCGCAACCCGCGACAGCGCAGGGCAATGCCAGCAACCTTCGGGATTCGAGGAGATTGAGACCACTTGCGGCGACGGCGACAACGACTGTGATGGATTGACCAACGAAGGCTGCGGCTGCAACTTCAATGACGATACTGACGGCGTCTGCGCCACCGGCATCCCCAATGGGCCCAATTGCATCGCACCTGACAACTACGAAGCGAACGAGACGAGCTGTGACCGCGTCGACAATGACTGCGACGAGGCCATCGACGAAGGCTGCGCCTGCAATTACGTCGGCGATGCCGACGGCGTTTGCAATACTGCCACCCGTGACGACAGCGGCGTCTGCCAACCACCGGGCGTCTACGAGGCAGACGAAATTACCTGTGACAACCTCGACAACGACTGTGACGGCGTCGAAGACGAAGGCTGTCCATGCAATTTCGGCGGCGACCCTGACGGCATCTGCGCCACCGCGATCATCGCCAATACCGGAGTGTGCCAACAACCGAGCGGCTACCAAGCAAATGAAACGAGGTGCGACAACACCGACAACGATTGTGACAATGCCATCGATGAGGGTTGTCCGTGCAACTACAACGACGACCCCGACGGCCTCTGCGCCACCGCGACCCGCGATGTCAATGGGGTATGCCAAGCACCAGCCACCTACGAATCCACCGAATCAACCTGCGACACCTTCGACAATGATTGTGATGAGGGCGTCGACGAGGGATGCCCGTGCAACTACGGCGGCGACATGGAAGGTGTGTGCCAGAGCGGCACAAAGGACGGTAACGGCAGCTGCCTAGCGCCAGACAACTACGAGGCCAACGAAACGACCTGCGATGATGCGGACAATGATTGCGACACCTTCATCGACGAGGGATGCCCGTGCAACTACAACGACGACCCCCACGGCGTCTGCGCCGACGCGGTTCGCGATGTCAATGGGGTATGCCAACCGCCAGCAAACTACCAGAGCGACGAGGATGCGTGCGACAGCGCCGATAACGACTGCGATGAGGCGGTGGACGAGGGCTGTGCCGTTTGCGCCGCCAACCAGCGTTACTGTGATGGGGACGGCGTGACGCTGCAGCTCTGCGACGGCACGGGCAGCGGCCCGATCGCTGGGCAGGAGATCACCTGTGGCATCACTTGTGATAGCGATGTATGCCTCACCGCGAGCACCGTCGCGAACGCCACCATGGCGGCCTGCACGAGCAGCGCCATCGCGTTAACGCCACGCGCCGGTGAGACGCTGACTTTCACCGAAAACGGGATCAGCTGCAGCAGTGATTGCAACGGCAACCGCCTCGGCACGCCACAGCTCATCGCCTCGACCACCGAAGGCAACGTCGACTGGGTGTGCGTCTCCTCCTTGGCCCTCAATGCCACGAGCACTCTCCATTACGACAGCACAGCGACACGGCCCCTGGTCGTCTTGGTCGCAGGGAATGCGACCATCGACGGCAGCATCGACTTCAACGGTACCAGCGCCTCAGGTTTTGCCAGTCCACCGGGAGGACCCGGAGGCGGCGCGGGGGGGGCCGGAGGTGAACAGAGCGCCGCTACGCCCGGCGATGATGGCTTCGATTACACAGGCACACCCGGCACAGCTTGCACCGGCAAAGGTGGATTGCGAGGTGGCGTCTTCCAAGCTGGTGGTGGCGGCGGCGGCGCGCTCCGTGGCTCGGGAGGCAGAGGAGGAGACGGCAGTGACTCTGCCGGCGGCGCTGGCGGCTCTTCGTTGACATTGACCGCGGTGGTCGGCGGCTGTGGCGGCGGCGGCGGCGGCGACGGCAGAAACCCCGAGTCACTGTACGGCGGCAACAACGGCGGCGGTGCCGGGGGCGGCGCGGGCGGCGGCGTGCAGATATCTGCACGCGGCGTTCTCACCCTCAGCGGTACCGTTGCCGCAAATGGTGGCAATGGTGCTAATGAGAAGGGCAATCATGGTGCTGGGGGTGGCGGCTCGGGGGGCATGATTGTCCTCGAAGGCTATGGCGTCCTCCTCAATGGCGGCATCCTGGTCGACGGCGGTGATGGAGGCGACAACATTGAAGCAACAGCAACGGCTCTACCGGGTGCCGGTGCAACCGGCGATGTTCTCGATGGCACCGCTGCGGGTGCGAACCTGACCGACGGCGGACCCGGTGGAGGTGGTGGTGGTGGTGCCATCGGCATTCGCTCCCACAACGGTGCAACCTGCTCCGGTGCTTCCCCAACCGCCGCGTGCCTGGCGACAACTCTGCAAACGTACTCGCCTTGAACTGTATCGCTCTGCAGAATGGTAGATCTTGATTGACGCCATCCCATGAACAGCCGACATCGAAGACCTGATGAATGGTGGGCTTCAAAATGAGCTTGTCATCGGCATGGGGTGGATTGCAATCAGCAAGAATCACCTGATTCATTTGCAGCAGCCGACATCGTCCCGATTGATTGAACAGCGCCAATAGGGAAGAGTGCACCGGGGTGCGGATCGGATTCTGCCCCTGCCAGCCCTCATCCACGCTCGCACCCAGAGCCCGTTTGTCCGCCCTCTTGCTCCGCTAGGGGCGATCGACGAGTCGAGACCGCAAAGGACGTCGGCGAACGTCGATCGCAACCGATGGGGGGCAGAGTACTATCGACAACTCACCGACGTTCAGGCCGTCGGCCCATTGTCCTTTGTCGCAAGAACCGCATCGAGGAGATTCTGAATTGCCAGACTATCGGCAAGCGACATGCTTGGACTCTCCAGAAGCCCCGCCTGAAGACAACGGATCGTCTCGACCGCCTCACCGCGAAGGCCGGCTCGGGGTGCGGCTTTCAGGCACCTAGAGGACTCCTGGGCACCTCCAACCACGTCGACACGCATGTGTTGAGGGTCGAGGAATGGAGCTTTGAGCAGAACAGACCCGAGAGGTCCCACAATGGTCGCCTCGTTCGAAGTCCGACCTCGCATGGTGACGAGGAGTCGGGCGATGCAATTGGGATAGAACAGTTGAATTGCCGCGCTCAGGTCTGCTCCCTCTTCATCAAAGGTGACATCTGCCGCAAGCCTCGCAGGAGAACCGAGCAGGAAGTGCACAAACGAAAGAGCATAGCATCCGAATCGATGCATAGCGCCCTTGGCTCTTTCTCTCGCGTGTGGCTCCGGCGGCTTCATGTATCCCATTTCGACCGAAATGGCCTGAACAGGACCCAAGATGCCCTCCTGCACTATTCTCCTGCACTCCACGACGAGGGGGTTGAAGCGCAACCGCATTGCCTCCATGCAAAACAAATCGCGGGAACGGGCGTCGTCGCGTATCTTTCGAAGTTCGTCGCAGGAAGGTGCAAAAGGCTTCTCACACAACACCGCCTTCCCATTTCGAAGAGCGAGATGCGCATGTTCTCTGTGGCTGACGGTCGGACTCGAGATGTAGACCACGTCAATCGAAGGACACGCAAAGAGATCGGCGGCTGAATCGTAGTGCGACAAGAATCGATGCTTCTTTGCGAATTGCGCCGCGTTCCGAGGATCCCTGGACGCCACAGCCTGCAAAATGGCGCCGTCGAGGCTCGCCAGACCCGCGACAAACTCCTCCGCAATGCCCCCGGTTCCGACAAACCCCCATCGAATTTCGCGAGGTTGAGTCACCATGGAAGCAGACGCCTGACCCAGCTGTTTCCGTTGGTCTTACTGTCTGAGTCGATGATCCATGGAAGCGGCTCAATTGCGGGGAAATCAGATTCGATGTTCTTATGAGACGAGAAGCGTTCGGGGTATTGGAGTGCCTCGATGATCTCGACGATGTGGATTCCGAGCTCCGCAGACAGTCGATGCGGGCGACCTTCTCGGATGGCGTCAATCATCTCCATTGGACCATGAAAGAAGTCCACCGGTTTGTGCCACTTATGGACCAAAATGAGCGGTGAAACCCGCGCCCTGGGATACTTCTTGATCCGCTCGTACCGTCTTCTCCCCTTTTTTGCGAAGGGGCGGATCCGCACCTGCCGTTTCTCATTGCGGAGGTCGGGCAGCACAAGCGTGCCCTCGGTTCCAACAACCAACATGGAATGATCTTTTGGTGCGAGTAATCCGCAGGTTACGCGGGCAACAATGCCTCCGTCATACTCGATACAACCAGTTGAGAAATCGGGCGCCATTGTGTCAACTGCAATCCCTTTGTCAGCGATCTGGCATGTTGCGATTGATGTCACCTGTCGGGCAGGTCCGAAGAATGCCGACAAACACGAGAGGAAATACCCGGCATGCTCATACGTGCAGCCAACCTCAAACTCGTCTTTTGCTGGCCAAAACGCACCGGACGCTGATTTGAAGAGCCACGGTTTCGCGCGCGGCGCAATGAGGCCATCATCATAGTTCACATACACTGCACGAACATCGCCGATGGCCCGATCGCGTATGGCTTTCCACGCGGTCTGCACCATATCTGAAAGCATGTTACACGGAGCACATCCGATGCGGAGGTTCTTCTCTCGCGCAAGCGCGGCCAAGGACTGTGCCTCCGCCAAAGTCATTGCGAGAGGCTTTTCGGTAAAAACGTGTCTCCCCGCCTCGAGTATCATAGAACTGACCTCCATATGGCTGCGGGGATTGGTCAAATTGAGCACCAGAAGAACATCCGGGAGATCCAGAAGCGCCGGAAGTGACGCACATGCGCGAACACCGTGGTAGCGGCAGAACGCCTCCAGTCGCGATGGGTCTCGATCATAGGCACCCTCGACGGAGACACCCGCGTATCCCTTCAAACATTTCATGTAAAAGTCTGCAACATAACCGCATCCGACCAGTGCAATTCGTGTAACCATCGCGTAACCTTCGGCCGATTCCACTCTGTTTGGGGACCCAACCAGGGAGTGGAACTCAGAAGAGAGACGATCCATTCTTCATTGCTGAGTATCTCTCGCGATGACGCCGAGTCAAGCAGGCGCAGCCAACAGGGTGCGGATCCCGGAAGTCGGGGTGAAAATGGCGGAGTTTTCCGGATTTGACTGGTTTCGTCTGCGGTTGTTGAACCTATAGCAACCGGGTTAGTAGCAGCCCGGCGAGGTACTCCGCACAATGCATTCTACCGAAATATGCAGTAGCCCGTGGATAGAAATCTGTGAGAAGGCGTTTGATATCGGCGGTGGTTTTTCACCAGGTTTCGCGGAAGCGGTCTGCTCTCAACTCGCGGCACAAATTGGTCGCGCGCACGGGGAGGCCATGGCCGATGCATTTGTGGCCGGTGCCACCGAATTGGCACATTTCGCGGCCCATGGGTTGGAGGACAACGAAGACGCCATCGATGCCGAGCGTGAAGCGGTGGCTGTCTCTCGTAGGATCGTCCGGCCTGTCCTTGAGGCCAAGCTTCAAGCCCGCCTTGACGCACTCGATGAACAAGCCAAAGGAGATCCTGTTCCATGCCCGAAATGCGCAGAGGCAACTGAGTCGGAGGGTAGACGCAGTCGGACATGGAAGAGTGTATTGGGACCGCTGTCTCTGAAACGTCGCTATTCGTCATGTACGCAACCCGAATGTGACGCAGGCATCGCCCCATCCCAGCGGATTCTTGGATTGCCGGACGGTGAGTATACGGCGCGGTTGGAGTCGGAGTAGGAACCATGGTTGCCCATAGCCCCCTCCACAGATCCCAGCGAGCGGTTTTCCCGCACTGGGCTCTTGCCTCAGGTGATGACGCCAAG
>MGST01000222.1 GCA_001798605.1 Deltaproteobacteria bacterium RIFOXYA12_FULL_58_15 | reverse complement strand
AGTTGGGGTGATGCTTGCGACAACTGCTCATCCACGAGCAATAGCAATCAGCTCGATACCGATTCGGACAGTTTCGGAGACGCATGCGATGACTGCACCTTCGATCCTGCAAACGATGCCGACGGTGATGACCAATGCGCAAACGAAGACAACTGCCCGAATGTCGCCAACGCCAACCAGGCCGACGGAGACTTAGATGGGGTTGGCAACGTCTGCGACAACTGCCCGGGCAACTACAACGCGGATCAACAAGATTGGGACCTCGATGGTGATGGCGACGTTTGCGATACCGCATGCCCATTTGGCGACGACGATGGTGATACTGTTTGTGACAACATTGATAACTGCCCCAACGCCAACCAGACCCAAACAAACAGCGATTCAGACAATCTCGGCGACGCCTGTGACAACTGCGACTTTGATAACAATCCAGATCAACGTGATTCTGACGGCGATGGCATAGGCGACGCCTGCGAGACAGGTAATGACTATGACGGCGACACCATCGGCAACACGGTCGACAACTGCCCGTACAAACCAAACACCAACCAAACCAACGGTGACAGCGATGAATTCGGCGATGCTTGTGACAACTGCCCGACCGTTGGCAATTCAGATCAGCTCGACGCTGACAGCGACGGTATCGGTGATGCCTGCGAGACCGATGACACCGACGGGGATGGGATTTTGGACTCGACTGACATCAACCCCAAGCACCATGAAGGGGAAATTTGTGGAGACGGCTTAGATAACGACGGCGTCGGTGGAGCTGACGACGGTTGTGAGGTGTGCCAATGATGTTCATAAAACCAACAACGGGTTGCGTCTTGTTTGCTGCGATCGTGTCTTTTGGTCGGGTCGGATGGGCAGCCGACGAGTGCGACGCTGGAGACGTCAAACCATGCACGATACTCGGATGCGAAGGCTTGCAATACTGCGAGTCATCAAATCCAGATTGCGGCCCTCTGCCACCGTGCGTCGTTTCCTACGATGCCTACTTCGACAAGGATTTGTGTCTGACACAATCGCTAGGTTGTCAATGTGGTGAAGCGGACCACTGTTCGGGTGAGTGTGTGAGTAACACCGGTTGGTGCACTGACCCGACAGATGGTTGCATAGGGAGTTGCACGGAAAGCGGGTGCCCTCCTTCGGAATGCGTCGACGCCGACATGAGTTGGGGTGACTGCCAACCGACCGGCAGTTGCGATCCCGACAACACATGCTCTGAAGACTCAGAGAAGGATTGTTGTGATGACAAGGTAGGGGAGCCGATTAATGTCATTACGGGCACAGTTACATTTGAATCGGAACCGCCCGATATTCACATCGAGCTGGGCGAAGGAATACTGGAGCTGAGGCGTGCCTATTCGTCCAAGCTCGCTATGGCTGACAATGGGCCCCTGAAAATCTACTCGCCGGTAAGGGCATGGGGGGGAGGCTGGTATCACCAATATGAGCACAGCATTATAGAATCCATTGGCGACGATGCAGAGGATACGGTCTATTTCCACAGACGGCCGAACGGCTCGACCGAGTCATATGACTACCTTCTGTCTGGCCAAAGCCGACCGTGGTCTACACTCAGCACAACAACCAATGGTTTCACTCTGGCAGAGGATGATGGAACGATTCTCGAATTCGAGGAGGCCCAACCTGGAATCGTGGCGGGTGCCTCCGCCAAGTTCTATCGCCTGATACAAATGACCAAAGTATCCGGACAGCTCATAGATCTCTACTACTATTCCGAGGGTGGTGTGGGCCCTTGTGATTCGATTTCCTCCGGAACGGCCAACAAACTGTGTATGGCCGTAAGCGGCGGGGCGTACTTCTGGATAAGGGGATACTATCCCGGGTTGCCCGATGATTACGCCAGGGTTCCTGTTGTGCGGTATGTCGAATATGGACGACTACCCGCGAGTGGCGCATCTGCTGTCACCTCAGGACAGCCCACATACCTTCGTTACACCTACGACTTCGTCACGCGGGAAGAAGCACCAATTTCACTCGGTTCATGCAGTGTCGACACAGACTGTGACGTTGTCACCGAGTGTTCCGGCGGCTGTATCTGTATTGACGATGAATGCTTGGATCATGAGCCATACACCGTGAAGTACCCGCTTCTGAAGACTGCCCGCGAATGCGTTCTCGAAGACCCAAACACGTGCTCAAACTACTATCGTTTGGTGAATTTCTACTACACAAACGAAAGTTACCATCGCCCCGATCTGACAACCACTTTCAGCCCATTGGCCAACCCATACGCGACTATCTCGACGATCGTTGCTCCCGATGGGCTCGATGCGTACTTGCTGACCCGGGTTACCAATTCCAGCTTGGTTACGGGATGGGAATACGACCAATATGGCAGGGGTGCCGCAGATGTATCTGCTGGCAATTTGCTGACTTTTGCGTACTTTGAGCAATCCGGCTACGACCAGACCCTGGTGCTCAATGAATCCACTGATACCGTGGTCGATTACAGAATCGAGAATGGGCAAATTGTTCAAATCAGCGATGCCTGTGGTTGCGGAGACAGTCCTGCCGGAGGATTTGAACGCAATGCAAACAATCGGATCTACGCCGAGATAGGGCTCGATCCCGACGGGTCCAGCACTCAATCGCCGATGCGAATAACCTACACGTACGATTCGCAAGACCGCATCGTTCTCGAGGTCGACAATTGCACCGTGACAGATCCCCAGGATTTCTGGGACGATATCAATGGCGTAGAAGACTCGGGCGACGTTTCGTCTGCATGCGGCACAGGTCCGGTCCGCCTGCGTCGATACGGGTACATTGATGGTTCAGCGAGTCTTCGAGACTACGAATCCAAGGGATTCAGTGCCCTCTGTAATCGGTCAGAGTCTGAATTTTCAAGCCTTTGCTCTGGAGACTACGAGGAGGGCATCGAAAGAGTCTACTCTGGAAAAATGGTGCAGTCCGAGACAACCACTGGCCAAATCCTTCCAGCGGCCAGTCCTTCTACACCTACAGAGGTAACGAGGACTGTCACCTATTCGAGAGACGCAACGAATGGAAACAGACTCGACACCGTAACAGATAACGCGGGCTCCGTGACACAGTACGTCTATTACGGTGCGTCAGACACTGATTTGTGCGGCGAATCTGGCGACTTCAATGAGGGACAGATAAAGAGAATCGAATGGCAAGCTGGTAGCTCGACTACGGTTCTGGTACAGCGCGGCGATTACGACAAAGCTGGTCGGGTTGGTTGCACGATCGACCAGGCGGGAGTGGAAACTACCTACCAATATGACGAGATCGGCCGACTTGAGACCATCACAGTTGGAAATGGCAGCCAGCAAAGAGTCACCGAGCTGGCGTACAACCCCAATAATCAGATCACTTCTACGACATCGGGCGGCATAACCCATGCGACGTCGTTTGGTGCAGAGAATGGGGCCTGCGCTGAGATCGGCAATGCTCCATGGACCCAAGATCCTACAGGCGACCTGTTCAACGACTGCCTCGATGCACTGGGAGAAATGCATCGGCCGGTGCTGGAATCCACCTCCGTAGCTGCTGGGTCCTCTTCTTTCACTTTGAACCAGCGTATGACCAACTACAACGAGAGGGGAAGCCCAATTCTGCTCACTCAATTGGACGGCAATGACAATATTCGACGCCGGGTTGGATTCAATTACGACGCCTCTGGCAACAGAACAGAGAAGTACAAGTATGTGAGCGACACCGCGACTGCCGACTACATCAATCAATTCTGGTTCGATACGCTCAATCGTGAAACATACTCGCAAAGCGAGGCCGCCACCGCGCCAGATCGCAGCATTCAATACGATGCCCTCGGTCGCATCAGCTCTGTAACCGTAGGCTTGAATACAAACGAGGCTTCCACCACAACCTACACCTATGATGCCCATGACAACCTGGCGTCGGTCACAACCGACGCAGGCACGACCTCGTATCTCTACGATGACTTTGGACAACTAGTTTGGGTTGTTTCCCCTGATTCTGGAGAAACCAGGTATTTCTATGATGGCGCGGGCAACCTAACGGAGAAATGGGTTCTCGAGTCCTCTTCAGCGTGGAGAAAGACCGCATATGCGTATGATTCCCGCAGCCGTTTGACCGGAGTTACATTTGCCTACGATGGGTCCGGCACCCAAGACCAGGACAGAACCTATCAATACGACGACGAAGCTGAGGCTGCGAGGTTTGCTGCCTGCGAGGGCGAGTACATTGGATTCAGTCAGGATTATGTGGGTGGCCGGCTCTCCATGGTCGACTCGGAATCGACGGTCACTTACTACTCCTACACGCCGTTTGGCCAGATTGCAGCGGTATACGAGCTCGCAGGGGCTCCCAATGAATTCGACGTCTGCGACCTCAGCATCACCCGCTACACCTATGACGACTCGGGGCGCCTCCTGACCATCAACTACCCCAGTCATAGGACCATCCAATACGAATATCGACCCGGCGAGCTTTTTGCGACAAAGGTGTCCATGTTCGAGCCGGGAAGCAGCACAGAAGTCGCGCTCGCAGACAACATGGCGTACGACATCGATGGCCAGATTGCCGGTTACACGAGCAACGGCGTCTCGTATGACGGCGATTGGGACCTTGCTGGCCAAGGCACATACCGCAGGTACATTGGCAATGCTGGCGACAGCTTCTACTGGACCATCAAGGAACGCGATGGAGCCGGCAACATCACCAAGGTGGGCGATGCGGCCAAGCTCAAGGAACTCACCCTCGAATACGACGGCCAGGAGCGTTTGAGCTCTGCCGTTACTGCAGAGCCGCCCAACGGAAAGCTCAGAGGGTACCAGGATTGTGAATACACGTATGACGGCGCAGGGAATCGACTCACCGAGACGTGCTTCCCCGACGAGGACAACAAGACCATTACCTACGCGTACGACCAGGATACCAGTCGGCTCTCGGGTCTGAGCTGGACTGCCGGGGGCTCATGCGGCGTTTCCTTAGATCTCGATGCTGAAGGAAGACCGACAACGTACTATCCGCGTCGTTTCCCGTCGTCATCAGAGGTCATGGGTCTTGGTTACGACGACAATGGGCGTCTGGCGGCAATTGATTTTGGTAACAATGGAAGCAATGAGATTGCATACACCTACGATCACCGTGAGCTGCGCGTGAGCGACGGCACGACGTGGTTCACCTATGATTCCTCTGGACGCCTCATTGGGGAAAACTCGGGCACGTCGAACGCTTCGGTGGAATACGTCTGGTTGGCTGGCATGCCCATTGCGATGCTTGTCGACGACGATGGTGTTGGCACAGGCGATGCGACCGTCTACACTCTGGGAGTGGACCATTTGGGAACACCCATGCGCGCCTGGGACGACACCGCATCGTTCGTCTGGTCAGCAGACTATGAAGCGTTCGGCAAGGCGTGGGAATATTTGCCCGAGTCGACCTCCCCTCCCACCGTGCTGGTGAACCTCCGCTTCCCTGGGCAGTACCTCGATCGAGAGACCGGGCTTCATTACAATTGGCATCGCTACTATGACCCCAACACTGGGCGCTACCTCACGCCAGACCCGCACATGGATCCGCTGAACGTCTATTCGTATGCAATGAATCGACCGTGCTGCATCATTGACCCGTTTGGTTTGTATCCAATTTCTCTTCGGTGTCCTCCTGGTTGGAATCCAAGTGGTGTTCCGCGATTGTTGAAAGAGCTGGGTGAATTCGAGGTGTTGGTTGGCTCAGAGGGACGGTCACGCGGCACGGTGCAGATTGCTGCTCCAGAATGCTCAAGCGGCGTAAAGCAATGTCAAGCGGTAGAAGGTGCCCAGAAGTATGAGGTTTGGTCGATGGACCTTTGGGCGATTGAATGTGAAAAAGATGGCGAAGGTTGCTCCGGCAAAATGAAACAAACCATAACTGATATGGCCGGGTCTTTCGTCGCAGCCAAAACTTCGGGTCAAGGTCTTGTGTACGAGGGGTGCCAATGTGTGCCCGGAGCATGACAGCTGTCTCATACATCATGCGGACAGAATGGGTGCTGGTTCTGGTCTCCTTTCAAACGGTCGGAGCATGCAAGGACCACAAGGTCGAGGACATTGATGCAGGACTGCGCGTCGAGACTTCTGAGGGCCGCTGGATGATGAGTGTCACAACTTGCTTGCGGCACCTTACAAATGTCGGTTCCTTTGATTCCCTCCGTGGTTCTCTGGAGCTGACAATTGATGAAGGAGAATCGGTGTCGCGGCAGGACACTCTGTTCTCTGTCGATCTTCAAACCTGTGCAAGACAACTATCCGACGGACAAGTAGTCACAGCTCAAAAGGTCAATCGCGGCGACCTCTACATTTCCGAGATTGTTGCTCGCAACGGGAAATGGGATGTGACCGTCGTTGGACAAGGAAGCGTTATTGGCCCCGTTAGCCTGACGTTTCGCGATCTGCCGAGAGAACAGTTCAACCATTTGAAGGAGCAATTCTCCTTGTGGAACGAGAAATGTGCAGGCAACGTGGTTGACCGCCGAAAGAACGTCTCTCAATAGGGCGATGCCAACCACCGCTTGGCAAACTGCTTACCGATGGTCACTCTGGAGCTGCCGCAACCAGCATCTACTATGCCGAGACCACGCCCCAAGTTCCAGAGCAGACGCGAAGTGGCTGCGCCGGCCTGTGCATAGTCCACGGGATTATGTAAAGGCTCGCACTCACAGCCAGTGCGAGCTCGAGGAGGCGAGACGGCCAGGTCCATGTTTGATAATCGTTCGCATATCTGACAAGCGAGTTCTGCAATCGACCTGACCGATACGAACGTCCCACCGGCGTGGCCGAGGGAGAGTGAGCAGAAGTTGTGACGATTGTGCGAGTGGTGCCCCGGTGCCTCGGCTCACGCTTGCGTGACCGAGACAGGCAGAGCCGCCTCCGACGCTGGGGCGGACGGCGAAGCGGGAGTTACTACAGCAGCCTTTTCAATCTGTCATAGAAATTCTCTCGAACGCCGAGAAGCACGACGACAACTTTGGTGGCGGCATCATCGACAGTGTAGGCGATGCGCCATTGTTTGCCCTGTTGGCTGAAGTGATGGCTGCGAATCGGGAGAGGAAGTCCACTCAGCTGGGGGGCGGCATTGGGAGCGGCAGTCACCTTCTCCATCTCGGCTTTTACGCGCCGCTGAATGGGAGGATCGAGCTTCTTGTAGACCCGATGAGCAGCGCGGGTCATTTCAATTTTGTATGGAGTAGCCATCGCGTCCGGTTACCACTCATCCATTGGAATGGTGTTGCCCGCTTCGAGGTCGTCGCGAGAGTCCTCGAGCTGTCTCATCGCATCTGGATCGAGTTGGATTTGGAGAGCTTCACGCTGCTCTGGGGAGAGCTTCTTGAGAAGGCCCGCAAGACGTTCGATGTCGACATTGGTTGGGTCGTACAACTGTTCAGCGGTAGCCGGCATGTGATCCTCCTACTCTCAGGCCTGTGCGCCTTTGAGGAAAGTGTCGATGGTTTTAAGTAGTGTCCGCTGCGTGGTGGTTGGGAGCTTCTCGATTTGCTCCATCCGTCGCATGATTTTGCGGCTGACCGGTGGGGTCTCTTTGGCCGAGACACGATGCCCCAAAAGCTCGTCGGCCGAAACATTGAGCACCTGGGCAATGATTAGCAAGGTATCGCTATTGGGGCGAAATGTGTCGCGCTCGTATTCTGAAATGTTGGGTTGGGACACGCCAACCTTCTCTGCCAGGTCGGTCTGGGTTAAGCCACGAGCTTTCCGCAGCCGAGCAAGGCGTTGTCCTAGAGATTCTTTGCCCCATTTGGGCGGTGACACTTTGGCGACCATCGAGCTGAACTCCCTGAAGAGACGATCTTTGGTTGCCATTATAGGGGCAGGTTTCTGGATTTCGTGGTTGGTCATCGCGCGCCACCGTTGACATATATTAGCTCACCTTATATTATGTGACATGATTTTGCAATCTCGAGTTTCTGCTCAGGACCCTCGAAAAAGTGCTTGACGGATTTCTGGAGGAGGTCGAAATGGGGCGTTCGAAGACGAATCAACCCGAGCCACTTCCTCACCCACCCAAGCTCTACAAACTGCTCGACCAGGTAGCGAAGTTCTACCGCCGTCACTTCGACGAAGAGCCAAGAGCGAAGAACTACCTCGCTGAGCGGGGCGTCACCGACAAACACGCCCTCCAAGTCTTCTGGGCCGGGTACTGCGATGGCTCCCTACACGATGCGCTCCCCTTCGATGAACAGGTGCACGAGGATTTGCGTACCCTCGGCATCCTCAAAGACAACGGCAAGGAGTTGTTT
>MGST01000221.1 GCA_001798605.1 Deltaproteobacteria bacterium RIFOXYA12_FULL_58_15 | reverse complement strand
ATCGCGATGGAAAAAGAGCTTCGGTTCGCCATCCGTGAAGGTGGTCGCACAGTTGGCGCTGGTGTTGTTGCAGACATCGTCGAGTAAATGGAGTCAATGCGATGGCACAGACGAAGATTCGCATCCGCCTAAAGGCCTACGACAGTAAGATCCTCGACCAATCGGCCGGGGAGATTGTCGAGACAGCTCGGCGAACGGGTGCAAAGATTGCGGGACCCATTCCCCTCCCGACCAAGATTCACAGGTACACAGTTTTGCGTGGACCACACGTGGATAAGAAGTCGCGAGAACAATTCGAAATTCGTACGCACAAGCGTCTGATGGACATCATCGAGCCGACGCAGCAAACGCTGGACGCTCTGATGAAGCTCGATCTTTCGGCGGGTGTTGACGTCGAGATCAAGTCGTAGCGAGGCAACCATGCAGATCGACGTTTTTAATACGGAGAAGAAGAAGGTTGGCTCGGTAGAGCTACCCGACGAGGTCTTCGCGGCAGAGGTCAAGGAAGCTCTCCTGTGGGAGCAAGTCAAGGCGCAGCGGGCGAGCCGCCGGCGTGGGACTCATTTGACCAAGACCCGGGCGACCATCAACGGTGGGCGTGCCAAGCCATTCAAGCAAAAAGGCACTGGCCGAGCTCGACAGGGCTCTACGCGTGGGCCACACCAGGTCGGTGGAGCAGTGGCCATGGGGACTCGGCCAAAGGACTGGAGCTATCGCCTGCCCCGTTCAGCACGGCGCTCAGCGTTGCGCTCAGCGTTGTCCTTGCGGGTCAAAGAGGAACACCTGATTGTTCTTGAGGGGTTCGCTCTCGAGGTGCCCAAGACCAAGGCGGTCGTGCAGTTGCTGTCGACCTTCAAGATCCCCAGCGCCCTCATTGTCGACGTCAAGAATGACGCGCTCGGCAAGTCGGCGAAGAACCTCTGCGGTGCCAAGTTTGTCGCGGCGGAGGGCTTGAACGTTTACGACATCCTCGACCATGAGCACCTCGTGCTGACGCAGGCCGCCGTGGAGGAGATTGTCAAGAAAGCTGAGAGGAGGCCGTCGTGATCACGCAACAAGTTCTCAAGCGGCCGATCATTACCGAACGGGCCACGGCTCTCACTGAGCGGCACAATCAAGTGATCTTTGAGGTAGCGTGCGCAGCCAACAAACATCAGATCCGCGATGCGGTTGAGACAGTCTACGGGGTCAAGGTCGTGTCAGTGCACACGATGACGATTCCCGGGAAGCTCAAGCGACGTGGTTCGAGCGTTGGTAAACGTCCCAACTGGAAGAAGGCGATCGTCAAACTGGTCGACGGCGATGTGATCGACTTCTTCGCTACGGAGTGAGCCATGGGCGTCCGAGGATTCAAACCAACCAGCCCGACTCGTCGCAAGATGACGGTGTCGGATTTTGCAGACATCAGCGATAAACGCAAGCAACCAGAGCGGAGTCTCACTGCGCCCTTGAAGGATAAGGGCGGCCGGAATAACTACGGTCGCATCGCAGTGCGGTTCAAAGGCGGCGGTCACAAGCGGCGCTATCGCATCGTTGACTTCAAACGCGACAAGTTTGGAGTGCCGGCCAAGGTGGCGGCGATCGAATACGATCCCAACCGCACATCGCGAATCGCCTTGTTGCACTATCGCGACGGCGAGAAGCGGTACATCATTGCGCCGCTGGGCCTGAAGAAGGGTGATGTGGTTGTTTCGTCTGATGATGCGGACATTCGCCCCGGCAACTGTCTGCCGCTCTCCCTCATCCCCATGGGCACCCAGGTTCATGCCGTCGAGCTCAAGCCGATGAAGGGCGCGCAAATGGTGCGTTCTGCAGGCACCGGTGCACAGCTCATGGCCCGTGAGGGAGGTTATGTCCTCTTGCGGCTGCCATCGGGTGAGCTGCGTAAGGTCCTCGAAACGTGCAGGGCGACCGTTGGCCAAGTTGGCAATATTGAGTCGGAGAACATGAAGATTGGCAAGGCCGGTCGTTCTCGGTGGCTCGGTCGCATGCCACACAATCGCGGTGTCGTCATGAACCCTGTCGACCACCCCCACGGTGGCGGTGAGGGCCGGACGAGCGGTGGCCGCAATCCGGTGACGCCCTGGGGCAAACCGACCCGCGGTGCCAAGACACGTAAGAACAAGTCGACGAACCAGTATATCGTGGCCCGTCGGTCGAAGAAGAAGGGATAGGCGATGCCACGCAGTATTAAAAAGGGACCCTTTGTTGACAAGCACCTCCTCAAGAAGGTCGAGGAGATGAACAAGACGGGACAGAAGCGAGCGATCAAGACGTGGTCTCGGCGCTCGACTATCCTGCCGGACATGGTGGGTCATACCTTTGCCGTGCACAATGGCAAGAAATTCATCCCGGTGTTCGTTACGGAGAACATGGTCGACTACAAACTCGGTGAGTTTTCGTCGACGCGAACATTTCACAACCATCCGGGCGTGAAGAAGGCCAAAGAAAAGTAACGGGGTTGTTGTGAGGAGATAACGATGTCGACCAGGCAACGAGAAAAAGCAGAGCGCAGACGAGAAGAACGCCGTGCGGTTGGTCCGCAGGCGACCTTGCGCTTTCTGCGAATGGCGCCCCGCAAGGTGCGCTTGATTGTGGACATGATTCGCGGTCATGCCGTCGAAGAAGCGTTGAATATGCTGACCTTCAGCGAGAAACGAGCTGCAAAGCCGTTGGTGAAGCTCCTGCGCTCTGCGGTGGCCAATGCTGACAACGCTGGCGTTGGGGATCTCGACAAACTCTACGTCAAGGCTGCGAATGTGGATGAGGGCCCAACCTGGCGGCGGTGGTTGCCGCGCGCCATGGGACGCGCCACGCGCATTCGCAAGCGAACCAGTCACGTGACCTTCATCCTCGGAGAGAAGAGCTAATGGGACAAAAAACACACCCGATCGGCTTCAGGCTCGGCGTCATTCGTACGTGGGACTCGAAGTGGTACGAGGAAAAGAACTACGCGGCATGGTTGCACGAAGATATTCGCTTGCGAGACTTTGTGCGCAAGAAGCTGCAATCGGCAGGTGTGAGTCGCGTTGAGATCGAACGTGCCGCGAACAAGGTGAAGCTCAGCATTCATACGCCGCGCCCAGGTATCGTCATCGGCAAAAAAGGCGTCGGTATCGAAACGTTGAAGAAAGAGCTGCAGACGGTATCCAAGAGCGAAATCTTTGTGAATATTCACGAAGTTCGCAAGGCAGAGACCGACGCGCAACTGGTGGCCGAGAACGTCGCAATGCAACTTGAGCGGCGCGTGGCTTTCCGGCGGGCCATGAAAAAAGCGGTGCAGACGGCGCTTAAGTTTGGTGCCAAGGGCATTCGTATTGCTTGCAGTGGTCGGCTCGGTGGTGCTGAGATGGCTCGCCACGAGACGTACCGCGATGGTCGTGTGCCGCTACATACGTTGCGTGCGGACATCGACTATGGTTTCGCCGAGGGACGTACTACTTACGGCCTCATCGGTGTCAAATGTTGGATCTTCAAGGGCGAGGTATTGCCGGGCACTGAAGCCTGAGGCAGCCGAGCAGAGGTTCAAGCTATGTTAGCGCCTGCAAAAGTAAAGTGGCGAAAAACACAGAAGGGTCGCATTCGAGGTCAAGCACTTCGGGGCGGCACTGTGGCGTTTGGCGATTGGGGACTACAGGCCCTTGAGCCGGGTTGGATCACGCAGCGGCAGCTGGAAGCTGCTCGTATCGCGATGACTCGGCACATCAAACGTGGTGGACGTGTGTGGATTCGCATTTTTCCTGATAAGCCCATCACCAGCAAACCTGCTGAAACCCGCATGGGCAAAGGCAAAGGTGCCCCGGAGGGTTGGGTTTGTTCAATCAAAGCCGGTCGCATGCTCTATGAGATGCAAGGTGTCTCGGACGAGATTGCCAAAGAGGCATTTCGGCTAGCTGCTCACAAACTGCCGATGGCTACCCGGCCCGTCAAACGCGAGGACTGAGATGGCTGAACACGAGAATTCAGTGGTTACGAAGGAGTTGCGCGAGCGTTCTGAGGCAGAGCTCAAGTCACTCCTCGGGTCGAAGGTGGAAGAGCTGCAAAAGGCGAGGTTCAGGCACGCGCTCGGGCAACTTCGAGAGACCCACACCCTCAAGCTTCTCAAGCGTGACATCGCTCGTCTCGAGACGGTTTTGCGCGATACGTCCAAAGTGGCAGCCAAGGAGACGCAAGCATGAGCGCTACAGCAGAAAACAAGACGGCGCGTGTGCGGCACGGCGTCGTAGTTTCGAACAAGATGGACAAGACGGTCGTCGTGGAAGTCAGCCGTCGGGTTCAACATCCGAAGTACATGAAATATGTGCGTCGTCGGAAACGCTACAAGGCTCACGATGCTGCAAACGAGTGCAACGTGGGTGACAAGGTGGTGTTAGAAGAGACCCGTCCAATGTCGAAAGACAAACGGTGGCGTGTCAAAGAGATTTCCGGGCGCGCAGTAGTGTGACAACGCGTTTGTCAGTAGGCTTTTTCCGGCCGGCTGGCAGTTCGTGAGGAGCTATCGATGATTCAGATGCAGTCAATTCTGGATGTGGCGGATAATTCGGGCGCCAAGAAGATCATGTGTGTCAAGGTACTCGGCGGGTCGCGACGGCGCTATGCCACGGTCGGCGACGTGGTGATCGTCTCGATCCGTGAAGCCATTCCCAACGCCAAAGTCAAAAAGGGCGATGTTGCGCGAGCCGTCATTGTGCGGACCGCCAAAGAGATTAGGCGTTCCGATGGAAGCTATATTCGCTTCGACAACAACTCTGCGGTGTTGGTGTCTGCGCAGAATGAGCCGGTCGGGACCCGTATTTTTGGACCGGTTGCTCGCGAGTTGCGTAGTAAGCGTTTCATGAAGATTGTCTCATTGGCGCCGGAGGTGTTGTGATGCGGCGTATACGCAAAGGCGACGCGGTCGCCGTGATTTCAGGGGCCCACAAGGGTGCGACTGGCAAGGTTCTCGAGGTGCTTGTCGCCAAGAACCGTGTTCGCATTGAGGGCGTGGCGACGGTGAAACGGCATCTCAAGCCGGGCCGTGATCAAAAGGTTCCACAAGGTGGAATCATCGAGAAGTTTGGCACCATTCACATGTCCAATGTGTTGCCCATCGATCCTTCGACGAACAAGCCGACACGGGTTGGTTTCAAGACTCTGGAAGACGGTCGTAAGGTTCGGATTGCCAAGCGCAGCGGCGAGACCCTCGCAGAATAACGGAGTTGGCGATGGCCAAGGAAAAAGCACAAGAGAAAGACAAGGGCAAGGGCAAGCAAGAGAAGAAGCTCAAGGTGCCCGACGGTAGACCAGCAAGGCCGACCGAGCAGCCGCGTCTATTGAAGAAATACCGGGATGAGATCGTGCCGGCGATGCAGAAGGACTTCTCGTTTTCGAGCCCAATGCAGGTGCCCAGGATAACCAAGATCACTCTGAATATGGGTCTTGGCGAAGCGGTCACTAACCCTAACATCATCAAGACTGCTGCCGACGAGCTCACTCAGATCGCCGGACAGAGAGCAGTCGTGACGCGAGCGAAGAAATCGATTGCGAACTTCAAGCTTCGTGCTGGAGTGGCGATTGGATGTCGGGTGACGCTGCGCCGCGAGTGGATGTGGGAGTTTCTCGACAGGCTCGTGAATGTCGCGATGCCTAGGGTCCGCGACTTCAAGGGCATCAGCGGTAAAGCGTTTGATGGGCGTGGCAACTATTCATTGGGTTTGCGTGAGCAGATCATCTTCCCCGAGATTGACTATGACAAGGTCGACAAGGTGAAGGGTTTGAATGTCACCTTTACGACTACGGCCAAGACTGACGAGGAGGGCAAGGCGCTCCTCAAACACTTGGGGATGCCGTTCAGGAACTAGACGAGGATTACGAAGATGGCAAAGACTTCGAAGATGGTCCAAGCAACTCGCAAACCCAAGTTCGGGGTGCGTGGATACAACCGCTGTCCCTTGTGTGGACGGCCGCGGGCGTTCCTTCGCAAATTCCGCATGTGCCGCATTTGTTTTAGGAAACGCGCACTCAACGGGGAGATTCCCGGAGTGGTTAAGAGTAGCTGGTAGTAAGGGCTCGGACGAGGATATCTCGTCTGTAGTGAATGAGGTCGAAAGACCCAACGGGGCAATGACCCGACGACGGGTATCGGTCCCCAGGAGAATACGATGTACAGCGATCCTGTTGCTGACATGTTAACTCGAATTCGCAATGGTTGCCGCGCGCGGCTGGAGCGTGTCGACATTCCCCATTCGAAGTTGAAGAAGGAAATTGCGGACATTCTCAAGAGCGAGGGCTATATCACCGACTACCGTGTGATTAGCGACAAGAGTCAGGGGGTCCTCGAGGTCAAGCTTCGTTATGACCATGGCCGCGATTCCGTGATTACTGGGATCCAGCGGTTGAGCCGGCCTGGCCGGCGTCGTTATCATGGGAGTGAAGAAATCCCCATGATCCGTAATGGGCAGGGCGTGTTGATCATGACCACGTCAAAGGGATTGATGACGGATCGGGATGCCCGCAAGGCGCATGTCGGCGGTGAGGCGCTCTGCGCCGTTTGGTAGGAGAACGACGATGTCTCGCATTGGACGAAAACCTGTTGAAATACCCAACAAGGTAAAAATCGAGGTGGTGGACCAGTTGCTCAAGGTGACTGGACCTTTAGGCAACCTCCAAGAGAATATGCCAGAGGGCGTCACTGTGAACGTCAGCGACAAGGTCGCGAACGTTGGTGCACCCACAAAGAACCGACAGAACCGTGGCTACCAGGGTTTGGTACGGGCTCTTTTGGCGAACATGGTCGTGGGCGTCACCAAGGGTTATGAGCGCAAGCTCGAGATTCACGGTGTCGGCTACAAGGCAGAAGCCAAAGGCGACGGCGTGCTTCTTTCCTTGGGCTATTCGCATCAGATCAATTTCAAGCTGCCCAAAGGTGTCAAAGCGGAGATCGAGAAGAACACGCTGGTGACCATCAAAGGGATCGACAAGCAGGCTGTAGGTCAGGTTGCAGCGCAAATCAGAGGTTTCCGCGGTCCCGAGCCCTACAAAGGCAAGGGCGTACGGTACCTTGGAGAGCAAATCCGCCGCAAGGTGGGCAAAGCCGGTGCCAAGTAAGAGGAGCAGGATATGCCAATCCTAGTGAAAAAGGGCGCCTCGGGTCGTGCGCGCCGTAAGGTTAGAATTCGCAAGAAGGTCAACGGTACAGCCGTTCGTCCTAGGCTAAATGTTTTTCGCAGTGCGAAACACATTTATGCTCAAGTTATCGACGATGACAGTGGCAAGACTCTGGCATCGGCGTCGACGGTCGCCAAAGGGGTACGCGAAGGGCTCAGTGGCAAAAAGACTGAGCGCGCGAGTCTCGTGGGGGCTGCGATTGCCGAGCGCTGCAAGGCTCTTGGTATTGAAACCGTGGTGTTTGATCGTAACGGATATAAGTACCATGGCCGTGTCAAGGCTGTGGCTGAGGCTGCCCGCGAGGCAGGCCTCAAGGTGTAGGAGCCGAGCATGCCCATGAACCACAATCACAATGAGCCAGGTGAAGGGGACGTCATTGATCGCCTGGTTAATTTGAATCGGACGGCGAAGGTCGTCAAAGGCGGTCGTCGTTTTTCCTTCAGCGCGCTGGTCGTTGCGGGGGACGGCAATGGTCGCGTTGGTGCGGGACTTGGGAAGGCCAACGAGGTTCCCGAGGCCATTCGCAAGGGATTCGAGCAGGCCAAGAAGAACATGCTCAGCGTGCCGCTGATCAATGGCACCATCCCCCACGAGATTGTGGGGCGTTATGGTTCCGGCGAGGTTCTGTTGAAGCCGGCTTCTGAAGGTACTGGGGTTATCGCCGGTGGTGCGGTGCGTGCCGTGGTCGAGTCCGCTGGCATCCACAACATCCTGACCAAGTGTATCGGCAGCACGAACCCCCACAACGTGGTGAAGGCTACCATTGATGGCTTGACCCGATTGAGGGCGATCGAGGACACAGCGCGCATGCGCGGACTCGACGTCGACCAATTGCGAGGGTGAAACAATGACTCAACATTTTGAAGTTACGCTCAAGCGTAGTGGCGTTGGCCGCATGGCGACTCAACGCAGAACCTTGGTGGGTCTCGGGTTGTCGAAGTTTGGCAGGACCGTATATTTGCAGGACACGCCCGAGATTAGGGGGATGCTCTACAAAGTGGTGCATCTCGTGGACGTCACCCCGCATGACGGGACTCCGCCGCCATCACGTCGACAGCGCGAGCGCGCGCAGGCAAAGAGCTAA
>MGST01000220.1:775-8347 GCA_001798605.1 Deltaproteobacteria bacterium RIFOXYA12_FULL_58_15 | reverse complement strand
CGGGGGCAGACTTGGTGCTCGGCCATGGCCCCCATCGTCTCCGTGCCATGGAGATCTACAAGGGACGGCTCATTGCCTTTTCGCTGGGCAATTTCTCCACCTGGGAAACCTTCAGCCTGTCTGGAGCCTTGGGAGTTAGCGCGGTTCTCGAAGTGAGTCTGGCGGCGAACGGTGTGGTGCTGGGCGCCAAGATCCATCCCGTTGTCCTCGAAGAGCCTGGGCCACCCCGGCCCGATGCTCAAGGTCAGGCCATCAAAATCATTCGCGATCTGTCGCGCCAGGACTTCGGTCAGCCGGTTTTTGACAAGCACGGTATCTACCAGCGTTCTGACGCCCACTCAGTTGCGGAAACGGCGCAAAGCTCGTAGTACACGACCATGACACACGACGACGAGTGGAAAGGCGGCGTCTTCTCCGAGGACTTGGACGGTGGTCGCTCCGGGGCAAGCCTACACATCGTTCCCAATGGTTTGCGTGCGGTCACCAACAAAGGTCCCGAGCTCTCGATGGCCTTTGACGGCATGCAGGTCGAGGTTGGTGGTGCCAGTGGTCACATGGTCTTTTGCCGTCCATCGGATCGGTCGGTGACGTTCTTTTGTGACAACGGGCGGTTTCTCGATGCACTTGGTGAGGTCGCGCCTGGACCCGTCGCGAGCCAGATCAACGACCTGCGTGCACGGCGAGGCCGCAAGCAGGCGTTCAAGGCTGTGACGGTGCTCGCGGTAATTGGTGTTGTTGTCGCATTGGTGTTCACTGTTTCTGGCATGCTGCATGGCGCTGTTCGCAAAACAGTTGATGCCCTGCCAATTGAAATAGACCAAAAACTCGGTGAGGTGGCGTTTTCGGCGATGGATCTCGGCGGTGACAAAGTCGAAGCGCCGATTGTCGTCGAAGGCATGCAGGCCATCATCGAACGGGTGCAGCCTTACTATGATCTCAAAGGCATGAAGCTCGAGATCCACGTGGTGGACAGCAAACAGGTCAATGCATTTGCACTGCCAGGTGGTTACCTGGTGGTCTACACCGGGCTCTTGCGCGACGCGGCAGGTTCGAGCCAAGTCGCGGGTGTCATCGCCCACGAGATAGGGCATGTGATTCACCGGCACGGACTGACACGCATTGGGCAGTCTTTGGGCCTTGTCGCGGGGTTGCAGCTCATCTTGGGTGACGTCTCTGGCGTTCTCGGTGCTGCCCAAGATCTTCTCACCGTCGCTGCCATCAATGGGTACAGTCGCACTCAGGAGAGCGAGGCGGATGCAACCGCCGTCGCCGCCCTTCACGCCGCGGGGCTCGACCCCACCTCTCTCATTGGTTTCTTTGAGAAACAGATCGCCGAACAAAACAGTGGTGCCATCGACTCAGAGATCCTCTCCTGGGTGAGCAGCCATCCCGATAACGCCGAGCGAATCGCCGCCATGCGAAAACAGATAACCAGTCTGGAAAAGAACAAAGAGAAGCCGTTGCCCATCGATTGGAAGAAAGTGATCGACGCCCTGCCGTAGCGTCGATTTTCCACCCCCGGTGCCGACCTGAGTGTGATACTGAATCGCCGTGTCACGCATCGTGCTCGCCACCATCAACAGCCGCTATCATCATGCATCCCTTGGTCTGCGTTGTATCATGGCAAATTTGGGGCCGTTGGCCGACGAGGCGAGCCTGCATGAGTTCATCCTCACACAAAGACCGGTCGATATTGTCGAACAAATTCTCCTGGAAAAGCCTGCGGTGGTCGGGCTCGGGGTTTACATCTGGAACGCCCGCCCATCCCTCGACCTCGTTGTTCTGCTCAAGCGCCTCCGTCCGGAGATTGTCGTTGTTGTCGGTGGACCTGAGGTGAGTCATGGACAGGAGCAACAAACAATCTGTTCGTTAGCTGACTATGTCGTCGCCGGTGAGGGAGAGCTCGGTTTCCGTGGACTTTGTGAGGACCTGCTTGCGGGCAGAACTGTGCAACAGAAGATTGTTGAGGGCGAAGTGCCGGACCTCAAACGGTTGGCATTTCCGTACGATCTCTATGACGAAGAGGACATACGCAATCGAGTCGTGTACGTCGAGTCCTCGAGGGGGTGTCCCTACGGATGCGAGTTCTGTTTGTCTGCTCTCGATCGGCGCGTGCGTAACTTCCCTCGCGCAGCCTTTCTCCATGAGCTCGAGGGACTGCTAAAGCGTGGAGTCAAACGCTTCAAGTTTGTAGACCGCAGCATCAATGTCGACCCCCAAGCGGTCTGTGAGATTCTCCGGTTCTTTCTGCCCTGGCGGGAGGCGGGATTGTTTCTTCACTTCGAGATGGTGCCCCATATCCTGCCCGCTCCGCTTTGTGAAATGCTTGAACTCTTCCCAACCGGTTCAATCCAAATTGAGGTCGGCGTCCAGACCCTCAACGAGGAGGTGGCCCTACGGATTGGCCGTCGCCATGATCCCGCTGCGCTCAAGACGATGCTTCCGCTGTTGCGTGAACACACAGGCGTGCACATTCACACCGACTTGATCGTCGGCCTGCCTGGGGAAAGTCTTGAGAGTTTCGCTGGGGGGTTTGACCACCTGCTGTCGTTGGCACCCCAGGAGATTCAGGTTGGCGTCCTCAAATGGTTGCGCGGTGCTCCCATCGATCGACAGACGGCAACTTGGCGGATGGAGTACGACCCTGAGGCACCCTATGAACTTCTGCAAAACAGCACCATTGATTTTGCCACCATGCAGCGACTCAAACGATTCTCCCGGTATTGGGATCTGGTAGCAAACAGCGGCAATTTCCGTGAGTGTTTGTCTTTGCTTCTGACAAAGAGGTCGGCGTTTTTCTCGTTTCTGACATTCTCGGATTGGCTCTTTGCTCAGTGTGGACGGACCTCACACATCTCACTCGACAACCTGGCGCACTGGATCTTCGATTACTTGATTGAAAACGAAAGAGTGCTTCCCGACCGCGCAGGCGCGGCAATTGCCGCGGACTACACTAGCACGCCGCGACGTCCTCCACCGTGGCTCAAGCCCTTCGTCGACGAGTCGACTGCGGTGGTTGCAACCTCCCAGACACTCCCGAATCGGCAGGCGCGTCATGCTGCAACGACGCGGAGAGAATGAACCCTCCTCAGCGGACTGGGTTTTCTGTGTGCAAACGGTTGGTAGGAAGGAGAGATCTAGGATATCAGCCCTCAATGCGCCACATCAGTGAGTACCGCGACGCGAGTCGTATGGGTCCTCTTCTCGACGCCATTTCAGCGTCGGTAGCGCGGCCCATCAACCTCATGGAAGTCTGCGGTGGCCAAACCCACAACCTGCTCAAGTATGGCATCGATGCTATGTTGCCTGAGCAGTTGACGATGTTGCATGGCCCGGGTTGCCCCGTGTGTGTGACGCCCCTCGAGCTCATCGACCAGGCCATCGCTATCGCCAAAATCGAGGACGTCATCGTCACCTCCTTTGGTGACATGTTGCGGGTGCCCGGCTCGCACACGGATTTGCTCGGAGCACGTTCGGAAGGTGCCGACGTTCGCATCGTCTATTCACCCCTGGACGCGGTCGACCTCGCGGAGAAACACAGAGATCGGCAGATCGTCTTTGTTGGGGTTGGTTTCGAGACCACTGCGCCAATCGATGCCCTGGCGGTGTTACGTGCCCGACAAAAGGATCTCGACAATTTCTCGTTGTTGGCCGCACACGTTCTGGTGCCGCCGGCCATTGATGCTCTGTTGTGTGCCGGTGATGTCAACATTCATGGATTTCTCGCACCCGGTCATGTCTGTGCGGTGATGGGTTACACGGAATATGAAGCACTTGCTGAGCGGCACGGCGTGCCCATTGTCGTCACTGGTTTCGAGCCCCTTGATCTGCTCGTCGGTATTCACATGGCCGTTCGGGCAATCCAAACGGGGCAGGCCACGGTATTCAATCAGTATCGTCGTGTTGTCACCCGTGAAGGCAATGTTCCCGCGCAGCAGACCATGCGTCGCGTTTTCGCACTGTGTGATCGAAAATGGCGTGGTCTCGGCCTGATTCCTAACAGCGGACTGCGCTTGCGAAGTGAGCTCTCGCGTTTCGATGCGGCGGCGCGATTCGGTGTTGCCGGGCTCACCGCTCGGGAGTCGACAGAGTGTCGCGCCGGTGAGGTGTTGCGTGGTGCGTTGCAGCCACCGCAATGCGTTGCATTCGCACGCGAGTGTAATCCCGACCACCCTCTTGGTGCGCCCATGGTTTCTGCTGAAGGCGCTTGCGCGGCCTATTACAACCATCGGAGAACCTGATGCCAATTGGCCTCTCCTGTCCGTTGCCGCTTGCCCAGTACCCGAAGATCACCATGGCGCACGGCGGCGGCGGTCGTTTGATGCACATGCTCATCGATGAGCTGTTCACCACGGCTTTTGGGAAGACGGAGGAGCACGACGGCGCAACCCTTGAAGTCGAAGGCGGCAGGATCGCCATCACCACGGATTCCTTCGTGGTCAAGCCACTGTTCTTCCCCGGTGGTAACATCGGCACCCTAGCGGTCAACGGCACGGTCAACGATCTCGCCGCCTGCGGCGCGGTGCCCAAGGCTTTGACCGCTGGCTTCATCCTCGAAGAGGGCTTGCCAACTGAAACTCTTTGGCGCGTCGTACTATCGATGGCTGCGGCAGCCGAAGTCGTCGGTGTGCCCATCGTCACGGGTGACACCAAGGTGATTGAGCACCGCGACGGTAATGGCCTGTTCATCAACACCACCGGCCTCGGCATGGTTGCCGATGGTGTGTCGATTGCAGCTGGTCGGGCACGGCCTGGGGATCGCGTTCTTATCAACGGCAGTATCGCTGCCCACGGTGTCGCGGTCATGTCGGTGCGCGAAGGGCTGAAGTTCGAGTCGGACCTTAAGAGCGACTGTGCACCCTTGGCCGAAATGGTGCAGAGGTTGTTAACCGC
This sequence comes from Deltaproteobacteria bacterium RIFOXYA12_FULL_58_15, assembly GCA_001798605.1. Taxonomy (GTDB): domain Bacteria; phylum Myxococcota; class XYA12-FULL-58-9; order XYA12-FULL-58-9; family XYA12-FULL-58-9; genus XYA12-FULL-58-9. The sequence continues at coordinate 3,454 of MGST01000220.1, read as the reverse complement.
AGTCGGCCCCACGGCTGTGCATGTCTTGCGAGACCCCACTCGAGGTGGGGTGGCCACTACCCTCTGTGAGATTTCCTGTGCCGCACACTGCTGCGTGGTGATCCATGAAGAGACGGTACCAGTCGCCGATGGCGCTATGGGTGCGTGCGAGATCCTTGGCCTCGATCCCCTCTATGTCGCCAACGAGGGCAAGATGCTCATCATTGTTGCCCCCGATTCAGCCGACGCGGCATTGGCGACGTTGCGAGCCCATCCTGACGGCAAGGACGCCGCCATCATCGGTGAGGTGGTCGAGTCACCTCAGGGCAGAGTCATTGGCAGAAACACCTTTGGCGGCGAGCGGGTTCTCGACATGCACAGTGGCGAGCAACTGCCCCGCATCTGTTGATGATGAGCTTTGTGGGGTGGCAGTTGATATACTACCGTGATGTAGCCTGACCGCCGGAGGCCAAAAACAAGGCCTCGACAGTGAAGTACCCATGCATGAATACAGCATTGTGCAGACGCTCATCGGTTGTGTCGAGAAGGAGACACGAGAGGCTCGCGCCCAGGGTGCCGTGGTGCGACGGGTGAACCTGCGCATGGGAGCCTTGTGTGGAGTCGAGTCGGAGCTGTTGCGTTTGGCCTTCGAGACCTTTCGGGAAAGAAGCGTTTGTGCGGAAGCGGAGCTCCACATCTCCCACGTTGACGCGAAGTGGGCGTGCAGAAGTTGCGGTTTGGAGATAGTCCGGGGCCCACTGCAATGCTCGCAGTGTGGCAGCCCTGGCAAGCTGTTGCATGGCGATGAGATGATTCTCGAGCGAATTGAGCTCGACGTGACGGAGGCAACTGATGTGTGAAGAATGTGGATGCGGCGACCATCACATCGTCTCTCTCGATGTGCAGACCAAGCTACTCGGTAGCAATGACGAGCAGGCCCAGCACAATCGCGAGCATTTTTCCGAGGCAGGTGTCGTCGCCATCAATCTCATGGGCTCTCCCGGCGCCGGCAAAACGGCGGTCCTCGAGGCGACCGCGGCGGCAATAGGCAATCGCTATGCGCTCGGTGCCGTAAGTGGCGACCTGGCCACCGACAACGATGGGGAGCGGTTGCGCAAAGCTGGTATTCCCTCAACAACCATCACCACAGGCTCGGCGTGCCATCTCGACGCGCGCCTGGTTCATGATGAGCTACACAACGTACCATGGCGGGAGACCGACTTCTTCTTCATCGAAAATGTCGGCAACCTCGTTTGCCCGGCGATCTATGACCTCGGTCAAAACGCCAACGTCGTGGTTCTCTCGGTCACAGAGGGGGAAGACAAGCCTCTCAAGTATCCGGTGATGTTTCGCGTTGCCGACCTGGTGCTCATTACCAAAATGGACCTTCTCGAGCATTTGCCGCAGATGTCCATTGAGACACTCGAAGAGAACGTGCGTCGTACCATGCCCGGCGCCAAAACCATTCGCATGGCTGCGGCCACCGGTTTGGGCGTTCGCGAATGGGTCGAATGGCTGGAAGCGCGCCGCGGCTAGCGCTCAGCCTTTTCCCTTTATCCAATGACTCAACGTCGCCGAATTACTGTTGAGGGCGCTGTTCAAGGCGTTGGCTTCCGTCCGTTCGTTTATCGGCTCGCGCGAGCCGCGGGGCTTTCGGGTTGGGTCCTCAACGACAGTGGTGGTGTCACCATAGAGGTAGAAGGAAACAAAGCCTGCCTGGAGGTCTTTCTGCAGAACTTTGAGCAACAGGTCCCGCCGGCAGCCGTGTTGACTCGAATGGTGGCAATCGACATTGACGCCGTGGGTGACGAGGGTTTTGAGATCCGTCACAGCGCGCACGGCAGCAAGAAGACCGTGCTCGTACAAGCAGACCTCGCGACCTGCGCAGAGTGCCTCCTCGATATTGGCCAGGGACGCCGACAAGGTTACGCTTTCACCAATTGCACCAACTGCGGACCTCGCTTCTCCATTTTGCGCGCCTTGCCCTACGACCGTTCGCAAACGACCATGGCGTCGTTCGAGATGTGTCCCACATGCCAAAGAGAATACGCCGATCCTTGCGACCGTCGCTTTCACGCACAACCCAATGCCTGCCCGCAGTGCGGTCCCACCCTGCGTCTGCTCGACGCAAACGGCGAGGCCATTGTTGCCGACGACCCCATTGCGGCAGCGGCAATGAATCTCGGCCACGGCCGCATTCTCGCATGCAAGGGTCTCGGTGGTTTCCACTTGATGGTCGATGCCACCAACACCAAAGCTGTGGAGACGTTGCGCGAACGCAAACATCGACCTAACAAACCTTTTGCGCTGATGGTGGGGAGTCTGCAGATGGCCGGTGAGCTGGCAGAGGTCAGCCCCCATGCCGCAGCGGCCATGAGTGCGCCTAGCTGCCCGATTATGCTCCTGCCGCGTTTGCCTGCCAGCGTGTCTCGGATTCCTCTTGCGTCTGCGGTGGCACCGGATCTCGACACTCTCGGGCTCATGCTGCCATCGACGCCTTTGCATCACATGCTTCTTGCCAAGGTTCGCGTACCTTTGGTTGCCACCAGCGGCAACGTAAGTGAGGAACCGCTTTGCACCAGCACCGCCGAAGCGCTCGAACGTCTCGGCGCGATCGCCGATGTCTTTCTCACCCATGACCGCAGCATCGTGCGACCCCTCGACGACAGCGTGGCTTGGATTGCATCCGCCATACACACC
>MGST01000220.1:0-759 GCA_001798605.1 Deltaproteobacteria bacterium RIFOXYA12_FULL_58_15 | reverse complement strand
TCCAACTAATTCGGCGGGCGCGAGGTTTTGCGCCACTGCCACTTGCGAGCCGCAAAGTTTTGCCAACGGTGCTGGCGGTTGGTGGGCAACAAAAGAACTGTGTCGCCCTGAGCGTCGGCACACAGATTCTCATGAGTCAACACATCGGCGATCTGGAGCATCCTAAGGCCCGGCAGGCCTTTGAGTCCACTGCGGTTGACTTATGTGATCTCTATGAAGCGGAGCCGGAACTGTTGGTCTGTGACCTGCACCCCGACTACGCCAGCACGCAGTGGGCTGAGTCGGCCACCGCCGCGGGCGGCAGATTCGCGGGCGTCAAACGTTTCGGCGCGCAACACCATCATGCGCATCTCGTATCGTGTCTTGCGGAACATGATGTCGAAGGTCCTGTGCTGGGTTTGTGTTGGGACGGCACCGGCCTCGGCACCGACGGAACCATCTGGGGCGGTGAAGCTTTGCTCGGCGACGCAGAATCGTTCACGAGATTCGCTACGCTGCAGCCGTTTTCGCTCCCCGGCGGATCGGCAGCCATACGCGAGCCCCGCCGCATTGGGCTTGCGCTTGCAGCTGCTGTAGGCATGGCCGACGGTGTCTATGCTGACGACGTCTTGGACAGCCGCTCCAAGGGAGACTTGCTTCTCCTCAACATGATCCGGAAAGACGTAAACTCACCCACAACCACCAGCATGGGCAGACTCTTTGATGGCATTGCGGCGTTACTTGGTTTCATCCGTGGCGAGCAGACATTCGAAGCCCAGG
>MGST01000219.1:8298-8502 GCA_001798605.1 Deltaproteobacteria bacterium RIFOXYA12_FULL_58_15 | reverse complement strand
CTACCTCGTTGGTGGTGGTTCCCAGGGTGAAGAACATGCCGATCGATGCGGCCGACAAGCCCACGTAAAGTAAACCGGCGGTAGGGGCTCGGCGACTCTGGAAGAACAAATCGCTCATCCAACCGGCGACGTTGCCGCCAATGACCCCGGCGACCATGAGAATGCCGCCCCAGCCTGCTTGCATAAACGGGGCGAGAAAGAGTA
>MGST01000219.1:6910-8277 GCA_001798605.1 Deltaproteobacteria bacterium RIFOXYA12_FULL_58_15 | reverse complement strand
AGCCTTTGGCTTTGCCCTTGCTCTTGGCTGCGGCAAACAGGGTGATTCCGGCCAGCGCGAATACGGCGACAATCACGTACCAAGCGCTCCAACTGCCGCTGCGCAGGGCGTGGCCACTGGGGAGTGCCAGTACTTCTTTGGCGTAGATTGGGTACCAATGCATGACGCCGTTGCGCAATACGCCGGTGCAGAACTCGATGAAAGCTACCGTGAGGATGATCGGATGCGTGAGGATGCGTTTGATGATTTGGGTGACGGGAACATCACCAGTTTCGCCACTCGAGGCATCACCGGTATCGAAATCTTCAAGCCCAGCAAGTGCGGGGCGGTCTCTGAGGAGGAACAGCTCGATGACAAAGAACGTGGCGAGCAGCGCCGCAGGAACGAAGAAGACCCATTTGGTGTCAGAGAACGTTGGCTTGGCACCGCCAAATGCGGTGAGGACCCAGTCGTTGACGGTGAAGGCCAAAAAGATACCGCTCGAGATCATCGTACCAAAGATGCCAGAGAAACCACCGCGTTCGCGCACATGGAACCAATGGGAGTTGACCTTGACGATGGCCACCGCACCATAGGATTGGAAGTACATGTTGATGGCGTAGAGGACTGAGAACACGACTCGCAAATGAGGGGCGGTTTCGCAGATAGCGCCGCCGGTCATGGTTGAGATGTAGAGCCCCATGGCCAAGTTGGCCACGGCCGATCCCGCGGCACCGATGAGGATGGCGCGTTTGCCTCCAATTTTGTCGGTGAGCGGGCCGTTGATGAGAAAAGCAAATGCGTAGGTGAAAGTGCCGGCGGCGAAGATGATGCCAAAGTCTTCTTTGGTCATCAGATCACCTAGGGCGTTCTTTGACACCGTTAGGTTGTATCGCCCCATATAGAGGAAGGCGTAAGTGAGGCCCATCGGAAACCAGTTGAGGAAGCGACGGTATCTGAAAGCGCTTGAGTGTACGGGTGCGTCGGACATTTGAAAACCTCGTCGATCGCTTTGATGCTAAACGGCATTCGTAATGGGTCCTGGGGCGCAAGACAAGCGGATTTCCCCGAATCACCATCTGCGCCGTTATCTCTTCGTCGCAGCTTCGGATTTGCTGCTCGCCGTACGTCAAAGTACGACTGCGCGCAACTCCTCGCTGCTCCTCGACCTAACGGCACATCTGGCGATTCGGATAGTAATGGTGGATTTGGGATTTCCCGGTGAAACGCGCTGCCCGTTGCCGAGCTTCGATCAACGTTTGTGAACTGAGGGGGCTTCGGTGGGGTCGTACTGCCGCTCGAGCGCTGCCAGCTCCGAACCGATGCGGTCGGTGAACGCCTCGAGGGAGTCGAAGGCGGATGGTTCGAGGGGCGGGCCGAACTGGAGA
>MGST01000219.1:6307-6894 GCA_001798605.1 Deltaproteobacteria bacterium RIFOXYA12_FULL_58_15 | reverse complement strand
GTTTGGGGATCTGAAAACGGTCCCAAGTCTTGCGGAGGATCCAACGGCGGGAGGGGATCACGACCACCGGCAGCACAGGAGTGTTGGTTTGTTGTGCCAGGTCAATGACGCCGCGATGCACGGTGTTTCTGGGTCCTCGCGGGCCGTCCACTGCCAATAACGCCGGTACACCCTCGAGTAGCAGCTCAGCCTGGCGGGCGAGGGCGGTGCGCCCACCCTTGTCCTTGCCCCCCTTGCGAGAGGAACCGCGCACGGCGGTGACCCGATGCATCTTGAGGGCGGGTACCAAAAGGTCGCCGTCCGCCGAGCGGGAGACCATGGCGGTCATGCGCGCGTCATCGTTGGCGACAACGGCGGATACTTGATGCGCATGCAGGAGGGCGTAAATATAGGGGCGGCCTGCCCGGCGAAGATTGGGTCGCGGGTCGTCATGGGCGCGGCAGCGACACGTTATGCGGATGAGGAGGATCACAAATCCGGCGATCCAGCCGATCAGGGCACGAGTCCACCTCATGGGCCGAATGGTCTCGCCTCTGGGGATAGCGGGGGTGTGGCTGGGATCTGTTGCTGTGCTTTGTCTTCGGCCG
>MGST01000219.1:0-6297 GCA_001798605.1 Deltaproteobacteria bacterium RIFOXYA12_FULL_58_15 | reverse complement strand
GGGCAGAAGCAGCCCATGAGAGTCGGGCTCAGGCGGATCGACGGCGACACGGATGCGATTGGAAAAGATCACCGGGAGCATGTGGTAACCAAACAGCACTCCCGGGACTGGCAAGCGGACCTCGACGCGGTATGTGCCTGGTGTCGGATTCTTGTACAACAAACGGTGGTCGCGGGTACGTGCAATCTCCGCACCGTTACGCAGAAGCACCAAGTCGGGCGTTTCCTCGGTGGCCCGTGGTCCGTCGATGACCAGCGCGTCGACCTCCGATGCAAAGACCGTGTCGCCGCTCTGGCCCACTGGGCCAGTTCCAACCCCGGCGGCGTAGAAGGCGAACTCTGGGTCGCGACCAAACAGCCCAGAGACACAATGGAAGTGGCCGCGGCGGATGGCGTCGAGCACATCCTTGCTGAGCTTCGCAGGCTCGTCGGAAACGGGAGCATCGATCACGACGTGCCACGTCTTCATTTCCAAGGCCATGTCAAGGATGCGACCATGGGCGTCTGCGCCACATAATCCGACCACCAGCGGGTCGGTCTCGGCATCCCAACGTCGCAGCGCGACGACGTCGCGGTCCAGAGCCTGCGCCAAGGCCAACTCAGGGTTGAGGTGAAATGCGGCGAGGGTTGGCAGCAAGCCGACAAACAAGGGGCCGCCGACGCGACGGGCGGAGGCAGAGAAACTCGCAATCTCAAAACCTCCAAGACCCTCGACACGACCGGACCAAGGTTTCTTGGGACAAGCGGGATGTGCTGCGATGGGTAAGCCGCCGTTGTTGCGGACCCTGTCTAGAATGTCGCTGCTCTGTTGTGCCTGTTTGTCGAGGAGCCTGTTGGAACCGAGCTGGACGAGGTGTCCGTACGTTGTGCTTACCTCCGCGTAGGAAAGAAGGGCGATGTCGTCTATGACGACAGAATCGGTGAGTTGGGCGTTGTGATCGGTGACGATGACGAAATCGAGGTCCAGTGACGAGGCGATCTGGGCAATGTCTTCGAGTTTGGTTTCGGCGTCGTGGCTCTGGGACGAGTGGACGTGGTAGGTGCCAACCACACGTGGAGTTGCCGCAGGCTCGAGGACAGGCAGAGTGCGCCGACTGATGCGGTATCCCGCAGCCGCAACAGAGCTGCCGACCAATAACACTGTAAGCAGTCGCCTGAGCATGGATCACTCCGGTACAGGAAGCGTCTCGGGTTTTTCGTCCTGTTGAAATTGCATGGCGTACAGTCGAGCATATTCGCCATTCAACGCCAAGAGCTCATCGTGTCGGCCACGCTCGACGATGCGCCCGCCCTGGAGGACCGCTATGGTGTTGGCCCGTCGTATTGTCGTCAACCGATGGGCAATGACCAACGAAGTACGCCCGACCATAAGCGCGTCGATGGCCCGTTGGACAAACCGTTCGCTCTCGATGTCGAGGGCGCTCATCGCCTCGTCGAGGATCAACAGAGGCGTGTCCCGCAGCAAAGCGCGGGCGATGGCCAGTCTTTGCCGTTGTCCGCCCGAGAGCATGACGCCACGCTCGCCAATTTCGGTGTCGTAGCCCTTGGGTAACGCCCGGATAAACTCCTCGGCATAGGCTGCACGGGCGACTTCGCGAACTCGTTCCGCGGTCGCATCGGGTTGGCCGTAGGCAATGTTCTCGGCGACGGAGGTGTTGAACAGGAATGTATCCTGGCTGACGACGCTGATCTGCTTGCGCAGTGAGGCCAGTGTCACCTCTCGAATATCGTGGCCGTCAATGGTGAGGCTGCCTTGGGTCACGTCGTAGAAACGGGGCAGGAGATTGGCGACGGTGGTCTTCCCTGCGCCGCTGGACCCGACCAAGGCTACGACATTGCCGGTTCTAAGCTCGAGGTCGATGCCCTCAAGCACCGGTGTGGAGTTGTAAGCGAAGGTCACATTTTTGAATTCGACCCGGTCGGTAAATGGCGGCAGCGCGATGGCATTCGGCTGATCAATGATGTCGGGCTTGTGATCGATGACCTCGAAGATGCGGTCGCTCGCTGCGGCGCCGTTGGCGAGGTAGTCAGTGACGTTCCCCAACTTTTTTAGGGGGTCGTACATCATCACCACGGCCACGAAGAACGAGATGAAATGGGCAGGATCTGCATTCTTGGTTTGTACCCAATAACCGAGCAGGCCGAGCAGACCGGCGAGCGCCAGAGCCCCCATGATCTCCATTGTGGGGGTGCGAACCGCGCGAATGAAATAACTCTTGAGCATTTGGCGGTAGTATCGATCAGCCGCGCGGTCGAGCTTGTCGCGTTCATTTGCCTCGGTACCGAAGGCTTGGACAACCTGGACGCCCGCGAGTGCTTCATACGAAGTGGTGTTGATGGCCCCCTGGTAATCCTGTCCACGGCGGGATACGCGCTTCAACCATCGGGCAAATCGGGCAAGGGGCAATACGGCGAGGGGAACGGTGACGAAGGTTACCAAGGCGAGCGTTGAATCGGTCAAGAAACAGAAGATCAACAGGAACACCACCACCAACGGCTCACGCAGCAAGGGAGCGCAGCCGTAGAACACAGCTTGCTCGACGAGATTGGCGTCGTGGGTGAGGCGACTGAGGAGATCACCGTGAGCCCGTTTTGAGTAAAACGAGGGCGACTGCCGCAGGAGGGCATCGAAAGTGTCGGCGCGCATTCTTCTCAGGACGCACTGGCTGACGCGGCCAAGCATTGAAAATTGGCCGGTTTGGGCGAAGCCTTTGATGATCGCGGTGATCACGATCAACACGGGCATGGTTAGGAGCGCCCAGGTACGATCGAGGTTCTCGATAGAACCAACCCAATCGTTCGGTAACCAGGTCCAAACCGAGCGGAGCTCGCCGGTGCTGCTTCGCAACACATCGGTGATGTTGCCGGCGAACACAAACTTGAGCGCGGGGCCGGCGAGGAAAGCGTAGAAGGCGGTGGTAATGCCGAGCACGACCATGCAGGCATAGGCGAGCGCCAGAGTTCCTCCCTGGGGCTTGAGGTAGGGCATGAGCCTCTTGAGGAAGTTCACTTGCGTATCCCGATTCGCATGCCTGGCACCTTGAGGATGGCCTCAAGAACGATGCGGCGCGACATCTTGCTGGTGCCATGCTCCCGCTCGACGAAGGTGATGGGCGTTTCCACGACCCGGAATCCTCTTTGTATGGCGCGGAAAGTCATCTCGATCTGGAAGGCGTATCCCGTCGTGCGCACGCTCTCGAAATCGATCGCCTCGAGAACCTCGCGGCGAAAACATTTGAAACCACCCGTCAGATCATGGACGCCGACACCGAGACATGTGCGGGCATACCAAGAGCCACCGCGGGATATCAGACGACGATACCATGGCCAGTTGCGGGTACCGCCGCCGGGGACCCATCGAGATCCGAGCACGAGGTCATACTCGTCTGTGAGCCGCAACAGCTCAGGCAAGTTCGCCGGGGGATGGCTGAAATCCGCATCCATCTCGAGGATCCGCTCGTAGCCCCGGTCCAAGGCTTTGCGGAAGCCATCGAGGTAGGCTGCGCCGAGGCCGAGTTTTGCACAGCGGTGCGTGACCAGTATGCGCTCGTTACCGTCCGCCAACCCGTCTGCGATCTCGCCGGTTCCGTCTGGTGAGTTGTCATCGAAAATCCAGACATCCACGGGTGCGGCGGCAAGAATCTCGGGCACGATGGTTGATAGATTCTCTCGCTCGTTGTAGGTCGGGAGCAGAACCACCGCCTTGCAGGCGTTTGTGCTTCTTGGTGACATGGCTAGCTCACGCCCACAACTGGCCTGCCTTTTTGTCGCCGTCGACGATGTCACTGCGTTCTGCGTCGGGGAGATAATCGAGGGCGACTTCAGCCACCTGTTGCGACGCCCCAGCGCCACCGAGTTTGCGACGGACCAAGGCGAAGTCTTGATTGAGGCGAAGGCGAAACATGGGGTCGCTGAGGATAGTGTTCAGCTCTGCTTCGACGTTGTCGGCGGTGAAGGTCGCCTGAATGAGCTCTGGTACCAGGCGTTGGCCGGCAATGAGGTTGACCAAGGCGATGTGAGCGACTTTGACCATGCGTTTGAGGATGAGAAAGCTGAGCCACGAGACACGGTAGACCACAACCATCGGCCTGGACAGCAGCGCTGCTTGCAGGGTTGCGGTTCCTGAGCACACCACCGCGGCATCGGCGGCAACCAGAGCTTCCGTGGCGTGGCCGTCGATGACAGTGGCAAGCAGGCCCGAGCGGTGAACCATTGCCTCAACCATCTTGCGGGATATCGTCGAGGCGACGGGGATGATGGCGTGCACTTCGGGGAAACGGCGACGAAGGTTGTGAATACCCTCAAGCATGAGTGGCAGATGGCGGCTGACTTCTTGGCGGCGACTGCCGGGCAATAATGCCACGATTGGACCTTGTGTTGGGGGGAGACCGAGGTCGATACGTGCCTCCTTGCGGTCCGGATTTTTGGGGAGTTGTTCGACAAGAGGGTGACCCACGAAGCGGACACGAACACCATGCTCCTGGTAGAAGGTCTGTTCGAACGGCAATACCACCAACATCTGTGCCACCAGGTCGCGGATGGTGTTCACTCGTCCTTGGCGCCACGCCCAAATCTGTGGGCTGATGTAATAGACAACTGGGATGTCGAGCTTTTTCAGCTTCTTTGCGACCCGGAGATTGAAGTCCGGTAGGTCCAACAGAATCGCCACCCTGGGTTTGCGTTCGCGCGCGGCACCCATGAGACGGCGCATAATGCCCCACAGACGTGGGAGGGCAAAAATGACCTCGGTCAAACCGGCAACCGAAATGTCTTCGGCCGTTGCAATCGTGTCCAGTCCCTCTTCGCGCATGGCTTTGCCGCCAATGCCAAAGATCTCAACGTCGGGTCGCCTTTGGCGTATGGCGGCGAGTACTCGGGCACCGTGGGCGTCGGCCGATGCTTCCCCAGCGACAATGAGAATGGAGATGGGAGACTGCATTTATGCGGCGCAAGTATCACATTCTGTGGGCTTTTAGCCAGCGGCGGTTGGCGGTGGATTGACACAGGGTGACGAGCCAAGTAACACCCCGCGGTCATGCAAATGCAGATGGAATGGATAGGTCCAACGGTTACCGCCGCCGTGTTCCTCGGTATCGTCTTCTTCTTCGTCGTTGCCCTGCGAAAAGCTCGGCGGCGGCGTCGCGCGGAGTATGCCGAGTCCGACCCAGAACGCGTTGAATCAAGGGTTGGGATGGCAGAGCCGGGAAGTCAGGCCGGGCCCAAACCCAAACCTGGGACAGCGCCCGAAACAGAACTGGAACCAGAGCCAGAACCAGAGACAGAGCCAGAACCAGAGCCAGAACCAGAGCCAGAACCAGAGCCAGAATCAGAGCCAGAATCAGAGCCAGAATCAGAGCCAGAACCGGAGCCAGAATCAGAGCCAGAACCGGAGCCAACCGATGCGGCTTTGCAGCAAGGTTTGTCCCGTACCAGTTCCTCATTTTTGGGTAAACTCAATCGACTTCTCGGCAGAAACCCGACCATTGATGCGTCGATTCTCGATGAGTTGGAGGAAGTACTGCTAACGGCCGACGTCGGTGTCACTCTGACGATGAGATTGGTCGATGGTTTGCGCGCCGAACTCAAGGCAAAACGCCTCGATTCCGCCGATGGCGTTCGACGATCCTTGAAGGCGAAGATGCTGGAGGCGCTGCGCGGCGGTGATGGAACTGACCCGTTTGCCGCCAAAGGGCCGTTACCGCGGGTCGTCTTGTTTGTGGGGGTTAACGGCGTTGGTAAGACCACGACCATTGGTAAGATTGCCAGCAAACTCAAAGACGATGGCATGAATGTGGTACTTGCGGCCGGAGATACTTTTCGTGCCGCGGCGGTTGAGCAACTGGAGGTTTGGGGACAACGCTCAGACTGCCGAGTCATTCGTGGCGAGGCCAACTCTGACCCCGCTTCGGTCATTTTCAAAGCCATTCTGCACGCCAAGAGCGCCAATGCAGATGTCGTGCTTGGCGATACGGCGGGCCGGTTGCACACCAAGAGCAACCTGATGGAAGAGATCAAGAAGGTGAAACGCGCGGCTGGCAAAGCCCGCGACGATGCGCCCGATGAGGTGTGGTTGGTGGTTGATGCGACGACTGGCCAGAACGCAATGCAGCAGGCTCGGGAATTCCATCAGGCGTTGGGCTTGACCGGGATCATTCTCACCAAGCTGGACGGGACGGCCAAAGGTGGGGTTGTCGTCGCTATCGCCGATGCTCTCGGCTTGCCTGTGCGTTTTGTCGGCGTCGGGGAGAAGAAAGAGGACTTGCGGCCCTTCGACTCCAAACAGTTCATTGACGCTCTT
>MGST01000218.1:37464-38021 GCA_001798605.1 Deltaproteobacteria bacterium RIFOXYA12_FULL_58_15 | reverse complement strand
CTACCGCCATGCAGGCGGCGGAGTTGCTTGAGCAGGAGGGGATTTCCCTGGCGGTGGTCGATGCCCGTTTCGTCAAGCCGCTGGATCGCGATCTGCTCATCGACGAAGCCTGCCGGACCGGATTTTTGGTGACCGTGGAAGAAAACGCCCTGCAAGGAGGATTCGGCTCCGCCGTGCTCGAACTCCTGGCGGAGGAGCGGCTGGCCGTAAAGACACTTCGCTTCGGGGTTCCCGACTGTTTTGTCGAACAGGGATCCCAAGCCCAGTTGCGGCAGCGGATCGGCCTCGACTGTGACAGCCTGGTCCAAAGGATTCGCGGGTTTATCGGGCAGAACGAGCCCCAAAGGGTTCCCGTTTCCGGCGCAGCCGTGTAAAATGAAGTTGTTGACTGCAATTATCTGTTAAGCGGACGAGGGAGCGAATGGCAGGAGCTGGCGACAACAATCTGAATGAAGAACTGCAGCGACGCCTTTTCCGGATGCAGGAAATAGCCCCGCCTTCGGCGATGGCGCAAGAGATTCTTGGCTTGGTCACCGATGAGCAGGCCGATCTTGAGG
>MGST01000218.1:0-37413 GCA_001798605.1 Deltaproteobacteria bacterium RIFOXYA12_FULL_58_15 | reverse complement strand
CGACCAACCTCGCTCAAGCGAAGCGCGTGGCGGTCTACGACCTTGAGCTTCAGGATATTGGCCCCGCCATCGGGACCGTGGTCACCGACAGCCTTGTCTCTGAACTGCGCAAGCTCGAAGGCGTCTCAGTCATCGGCATGGACGAGATTCGCGATATGCTGTCCCATGAGGCAAACAAGCAGTTCCTTGGCTGTGAGAGTGACGAATCATGCTTGGCTGAGATTGCCGGTGCCCTCGGTGTCGATGACCTGGTCACGGGCAAACTCTCGAAAGCCGCCGACGGGCACGTCATGCTCGTTCGTCGCATCGACCAAGGTCAGGCCAAAGTCGTTGGCACGTTCAATCAACGTCTGAAGGCCGGCACCGGCCAAGAATTTCTCCTGGCCATTGGACCCGCCGTGGAGGAGCTCTACGCCGATCGTGCTTTGCGCGAAGGCAAGTCGCGGGGCGTCGCGGAAGAGGTGGCACTGCGCCTCGACCCGCCACCTTTGCCACCTTGGTCATTTTACACCGTCGCCGGCCTAGCGGTGGCCGCAGCCGCCGCGGGCGGCCTATTCGGCATACTCGCCAACAACGCTGAGAGCCAATTCAATACCACGGCTGCTGGCTCAGGCATCATCCAAGGCAAAGTCCTCGTCGATTACGAGAACGACGCTAACAACAACGCCCTGCTCGCCAATGTCTCCTATGCCACAGCCGGCGGCCTTGCACTTTCAGCGGCGATCATGTTCCTATTCACCGACTGGCACGGCTACGGTCAAGAGATCAAACGTTAACCGGGACATCCCGAGGCTTGTCCTCTCACCTCGCCAAGAATAGGCCCACTTCAACCGGAGATCGTGACCAACCGCATTGCAGCGTCTGGTCTACAGTTGGTTTCAACACTGGATGCAGACCCATGGGCAATTGGAAAATGTGTAGCCCCCAATGCTGATTCCCAAAGTTACATTCTGGTTTCCTCTGCTCCTCGGAGTTTCCACCTGCGAACAGGACAATGTCGTCCATGCTGCGGATGCTCCCACGTCGCCAACCACCGCTCGCACAGCGGCCCTGCCCGTCGAACAGTTCACCATCCTTTTGGCCTGGTATCGTGACCTCGGTGAGCGCCGCGACGAAGAGGCTTTTGGTGCGCTCGTAGTTCGGGCCGCACGCATTCAACTTGGCAAACCGTACGACAAGTCACCACAGAGCAGTGAGCCAGAAGTATTGCGCGTTGACTTGACGCAGTTTCAGTGTGTCTCACTGGTGGAATCGTCGTTGGCCGTAGCTTCATGTGTTTGGCAGAACCATGCCACCGAGCAGTGCTTTGTCCGCGAGATCGAATCGATGCGCTATCGCGACGGCAAGATGGACGGCTTCGCATCCCGTCTGCACTATGCCCCTGATTGGCTCAGCGACAACGAACGACGCGGCAGATATACCTTGCTCACCGCTCTGCTTGGCGGCCAGCCTGTCTCGCACCGATTCGATTTCATGTCCAAACATCCACGATTCTACCCGGCGCTCGCAGCGCCTGACGTCGCCAGGGAAATCCGCACAATCGAGGAACGCCTGAGTGCCAATGGCCACTATGTGCTATCTCGGGATTTGGTCGCCAAGGCTGAGCCACAGTTTCATGATGGGGACATTGTTGCGGTGGTCAGCAATCGCAAACCTGGGTTGCTCGTCGGCCACATCGGATTTGTTGACGTGAGCGAAAAGGGCACGCCACGCCTTCTGCACGCCTCCAGCCACCACAAGCGAGTGCTCCTCACTTCCAGCAGCATTGCCAGCTATCTTGCGGGCCGTCCGTACCGACTTGGTCTGATGTTGGCTCGCCCGCTACCACCAAACAGTTCGCGCGATGCAGATTGATGACATCCGAGACCGGCGGCGAGAGCGACGTCGCAAATGCCGACGCGGAACGAGCGTCGCAAGCTCTGTCGGATTGGTCATCGGTGCAGCAGGTTTTGTCGGGCTCCTCTACGTTTTTACGTTCAACAACTGCCTGGAGGGCGCTAATCCAGCGGCGCACAATCCCGAGATCATCGATATCGTTGTCTCAGACACAACCATCTTTGTCGGGGAGCGGGCTGTTGTGCAACTGAACGAGGTGGTGACCGACCCCGCCGGTATCCCGGCCCTTCGCCTCGAGCTGGAGAAGGCGGCCGCGACTCAGGTGCGTTTGCGTGCCCGCCCACAGACCTCCACGAAGATCCTCAATGCGATCAGTCAAACGGTGGTGAACTGCGGCCTCCCTCTCCCCCAACTCGCAGGTCCGGAGAATCGTGCAAACCGAGATTGATCCCGAGCGGTTCCGCATTGCGGCCTACGGATCAAACGCTGGCAATCAGTTGGGCTCGAGTGGCGGCGGTTCATCTAGCAAAATCACCTTAAACGGCTGACCGCGACCTGGGCTCCACTGCACGAGCTCGGCCTCACTGCCACGTACGCGTAAGAAAGTGTACTGAACTCTCTCACGAGGCACGAGTTCGTCGTGTCGAAATACCGCGATCCACGTACCTGTGTTGAAATACCAAGCCCGCTCGCCGCCTTTGCGATTCAAGGCCACAACGTTCTCAACATGAGTGTGTCCAAACGCCACAATGGGTACATCGAGAATGTCAACGATGCGTTGCGCGGCTCGCACAAGTGGCCTGCCGCGCCAGGGCCGACCTCCACGCAAAAGCGACCACATGACCACCACGGCAGCGATCGCGAGCATGACAACGTTGAGGGTGATAAATAGGAGGGCGCGCATTCCATACCCGGTTTGCAGCTCACCAATGGCGAGAAAACCAACGAACCATAACACCACAGCGGTTAACACTGCAGCCAAGCCAATGGCAGTGGTCTTGAGCAACTGTCTGCCCACAGTCCGCACCGCTTGTGAAGCATCACCGCGCGCTTCTTTGAGCCCATCAATCTTGTACAGATCATCGCCGAGTCCAGTGCTCTCGGCTATCCGTTCGATAGCTTGTTTGTGTGCGGCTTCCAGTTGTTGCCGCGCTGGGTCGGCGGACTTGGAGATGCGCCGCAACACCTGTGCCGCAAAGGGGAGGTGGCTAATCAAGACTCGAGTCAATAATCGCGGCTCATTGAGCAGAAACCAGCGAACGTAGCGCGCATTAGCACTGGCATCAGGAACAATGAAGGTGATGTGTCCAAAACCATTGTAGAGATAGCGCTGAAAAAAGTTACCAAGAGGCATATCGTGTTCAGCAGCGTACACAGCCGAGTTCACGTCGGTGAGATTTCCTCTCAACAGGTAGTGGAAGGAGTTCGCTGGATCATATTGACAGCCGTGCTCAATCCAAACCCGCCCCGCTTCGTAATGAAACCATGAGCGAAACCGCAAGCCGTCGATGGCATTGCGTTGCGCGGCATTCTTTTCCAGCGCCTCAGCGATGGCGTCGCGGATCACTTCGCGGACAGGCGGCCACTGTGTCTCGATGTCGTGGTTACCCGCCAGGATCACTACGACATGCCCCTGCGCGAGGACTTGGGCGAGTGCTCCGACGAAGAGGGGATGCCCTTCGAGTATCTGTCGCATCACTCGAGGCGCATTCTCCGGGGTGCTGGCTGCTCCGTAGCGGCGCTCTATCTCGCTGTCTGCAGCTTCGACATCCGGATCGATGCGGACCAAATCAAAAACGTCGCCGTTGAGAACCAGGGTGAAGCGCGACGAACGCGCACGCGCGTCATCACACAGATAACGGCAGAAACTCGCAAAGTCCTCATCGTAAAAAAAAGCCTCGAGGTTGTGATAGCGGCCGGTTTCGAAATTGGTGCCGCGCCCCATGTGCAGGTCCGATACGACTATGATATCGGCGTCGGATTTGTGCTCCGGAGTCTGATCAGCGGCCATTGACCAAAGGCTATCATCCCCTCCAACAGATATGGAATAGGGAGAGAGAAGGAGTGTTCGTGACATTGACAGAGGACAAACAGCTCCGCGGATGCATTGGCCACATCCTGTCGGTCCTGCCGGCGCTGTGGACCAAAGCTCCTGTTTTTCCAGGGGTCTTGCTCTGAAAGGAAAAGGTCCCGTATATTCCGCGCCATGACACTCAGTTTCATCGCCCGCAACATCCACGAATCAATAACGCTCAAGCTCAACGAGACAGCAGCAAGGCTGCGTGACAAGGGTGAGCCGGTCATCCATCTCGGTGGTGGTGAACCCAAGAGCAAGGCACCCATCGAGGCTTTGATTGCAGGTGCCGGCATGCTGTCGAGTGGCGAGGTGCGCTACACCCCCGCCGATGGCATCCCGGCGATGAAGAAGGCGATCATTCGTTACACCGAGGAATTCTACGGCCGCTTGGTCGAGCCCGCGAATGTCATGGCTTCATCGGGTGCCAAACAAGCGATCATGTGCGCCATGCAGGCGGTGCTCAACCCGCAGGACGAAGTCATCTTCCCCGCACCCTATTGGGTTAGCTACCCAGAGATGGCCAAGCTCTGTGGCGCTATTCCAGTCGCCATCACTCCGGAGGATGGCCGCTTCGAGCCTCGCATCGAGGAAATCGAAGAACATGTGGGCCGGTACACCAAGCTCATCATTCTCAACAGCCCTAACAACCCGAGCGGTGTGACCTACTCCGCTGAGTTGGTTAGCGCTGTGGTGGAGTTGTGTGAGAAGCGCGGGCTCTACCTCATCATGGACGACATCTATCATCGCCTGTTGTTTGATGGGCGTCGTCCCGAGAGTTGCTACCAATACGCCAAGGATCTATCGGAGAGCTGCAAGATCATCGTCGTCAACGGCGTATCGAAACAATATGCGATGACCGGTTTTCGCATTGGCTGGGCAGTCGCCAACAAGAAGCTCATTGAAGCCATGACGGTGATCCAGGGCCAACAAACATCTGGACCCTCAGCGTTGCTACAATGTGCTGCCGTCGCCGCGATGAACGGTCCACAGTCGGGGGTCGAAAGTCTTCGACTCACCCTCGAGAACAATCGCAACGTCTTGGTTGACCGTCTCAGAGCATTCGATGGCGTTAATTTGGTGGTGCCACACGGCACCTTCTATTCCTTTCCCGATTTTTCTGCGTGGGAAAAGAGTTCGGAGAAGCTCGCCGCCTTCCTCCTCGACAAGGTGCGCGTAGTTGTAGTGCCAGGCAAAGAGTTCGGCATGGAAGGCCACATCCGTATTAGTTATTGCGGCTCGATCAAAGACATCAAAGAAGGCATGGAGCGCATCCGCTGGGCGTTGGATCCCAACGCGCCCAACGAGCTGTACATGGGCGGGCGAAAGCTCGTGAGGGACTGGTTATGAAGAAGGTTAAACTGCTCTCGTCGCCCACCGCGGCCCACGCCAATGATCTGGCCGGAAGCTTTCCGCTGGAGAGCCAGGGCCTGAGGAACCTCGGTCGCGTCTACTGGAATCTTCCGGAACCAGCGCTTTACGAAGAGTCAATTTTCCGCGGTGAATCCCGCATCTCGACCGCAGGCCCGCTGGTTGTGCGCACCGGAGCTCATACTGCAAGGGCGGCCGCCGACAAGGCGGTGGTACGTGAACTGAGCAGCGAAGCCAAAATCTGGTGGGGGGAGTACAACCGACCGTACAACCCCGAGAAGTTCGCAGGTCTATTTGCGCGAGTGCAAGCCTACTTGCAGGGTGAGGACGTGTTCGTCCAGGACATGCTCGCCGGAGCAGACCCCGAATACCAGATGCCCATCCGCGTGGTGACCGAACTCGCATGGCAGAGCCTGTTTGCCCGCTGCATGTTCATTCCCCACAAGAACCTAGACGCCCTCAAGAAGCACGTCCCCGAGTTCACCCTCATCGCTGTGCCGTCCTTCCGCGCTGATCCCCGCCTCGACGGCACAAATAGCGAGACATTCATCATCATCAACTTTGCCGACCGCCTTGCTCTCATTGGTGGCACTGGATACGGCGGCGAGATCAAAAAAGCGGTCTTCACGGTGATGAACTACCTTTTGCCTGCGCGCGAGGTCCTACCGATGCACTGCTCCGCCAACGTCGGCCGTGACAATGACGCAGCGCTGTTTTTCGGCCTCAGCGGCACTGGCAAGACCACGCTGTCTGCCGATCCCAACCGCCGTCTCGTCGGTGACGACGAGCACGGCTGGAGCGACAACGGTGTCTTCAATTTCGAAGGCGGCTGCTACGCCAAGGTTATACGCCTGTCCCCGGAGCACGAACCCGAGATCCACGCTTGCACCCGCCGCTTTGGCACGGTCATCGAGAATGTGGTCTATGACGAAGCGACTCGCAATCTCGACCTCGACGACGATCAGATCACAGAAAACACCCGCGCCGCGTATCCTCTCGATTTCATCAACAACTCAGTGCCCGAGAAAATGGTCGCATCGCACCCGAAGAATATTATCCTGCTAACCTGTGATGCGACGGGCGTCCTGCCGCCGATTTCGCGCTTGAGTCCCGAACAAACGATGTACCATTTCATCTCTGGCTATACCTCGAAGATCGCCGGTACCGAGGTGGGTCTGGGCATCGAACCTGAGCTAACCTTCAGCGCGTGCTTCGGTGCGCCCTTCATGGTCCACCACCCGAACACCTACGCCAACATGCTGCGCAGCAAGATGATTCGCTACGGTGCTCGCTGTTGGCTCGTGAATACGGGATGGACTGGCGGCTCCTTTGGCATAGGCAAACGAATCAGCATCCGCCACACCCGTGCTCTATTGAACGCAGCACTCGACGGTGCCCTCAACAACGTCGAGTTCGGCATCGATCCGGTGTTCGGATTCGAGGTACCCCGCAGTTGTCCGGGAGTTCCACATGAGATCCTCGATCCTGCCCGTGCTTGGGGCAATCGCGACGAGTATTTCAAGAAATACGACGCTCTGGCAGCACGCTTCATTGATAATTTCGCACTGTTTGCTTCCGGCTGCGCCCCTGAGGTAACGGCTGCTGGCCCCAAACGATTGGGCCAACCGACGTTGTAACCGTTTGCCTGATCCGTCAAACGGAAGCGGTCACAAAGTCGCGGGTCTATTCTTCGCCACAAAAACTCGACGAAAGCGGGCTTGACCGCGTTCGCTGGTCTGATGCTCTATCTGGATCCGTTCGCCACGACTCAAATGTGCCGCCGCAGCGTATGGTGCCCCATCGGGCCAGGTGGCGGATCGTGGCAAAGGACTTGACTGGACGTCCCACCTGGGTTCTGTTCATGCTCATATGGTTGGCCTGCAAGCGTGGCGCGAGATCCGACATGAGGAAGCCCTTCTCCGAGGTCTGCGCGGACGGCTGGATGAGGGTTTCGATCCAGCACTGCTCGACCCCGGGGACGCCAAACACATTGTTTTTGACCTGGCACACATTACCCATGTGGCCTCTTTTGGCGTGAGGGATTGGATCCAAGCCCTCAATGCGATTCGTGGGCGCGTGGAAGGTGTGTATTTCGTCCGTTGCTCTCCTCGAATCACCGACCAGTTCAATATGGTGGTGGGTTTCGATGGTGGCGGCACCCTTTTGACCTTCCAGGCTTATTACGAGTGCGACACGTGCGGTGAACAGTCCGCATCCCTATTTGATGCCCAACTAGATCAGGAAGCATTCCATTCCGGTGAGGCTCCGGTTCGTCAATGCTGTTTGTGTGGTAACGACGCAGAACTCGACGATGACCCATCGGTGCTATTCGAGTATGTGCGGTCGACCACATACACCCCACCACCGGCGAGCGTGATTGGCCTGCTGCGTAAGTCAGAGAGCTGGATTCAGGAAGTACCTGGAGTCCGGCTCGCAGCACGGCAATCCACGGAATCCTCTGTGCCACGTTTCGAGCTTTCCGGAATGATTACCGATGCATTCTCGCCGTTGCGTTTCGCGTCGAGCGGCCAGCGCGTCGTGCTTGCACTCGGCCACGTTACCCATTTCGATCCTTCGGGGTTCGACACCTGGCGCAAAGATATCCGCCAATTGGCAAATGATGGTGGAGTATCCCTGGTGGGGTGCCCGCCGCCGGTACTGCGTCAGTTTGTCAACGACCCCTCACTCGTCGCCGGTGCCGAAGTGACGAGCCTCAGACTCGCCGCACAATGTGGCAAATGCAAACAACTGGTTCGTTCGACGATTCCGCTGCAGTCAATTGAAAGCGCCCTGAAAAGCCCGCCAAAGTGCCCTCGGTGCGACACCCCATTGGCCGTCAAGGATCGAGCCGCCGACTGGCGTGCGTTCGCCGCAGCGGCGTCCCAAAGAGACTCTCTCCAGGTCGCTTCGACAGCGCCCGCCATTCCCCAGCCGACGGTTGAGCGGCCGGAACCAGTCGCCGTAGCCGAGAGCTTCGCTGACAAGTACGAGGTGCTGTGCAAGCTCGCCGAAGGCGGCATGGCCGAAGTCTTCCTGGTCAGGCAACATGGTCCTATGGGCTTTCGACGCCTCGCCGTCATCAAGAAGATTCGCCCGGAGCTCCTCACCGACGACCGGATGGTCCGTCTGTTTCTCGACGAAGCGAAGCTCGCCGCCCGATTGGATCACGCCAACATCATTCGTGTCTACGACCTCGGTCGTTCAGACGGATCACTCTACATGGTGCTCGAGTATGTGCATGGCAGAAGCCTTGCACAAATCATGTCCGAGTTGGTCTCAAAAAGTCGAACCGTCACCCCTGCCCTTGCCGCCAATATCGCTGCGGATCTGGCACGTGGGCTGGCGAGAGCACACGCGCCGGATACCGTCGGGCGTGTGTTGGTTCACCGCGACATCACTCCCAACAACGTACTGGTCAGCTTCGACGGAACTGTGAAGCTCGTCGATTTTGGACTGGCCGGATATCGTCGTTCCAAATGGGATCGACGCACCATTTTGGGTAGTCCCCCCTGGGTTGCCCCCGAAGTGTACCGTGGCAAAGAGGCCACGCCACAAACAGACATCTGGGGTGTGGGTTTGCTACTGCAAGCCATGCTCACCGCAACCGTCCCGTTCCACCGCTCGAGCATCGAGGCCACAGCGCACGCCATCCTCGACGAAAAAATCAAACGGCCTTGGTTTGGTTCAAAGGTTCCCCGGCGTCTCGCCAAGATTATTGACCGTTGTCTGGACAAACAGCCCGACAAGCGTTTTGAGAATGCAGCCACCCTCGAAGATGCGTTGCGACGGGCAGCCTTGAAAATCGGCGGCCCCACTGATCTCAGCAGCTTTGCCCGCGAGTTGTACAGTCACGAATTACAATTCGAAAATGAGTTTTTCATGGGCAAAGGCGCAAGCAGTTTTGTTGACGCTCTTCACACTGTTGACCCTGAACCAATCGCTCAATTCTTTCGATTGCGGGCAGCCAGCATCCAGCAAACGTAACTCGATTCGTGCCGATTGGGCGAAAAGGGCAAGGAACGTACGCCAGGGAACCAATTGGTCTACCTCTAACTTGACAACCCACGCAAAGGCGAATACTCGATCGGACTGCCAGGGAGCATAGATGTCGAACGCGGACAAAGTTGTTTTGATTGTCGATGACGACGTCAACAACCTCGATCTTCTTGAGCGAATCCTCAAGGCATACAAGATCCTTCGCGCCGACGACGGCCAGCAAGCAGTCCAACTCCTTCGCGACAACCGGGTTGATGTGATTGTCACCGACCAGCGCATGCCGGGAATGTCCGGAACGCAACTTCTCAAGAAGAGTATTGCGATCAACCCCAAGGCCGTGAAGATCATCCTCAGTGCCTACACGGATACAGCCGACATCCTCAGTGCGATCAATGTGTGCAGAATCAACCACTATTTGGTCAAGCCAGTCAAAGCAGAAAAACTCGTCGCCGTGATCGAGGCGGCTCTCGAGCTGGTGCCCCAAGCGGCGAAATATGGTGTCTGAAATGGGTTGTTACCTACTGTGCGGGCGTCTCCCTCAGTGGGACTTGACTACATGGCTCCTGTGAGCTTTCGTAGGCATTGGAGTTTGGTACTCATGGGAGTGAAAGTTGGTTGACAACAACGACAGGCTAATTCTCCTCCTGTGGGGGAACGCAAAACAACGACAAGCTCTTTTTAAGGTGCTTTGTGCCACTGGCGCTGATGTCGAATTTGATAAGCCGAACGCATCTTTTGACGGTCGCTATCAGCTGATCGTTCTCGACTATGACTTCATTGATCAAACGGGGCAGGAGTTGCTGAAAGAACTCGCCAAACAAGAGAAACCCCCACCCGTGCTGGTGGTCACCTCGAGCAAGGACAGAGAATCCTTCCTCGATCTGCTCGACAACCAGGTGCTCACCAACCTCATTGCCAAAACCGATGATCTGAGCGGCAATGAGCTCGTCGTGACTGTGCAGAAAATCATCAAGAACGACGTGTTCGGTCTCGAGAAATACCTGACGTGGGGTGCCGAGATCATCGAAAATACGATAACCAACTCCTGCGAAGACAAAGAAACACAATTGAACGCGTTGGAGCATTATCTCGACCGCATTGGTTGCAACCGACGCCTTATCAATCGTGCACGCAGCGTCGCCGATGAGTTCATCATGAATGCCGTTTACAACGCACCGGCGGATGCCAACGGCAACCCCAAGTACGCGTCAATATCTCGTGCTGAAAAAATCTCTCTCGAACCCAATGAGCATGTCCTTTTTCGTTACGCATGTGACGGCAGATCGTTTGTCATGTCGGTTCGAGACAACTTCGGCCGAATGGAAAGAGCGACCGTCCTCGCGTATTTGCGCAAATGCTTCTCGAAGGGCATAGACCAAATCGATACCAAAGACGGCGGTGCCGGTTTGGGGCTCTACTACATCTTCGAATCCTTGAACCAATTCATCATCAATCTTTCGCCCGAATACCGTACAGAAATGATCGGAGTCATGGATATCTCTGGCTCCTTCCGGGATTTTGCGGAACGCCCGAAGTCATTGAACATCTTTCTCCAGGAGCGGAACCCGTGAGCACCTCGTTGACTTGGACGGCAACAGACGTTGAGAACACCATGCGGATTGTTCTTCAAGGCTCTGTCAATGAAGACGCCGACTTCGAATCGCTACTCGCCACGATCAAGACACGCCAACACGTGGTCATCAGTCTCAAAGGAATTGGCGCACTCAATTCCTGCGGAGTGCGCGAATGGGTGAATTTCGTTCGCGAAATACCTGCTGAGATTCAGATCGAGTTGGAGGATTGCTCGCCGGTGGTTGTGTCCCAGTTGAACATGATCAGCAACTTTGTAGGACACGCCAAGATCGTGTCCGTGGTCGCTCCGTTCATCTGTGACTCGTGTGGAAACGAAGAAGAGCGTATTCTGAACGTTGCAGACGGCACCTTCCCGGAGCTCACCGGAACCACCTGCGGTAAATGCCACGACGAGATGGTTTTTGACGATATTGAGGATAGCTATTTTGCATTTCTTGACGCGGGCACGTAAATGCAAACGGCAGAGATTTCCAGTCCGGCCATCGCCCAAGTTGCCGCGCTGCTCGACGGTCTTGCTGATGCGGCAGTCATCGTCGACACAGAGTTGCGTGTTCTCGCTTGGAATGCAGCGTACGCGCACGCCGTAGGAGTTCGTCCACGGCGCTTGCTTGGGCTCGCTCGGCAAGACGACACCCATTGCAACGACCTTTTCCGCCTAGGCATCTGTTCGTCCGCTTGCCTGGCCAAACGCACGATGTCGTCGCGGCGCGCCTTTCGGGTCGACGAGATTCGCGGTTCTTCCCCGCTGGGTTCGGCAGAGGATAGCACCCTCATCGTCACAGCGGTCCCCATCACAGAGAATGGCGAGACCCTTGCCGTTCTCGAAGTTTACCGCGACGTCACGGCAGAAGCCCGTATCCAGGAGCGATACAAAGGGTTGCTCGAGCGGGAACGCCAACGAGCAGCCACCCTCGAGGAGGAGGTCAAGCTCCGAACCGCCGACCTGGAAAGATCCCTCCGCGAATTGCGCCAGACACGCGCGCAACTTATCCAATCGGAGAAGTTGTCATCACTCGGACAACTGGTGGCTGGGATCGCCCATGAGATCAACAACCCGATAAACTTCATCTACGGAAATTTGGATTTTTTGGATACCTACGTCGGCACTTTCCAACAGATCATTGAGAAATACGACGCCTGCACGCTGCAGCAGAAGGATGCGACCAAGATCGGCACGCTCAAGGCTGACCTCGATTACGAGTACATCCGCGCCGACACCAGCAAACTATTGCATTCGATTCGGAATGGCGCGGAGCGTGCTTCCAAGATCATTCAAGACCTTCGTCGCTTCATTCACAGCGGTGTGACCGATCGCGGCCCAGTTGACGTGCGCGCCTGCATCGACACGACACTCAGCTTGTTGAGCCACGAGACCCGCAAGGGCACAACGATAGACAAGAATTACGGCACAGACGTGCCGACAATTATGGCCAATGAGGGGCAGCTCAATCAGGTCTTCATGAACCTCATCGCCAACGCGGTCCAGGCACTCGATGGCAATGGCACGGTCTCCATCTCCGCTTCGCGCAGGGAGAATGGTGTTGCCATAGGGGTGGCCGACAACGGCCCCGGCATACCAGAAGCACACCTCCTCAAGGTGTTCGACCCGTTCTTCACCACGAAGCCCGTGGGCAAAGGGACGGGACTGGGACTGTCGATCTCCTATTCAATTGTCAACGCACACGGCGGCAGCCTCACGGCCGAAAGCACCGTGGGCCAGGGTTCTACATTCACGGTATGGCTCCCCATTGGCGACAACCAAACGAGTACGGCCGAGGATCGATGACGTCTCCACAGACCAAGATCGTGCTTCTCAGCGTTGACGATGAAACGCACAACAATGATCTGATGGCACGCGTGTTCAAGCGAAAAGATCGATTCGATGTCATCACCGTACTCTCGGGTTCTGAGGGCTTGAAAATCCTCGATGATCGTCATGTCGACGTCGCGCTCGTAGACTTCTCCATGCCCAAAATGAATGGCGTCGAGTTCCTCGAGGCAGCCAAGAAGAAGAACCCTGAAATCATCGGCGTCATGGTCACCGGTTATCCCGAGCTCAGAGATGTTTTCGAGGCCCAAGACCGAGGGCTCATCGCCCACGTCGTTGCCAAACCCTGGCGCGTCGATGACTTGGTGGACACCGTCGAACGAGCGCTTCGCCTTCGCGATATGAAAGATGCCGTAGCGAAGATGCGGCGCGGACAATAAGGCCTATCCAACCTGGCAACCGGCTATTCCGCGCGCGAACGCCACTGTTCCACAACGCGTTCGTACATTCCCACCGTTTGATCAGCGATGTGCGGCCAGGAAAAATGGTCTTCGACCCGCTTGCGACCGTTTTTGCCAAATTGTGCCGCTCGTTCTGGGTTCTTCAACAGTTGATTGACTGCGTCGGCAATGGCAACAGGACTGCCTGGTTCGACGAGTATGCCGGTCTCGCCATCCACAACGGTTTCGAGAATTCCCCCTATGCGACTCGCCACAATCGGAGTCTCGCAGGCCATCGCCTCTAGGTTGATGATACCGAAGGGCTCGTACACCGACGGGCATACGAACAAGCGTGCCTGCGCGTACAATTCGACGTATTGGTCTTCCCGCAGCAAAGAATTGATCCAGACGATGCGCGGCTGCGCTGCGACCTTCGCCGCGATCTCCGCTTGCAACTCCTTGGTATCGGGGGCGCTGGTACACAGGACAATTTTCACCGACGGGGCGATCATGTCTACTGCATCGATCAAGTGTTCGATGCCTTTCTGTCGGGAGACCCGACCGACAAACAGAATGTAATCCTGATCGATTCCATAGGCTTTGAGGGTCCCGTCGGTATTCACGGGTCGATAAAGATCGAGATCGATACCGTTGTGAATGACCTCGACGCGGCTCTCGTTGACGTCAAACAAGTCGATGATGTCTTTTCTGGATCCATGCGACACCGCAACTATGCGATCGGCGTTTTCCAGCGTCACCTTCTCTGCCCACGACGACAGCCGATACGACGCACCGAGCTGTTCTTCCTTCCACGGCCGCAAGGGCTCGAGACTGTGGACAGTGCAGACCAACGGGATCCCATAGAGCTTCTTGGCCAAAAACCCCGCCCACGCCGCATACCAGGTGTGGGTATGAACAATGTCACTGTCGATGGGATCACGGACGACCGACAGATCAACCGAGAGGGTTCCCAAGACTGAGTTGAATCGGCGCTCATCCCCTTCCCACATGCGCGCCCACGTCCGATACCCCGACACCTGGAGATTACCGTCTTCCAGCTTCTGCTCACCAAAACAGCGCACCTCCACAGCCATGCGTTTGGCGAGCTCACGCGTGAGAAACTTCACGTGCACCCCAGCGCCACCGTAAACGTGAGGCGGATACTCCTTGGAAATGATCGTCGCTTTCATGGCCGCCTCGAATCAGAACTCATCGATGTGCACCGTTGTCCCCGAGGCGACCGGTGCGGAAAGATCCGCCGCCGCCGCCCGCGGATAAATGATGCAATTACGTCCGATCTTCGCACCAGCAGGGACATGGACATCCATTCCCAACACCGTCGCGCCACAGGAGAGCGAACCAGGTAGCTCTTCATTGGACGGAAACAGCTCGCCCAACCCAACGTGGGCACCACTTGCGATCACACATCTCTTGTCACAGATAACCCGATCGACGATCGCGCCCGACCTGACGACGACGTTGTCCCACAGCACGGAGTCGCGCACCACCGCTCCAGGCTCGACCACCACGCCTGGCGACAAAACGGAACGCTCCACCGCACCGGCAATATTGCAACCGCCAGTGATGATGGAATCCATGACGCTGCCGCCGGGACCCACCTTTGCGGGTGGCGGTGTCGCTGCCCGACCCTCCATGGAGTTGGTACGGACCTTGGCGACGTTTTGATCCCAACGCGGGTTCTCCCCCAAAAGCCCCTGATGCGCTTCAAAATAGGCATCCAGCGTCCGAGCATACTCCCAGTCTCCGTGATAGACCCAGCCAAAGACATGGCGGCGCTCCATCATCCGCGGCAGTATCTCGTCGTAGATATGGAATGACCGAGGCTTCTCCTGACTCTCGGCGTGTCTCTTGAGCTCCTCGACCAACACCTCCCGCTTGAACACGTAGACGGTCATCGACGCCAAGTTACTGCGAGGATGCTCGGGTTTCTCTGCATAGCTAACCATCCGACCGTCGGCGGTGAGCTCACCTATGCCAAAACGAGAGGGATTGTGCGCGACCGGCGTGAATGCCAAGGTTGCATCTGCGGCGCGCTCCATGTGAAACCGTAGGAGCGGCTCATAGCTGGTGTGATAGGCATGATCGGCCGAGACGATGAGGACATCATCGGGCTGATAGAGATCGAAGTAGTCTATGTTTTGATACAACGCATCCGCCGTACCGCGATAGAACTGGGCCCCTTGAGGCCCTGTGTAGGGAGGCAGTATTCGTACGCCGCGCCGTGTGCCAACGAAATCCCAAGGCAATCCAATGCCCACATGGTCTATCAAAGATGACGGCCGGTACTGCGTAAGAATGCCGACATTGGTGATACCCTCGGTATTGGCCAGATTGGTCAGAGCAAAATCGATCATCCGATAGGCCCCGCCATACACAATGGCAGACTTGGGCCTACGCTGGGTCAACACGGAGAGCTCCTCCGCCCGCCCGCCCGCAAACACGATTGCGACTGTCTTGCGCATCAATGGCTCCTACAATACCGCGTCGCGCGGGACGATGACGATACCGCTCGACGTCACAGTAAAACGCTCTCGGTCGCGGTCCGCATCAACCCCGATTCTCGAATAGGGCGGCAAGACCACGTATTTGTCGATGATCGCCCTGCGCACCATGCTGTGGCGCCCAACATCAACACCATCCATGAGAATCGACTCTTCCACCGTCGCCCAGGAATTCACACGACAATTGGGCCCCAAAATGGTGCCCCTAACGCTGCCACCACTTATAACCACCCCCGGCGAGACCAGGGAATCGTGGGCCTGCCCCACTCGATTCAGCTCACCTCCGGAAAAAACAAACTTCGCAGGCGGCGCTTGAATGGGCGCAGAGCGAATCGGCCACGTGCGATCGTAAAGGCTGAAATGTGGCGAGACCGAGACCAAATCCATGTTTGCTTCGTAGTAGGCATCTCGGGTGCCGATGTCGCGCCAATAGGGCTCGGGTTTGCTCCCAGCACTCTTGAACCGATGCGCGTAGACCCGCGCACCCCGTTGCAAGAGCTCAGGAATAAGATCGTGGCCAAAATCGTGGCGCGAATCTTGGCGACTCGCATCCCTGCTGACCGCATCGATCAACAAATTGGTATCAAAAAGAAAGATGCCCATATTGGCGGTGATCTCGTCACCACCAACCAAGCTTGGTTTCTCTTTGTATCCCGTGACCCAACCCTCCGCCGATCGCTCCACCACACCGTACCTTGCTGAGTCAGCCGCTGGAACATTGGTGACCGCCAGAGTCAGCTCTGCGTGTTTGGCAATGTGCTCTGCAATCAACTCACGATAGTCCATGCGGTAGACATGATCACCGGAGAGCACCAGAACATAGGATGGTCGCACCTTTCCAATGGTGTAAACATTCTGGTACACGGCGTCGACGGTGCCAAGGTACCAATGGTCACTCACACGCAGCTGTGGGGGTATGGTGTAAATGAACTCCCCTAGCTCGGCAGACAGGATGTTCCACCCGGTGTTGATGTGACGCATCAACGAAGTTGCTTTGTACTGAGTTAGCAAACAGATCTGCCGCAGGCCAGAATTGACCGCGTTGGCCAAAACGAAATCGATGATGCGGAAAGTACCTCCAAACGGCACCGACGGCTTTGAGCGGTGGCGGGTCAAGGGGTCAAGACGCTCGCCACGCCCACCAGCAAGTATCAGGGTGAGCACCTGTTTGATGACATCAGGGTGAATCGCTAGTGGTTCCACACAACCCCGCATATGATCGCCCCCCGTGTGCGAACCTACGGAACGCCGGGCGGCTGGTCAATGGCATCGGGTGCAATCCGCCATGCCATTGTCTATCCTTCAATTGCCGGATAAATCGAGTGGAGCGAGTCAACCAAGTGGCAGGTGCCGGTATTTCGATCGCAACACACTGTATTTTTCGAGGACCTTGGTAGCGTAGAAATCCCGAACGTTACGGGGCAGACCCTTGTTGTGCGCCAAAATGTACCGAGTGGCGGTGGGCCCACGATTGTAAGCGGTTAACACCAGGTCCATGCGATCAAACCGAGTGCGCAAATGCTCGAGATAGTGGGTGCCGAGGCGAACATTGATAACTGGGTCGAAACTGTTGCCCTGGGCAAACTCGAGCTCGATTTGTTCTGCCATCCATTCCGCGGTGAAGGGCATCAACTGCATGAGCCCCTCTGCGCCCACGGGAGAGACTGCTAGATGGTTGTAGGAACTCTCCACATGGATCACCGCCACATACATGAAGGGATCCCAGCCGAGCGCCCCGGCCTCATCACAGAGTGCCCGTGCCGTGCGCAGCGCATCTTTCTCGCTCATTGTCCGCGAATAGTGGAGCAATTCCTGAGCCACGGCATCCCGTCGGCTCATCACCACCACCGGACGCGGGAGGACGTAATCGAGCTCACCCATGAACGCCAATGGATCCCGAGGAGTCATCATGACCTGTGATGTGCGGGACGCCAACAGTACCGCAACTTCGTCGGCCACGGCATGGGTGGACCCCATTCCCAAGCCAAGCAGCAAGACAGCCCCTACCACGCGGAGCCAATTCCGACTGCTCTCAGTACCCATTGTTGAGAGTTTATCCATATTCAACACTCGCTGTTTCGCTCCCCCAATTGGAAGCACATCGCAACAGTGGGGACACGAGTGGTTGTCGGCAAGATCCAGCAAGACGTTGCGCTGATCAGCCCAACAACCAGGGAGGACAGACTTCTCATTGTTTGGTCCCCATTCGTCTTCACACGTGTGGGACGACCGGGAATCCCTGGTTGTTCAAGCGGTTGGTGGGTATTTCTCCCACCGGGACCTACCTTTGACAGGCACTCAATTTGCGCCAGACGATCCTTTGCTTCTGTCTACTGTCTAGTTACCTGTTTTTTTAGGGTTTCAACTTTTTTCCGCAGGGATACGACTTCCTTCTGCAGCCCCTTGAAATCGACCTTGGTGGCAACTGGCAATGAGCCCAACACCCCCCTAATCACTTCGTCGACACGTCTTTCAACGTCGTCACGGTACCCGTTGAAGGCAGCCAAGGCACCCTGGGGATCGAGCTTTTCTAAAATTGCATTGGCTTTGACTTTGCCAACCAGTTCCTCAAGCTTGGAGGTCACGTCGGCGGCGCTCAAGCCGTTGCGCATCAAATCCTTGGCTGTGTGGACCACCCCTTCCTCAGCCTCTGCGAAGGCCTTGGCCTTCTTCTGCAGACCGTGAAACAAGTCCTCAGCTCGATTCTTTGCTGTCTTTGTCATGGCACCTCTCCAACCAGAATTTTGGCAGGCTTAACACACCGCGTCACAGTGTCAAGGGTTTTCGACGCCGCATGGCAAGGACGGTCCACCTGCAACAACATCCCCAAGGACAGGATCGATGCCTGAGCATCCCATTGACGCAAGAGAACATTGCCGCGGACAGGGCCGGTGTGCTACCAGGCCTGCCATCATGAGCGAATCATCCAAAGCAATCAGACAGCACTTCATCGACTTTTTTGCCGGGCACGGACACGCTGTGGTCAAGTCAAGCTCGTTGGTTCCAGCCAACGACCCGACCCTGATGTTCACCAATGCCGGCATGGTGCAATTCAAGGACGTCTTCGTCGGTGCGGAGAAACGGCCGTACAACCGGGCCACTTCGTCACAAAAGTGTATGCGCGTCGCCGGCAAGCACAACGACCTCGGTGAGGTTGGCCGCACCGCTAGGCATCACACCCTCTTCGAGATGCTCGGCAACTTCTCCTTTGGCGATTACTTCAAAGAAGAAGCCATCAAGCTGGCTTGGGAATTCGTCACCAAGGAGATCGGGCTCGCCCCGAACCGCTTGTGGGTCACCGTGTTTGGCGGTGAAGGTGACCTCGGCCCCGATGACGAAGCAAGGGACCTTTGGCGCAAGATTTCCGGCCTGTCCGATGAGCGTATCCTCGGCATGGGTGCCAAGGACAACTTCTGGGCCATGGGTCCCACCGGCCCGTGCGGCCCCTGCACCGAGATTCATTACGACCAAGGTGGCGACGGCGAACCGACCCCCGAGGACTTCGAAACCGGCCGCGTCATGGAGATCTGGAATAACGTCTTCATGCAGTACGAGCGCAAATCGGCGGACGAGATGGTGTTATTGCCCAAGCCCAGCGTCGACACCGGCATGGGCCTGGAGAGATTGACAGCCCTGCTACAGGGCAAGAGCTCCAACTATCACACCGACTTGTTTCAACCGATCATCGATGTGGTCGCCGAAACAGTCGGCAAGCCCTACTGCGGCGGCGACAGCGATAATGATGTCAGCATGCGGGTCATCGCCGATCACGCCCGTGCCACCGCATTTTTGGTGGCAGACGGAGTGCAGCCGAGCAACACCGCCCGCGGCTACGTCATGCGCCGCATCATGCGGCGCGCCGTTCGCCACGGCAAAAAACTAGGCTTCGAGAATGAGCTGTTCTTGCATCACGCCTGCGCCAAAGTCGTCGAAATCATGGGCGACGTTTTTGAGGAGCTCGGGGACTCCCAATCTCTCATCAGCTTGGTCGCACAGACAGAAGAGAAGGGTTTTCGCCGTACCATCGACACCGGTCTCAAGCTTCTCAACGCCCGTATCGCGCAAACCCAAAAGAACGGCGGCAAGGTGGTAACTGGCGAGGACACCTTCACCCTCAAAGATACCTACGGGTTCCCACCCGATCTCACCGAGGTCATTGCCGAAGAAAACGGCCTTGGTGTTGATCTCGACGGTTTCGAAAAGCTCGTAAAGAAACAGAAGGAAGGCAGCAAGGGCTCCAAAGTCGGCACCACCGCGGTGGCTGATGTTTACAAAGCGCTGAGCCAAAGACTCGGCAGCGTCGAGTTCATCGGTTATCCCCACGAGGATGAGCCCCTAGAATCCCGAACCGGACATTGGCGCAAACGGGACGCAGACGGCACCCATTATATTGAGGCACACGCGACCATCCGCGCGATTGTCCAGGGCGGGGTCGAGGTCGACAAAGCCGACGCCGGTGAGGTCGCCTTGGTTGTCGATCCGACACCGTTCTATGGCGAGTCCGGTGGGCAGGTCGGCGACTCGGGTATGATCGTCAACGACAATCTGGTGATTGAAGTGGTCGATGTGAAAAGACCCATTGAGGGTCTCACAGTTTGTCACTGTCGAATTCTCGATGGGACCTTGAGTCTCGGCGACAAAGTGTGGGCTGGTTACGAGCCCGATGTCCGAAAGCTCACACGTGCCCACCATTCCGCCACACACCTCTTGCATGCTTCGTTGCGTGGGGTGCTCGGTGATCACGTCAAGCAGCAAGGCTCTCTGGTTGATCCTGAGCACCTCCGGTTTGACTACGCTCAGTTCGAGGCACCGACATGGGCTCAACTGCGAGCGGTCGAAGACGACGCCAACAATCGAATTGCCGAAGCCAACGAAGTCATCACCGAGGTCCTACCATTTGATGTGGCCAAGAAGAAGGGAGCAATGGCCCTGTTCGGTGAGAAATACGGCGACGTGGTTCGCGTGCTGACGATGGGCACTTCAATCGAATTCTGTGGCGGCACCCACGCCAAGTCCACCGCTGACATCGACATGCTCCTCATCACCAACGAGGAGGCCGTGGCCTCCGGCGTCCGCCGCATCGAAGCGGAGGTTGGCAATCCGGCGCGGCAGCGTGCACTTCGACTCGCAGGTTGGCTGGGCCGATTGGAGTCGATGTTGCAACATCCCGACCAGCCACAGGCAGACAATGACCAACCGACACTACGCACAATCGCGAAAAAGATCCGCCAGAACAATCAGCTCGTACAGGAGCTCGGGGAGCTCAACATTGAGCCGACGCCGTTCGTGGTGGGTGACGTCGAAGCTCCATGCCTCAAAGAAGGGTTCACAGCATCCGCAGCGCAGACCGTGCGCGACTGTTGGCATGCCACCGTGCAAATCAGCAACGCTCGCTCCACTGAAGTGGATGCCATCGCCGAGAGGTTTCGTGGCGTTGATACCGGCGGCATTCTCACGGCCCTCGCGGCTTTGGAAAAGACCAACCGTGACAACGAGAAGAAACTCGACAACGCCAAGCTCAGCCAGCTCACCGATGCAGCAGGCGACTTGCTTGCAAGAGCGAAGGATGTCTCTGGGGTCCGTGTCATCGCCACGCGGGTCGACGGCATCGGTGGCAAAGAGCTGCGAGAGCTCGCCGACAAGCTACGCGATCGCATGCAGTCCGGAATCCTCTGTCTCGGCGGACGCGACCTTGACAAGGCAACCCTCCTGATTGCGGTCACAACAGACCTCACCAAACGCTTCCAGGCGGGCAAGCTGGTCAAAGATCTCGCGCCAATTATCGGTGGACGTGGCGGCGGCAAGCCCGAGCTCGCACAGGCGGGCGGCAGCCAACCAGATGATCTGGAAAAGCTTTTCGAACAGCTTTCCTCTATCGTCGCCGATGGTTGACGCCAGAATGGCAAACCTGGCCCTGGAGAAATTTTGCTTCCCGCTGTCAAGCGCTCTAACATGAGGGGGCACAAAGCATTTTGCTATGCATTCATTGTGCAAGGAGGCACAGATGGACCGGTGGACGGCGAGATTGTTCGGCGTGGCTACAGTGACCATGTTGATCGGCTGCGGCGGGATCTCTGAGGAGCGATTCAACGCCCTCGATGCTCAGGTCAAAAAGATGCAGGGTGCCGCCGACGCCGCTGGTGATATCAACACGAATGTTGCAGCACTGGACCAAAGACTCTCTGGCTTCGAAGTGTCTACCACCGAGTCGCTCAAGAAGATGGAAGAAATGATGGAGTTCTTCCAACGTGAGGTCTCCAAAGGCGCTGCCGCTGCACCCGCCAAAGGTACGTCCCCCACGTTCGACCCATGGGCAGACGCGGCCGTTGTCCTTGGCATCAATGAATCGGGAGTCAAAGCCGATGGCGACAACCTCAAGGTGAGCTCCAAGTGGCTGCTGCGTCAACTGCACGCGGCAGCAGCAGTCGGTGGCAAGGGGCCAAAATTCGCCCCGGCCAAGAATGGTGGCGTCATGGTTCGTGGCCTCAAACCCGCTTCCTTGTTTGACCAACTGGGCCTCAAGAACAATGATGTGGTCATGGAAGCCAATGGGACTGCCATCGCCTCTGTGGAGGAGCTCATGGCTGCTCTGCGACAGGGGAAGAACCCCACCACACTGAAGGTGATGCGCAAAAAGAAAGAGCTGGTGCTCACCTACACGATCACCGATTAGTGCCAGGAGTTAATTCGCCCGTGCCAGGAAACGCCCCCAGCCCGGGCCGTAACAAGCGGGTTGACGTGAAGATCAAGGTCAACCTCAAGTACCCGGACCGAGAAACTTTCGTTGAGAGGTTTGCCCAAAATCTTTCTCGAACGGGCATCTTCGTGCGGACCGCGGATCCTGCGCCTGTGGGAAGCAGAATCAGTTTCGAATACCGTCTGGCAGACAACTCCCGCATCCTCCGTGGCCTCGGCATCGTTCGCTGGGCCCGCCGTGCCGACACCGCAACCCCGGACACCCCCCCTGGAATGGGACTGGAGTTCATCGACCTCGATCCACAGACCGATGAGCTCATCCATCAGATCGTGGCCGAGCGGGGCGATGGCGAGCGGGCACCGCAGCGGCAGAAATCTGTCCCTCCAACCGACGGGCACCCAGCCGAAACAAGAACAACAGAGACGCCTCTCGCATCGGTCGAAGAGGCGAATTTGGATGCGGAGGAGCAAAGTGCCCTCGACTCAATTCTGGAAGATTCCTTCGCCGATATGGGTGCGCCGGATGAATTGAGCACGGAAGCATCCAATGAGCACTTCGATTTGGCAGTCGATGCGGAAGTTGCTGTCGATGTTGCGTTCGACCCACTCGACGAAACGACAAGGGAGAAAACTGCCGAGCGCTCAGATAATGAAGTCACAGAAGCACTTGGCGCATTCGAAGAAGAGGAGCCTCAAATTGCTCCTGCGCCCATGTTGGCGGCGGCTCTGTCTGCTGGCGATTGGATCTTCGACGCATGTGGTGCCGCTCTTCTCAGCGGTCGAGCGGTCGGCGATGGTTCCCTTGAGATTTTTGCATCAGAGTTGCGCATCGGCGTAGACAATGACCGAGTCATTCCAAGTGCAGAAGGTATGCTCATTCCCGCTCTGCTGACCTGGGCAGGACGACCATGGCCCTCCGCACACTCAATAGCAGCGACTCGCCGCCTCGGCATCTCCCTGTCGCCTTGCGATAACCACTTGGCAATAACGGTCGGCGAAACCACCGTCGCGCTCAGTCAGGTTGTCAATATCCTCTTCGAGCAAATGACCATGCAGTTGCCTCAGACGCCAGTGACGCGTGTCAGAGTCATTCTCCCAGCAACGACTCCCGCGGCCACCGGCGAATCCCTGCGCAAGCATTTGTTGGCAGCCGGAGTTCGAGCGGTGGAGCTCATCCCAGATCCAATTGCAACCCTTGCGACTTTGGCAACAGGATTGAGCGCAGGGGCATTCGGACTGGTGGTCGACGCATCCTTTTCGGAGACTCGAGCCTCTCTGATCCGGGGCCCAGCCGAGGTCGTAACCGTCCACAGCGCCCCAGACCTCGGTTTCAACGATATCGACATGCTCGTTGCAGATGTCGCCGCGACGGCCTTTCTACGACTGCACACGCTCGATGTCGACGACGACCCCACTCTCAAAAGCCATCTCATTCAACAGATCGGCGCATTGCGACGGAATGGCCAATCCGGTGCACCATGGCAGTTGACGGTTGCGGGTGCCCCCATCGAAGTTGGGTCTGACGTCCTCGGTGATTGGCTCACTGTCGCCAATGAGCGCATCGCTCTCATGTGTGAACGCATCCTCACCGCAAACGGGCTGGGGCACCGGGATCTCGCTTCCGTGGTGCTAACCAGCGAAGAGCCTCTCTGGCCCGGACTCGACACAGCCATCACCACCCTTGTCGGCGTACAACCTGTCGTAGTGGAAACTGGATATTCCAACCGGCTGCAAGGCACAGCCTTTCCTAACTGGTGCGGTTGGTACGGCCAATCATCGCAATCAAGTGGCTCGCCTGCCCCTTGGTGAGCCCCTTTGGCACGTCAATTCCTTTTTTCCCCAAGAGCTCCAGTTGTTTCGGTGATGCCGGCGCTCGTCTCCAACGCATATCCCGTCGAACCAGACCGACGGCCGTTGGACGTTGCTCACTCACCCATTGTTCGGCTCGCCGAATTGCATCGCGGGCATCCTTGCCCAATGACAAAATTTTGGGGCTCGAGGAGGAGTGCAACGCCACCTCCCAGCGATCAAGGATTGTCGACGCGACCACGAGCGACTCCGCTTTTCCTAATCCCAAACGATAGGTGTCCTTGGCCACTGCGGTCCAGGCAAAGTCAACGTGGCCGCCGAGCTCCTGGGGAAGTTCGAGGTCGAGCAGGTTGATTCGTTGACAACGATAGCGCAAGTCACTCATGGACGTAGCCAAGTCCGCTCGCACCCACGGCCGGTTGTGCTGAGTCCAATGCAATGCATCCTGCACCCTTTGGGTCGTGTTGCCTTCCAAGTCAAAGTTGGGTGAAAGTCCGAACAGGCTCGGCAATGTTGCCAATGCGTTGTCACGGGTCACATCGACCACATCAATGACCTTCACATCCTCCTTGCCAGGATGCAAACGCGTGCCGCGCCCAATCATCTGTGTGTACAGCAACGCCGAGCGCGTCGGCCGGGCCAGGACAATCCCAGACACCGACGACTCGTCGTACCCCTCGGTCAAGACCATGCAATTGGTGAGGACCTGCACCTCACCCCTGGAAAACTTCGCCAATGCCTCGCGCCGGGCTTCACCCGGCATCTCACCTGTCACGCAGGCGGTGGGGACCCCTGTCCTCTCAAAGGTTGC
Source organism: Deltaproteobacteria bacterium RIFOXYA12_FULL_58_15 (assembly GCA_001798605.1). Classification (GTDB taxonomy): domain Bacteria; phylum Myxococcota; class XYA12-FULL-58-9; order XYA12-FULL-58-9; family XYA12-FULL-58-9; genus XYA12-FULL-58-9. Next base: position 12,497 of record MGST01000218.1, on the reverse strand, counting down.
CGCGAGGCTCTTGGCGTGAGCTACGTCGACGCAGAATACCAGGGTCTGCCTGTCGGCCAATCGCTCACGGCAGACTTGCACAACCAGCTCGTTGCGGGCAGCGACATTCACTGCCTTGGAGAGTTGCGAGGCGACATAGTCCCCCATGCGTTTCCCAACGCGGGAGAGGTCGACCTCTGTCTCGACGCGAAAACCCGCAACCGGCGCCAGGTAGCCAGCGTCCACCATGTCTGGCAAATTCCGAGAGAACACTATCGACTCGAAGATTGTATCGAGACCGGCCTTGTCCCCACGCTTGGGAGTAGCGGTGAAGCCGACCAGGAGCTTAGGGGTATCTTTTTCGAACACCCCGAGACGATCGAGAACACGGTGATAGGTTTGTGCCACCGCATGGTGTGCCTCATCGACCACCACGAGGTAGAAGTTGTCGGGCCCGAGACGCTCCAGGCGCTTGGGGTCATGCCGCCCCAGTGTGGGCACACTGGCGACCACTACGTCACAGTCGTCGCTCGCTCGTTGTGTGCCCTGCTCGATCTCTACCCTTAGATGCGGATTCGCACGCATCACCTTTTCGCGGGCTTGGCAAAGAAGCTCCTCTCGATGGGCCAACACGAGCATCCTTTTGCGCATGCGAAAAAATGAGGGGAAATTGGCGAAGACGATTGTTTTGCCAGTCCCTGTTGGCAAGCACACCAATTGCCGACGCACGCCAGCTTGATAGTGCGCCCAAATCGCCTCGAGGCACTGTCGTTGGTAGTCGCGCAGCTCGAACGTCGTCGTCATCGCCGCTGTTACCCAGTCTCAGTCTTTGTCCAACGACTGATTCGAATATTGATGCAAACTTGAAGATTTCGTATATCCTCAGGGCCATGGGCAATCTAGGCTGGCTTTTGCTCAACTCCCTGCAGGGAGTGTTCTTGTGCGTCTGGACCGTTTTGTGTGCGGTGTTGTCGTTGGTGCTCCTGCTGCTCACATTCAGCCAGAAGCTCGCCCTCGCTGTACCCCGCGTAATCTGGTCGCCAGGTCTGTTTTGGATTTCAGGCTTGCATCTTGAAGTCGAGGGCCGAGAGCAAGTCGACTTCACACAGCCGCACATTTTCGTGCTCAACCACCAATCCATGGCCGACATCTGCGTCGGCTTCGTGGCGATTCCGGTGGGGTTAAGGTTTGTCGCCAAGAAGGCCCTTGCCTTCGTGCCCTTTCTGGGTTGGTACATGTGGGCCACCGGCATGGTGTTTGTCGATCGAGGCAATAGCCGACAGGCAATCCGCAGCCTCAACAAGGCCGGGGAACAGATACGCGCGGGAGCCAACATCATCGCCTTCCCCGAGGGCACGCGCAGTACTGACGGCGTCATCAAACCTTTCAAGAAGGGTATCTTCGTGGTGGCGCTAAACTCTGGCGTACCGATCGTCCCCGTCGCGATCGAAGGGGCCCATCGCGTGTTGCCGCCAGGCGGCCTCCACCTCAGACCAGGCCTCGTTCGTGCCCGTATTGGCAGGCCCATTCCCACAGCAGGTTACACCAAGGCCGATCTCGAGGTGCTCGTACGGGATGTCCGATCCAACCTCATCGCCCTGCACCGAGACATCGGCGGCGCAGGCGGCGATCCCGAGCGGGCGGTCGCACCACGACAACAGCACCACCACAACGGTGTGCCGCACCCCTCCTGATTGGCGTGAGGCATTCGAATCGAGTCATCGCCCCACAGTCGGCAACGAATGGCCCTCACGGGTGATGCCATACTTGCTGAGCCGCGTGTAGAATGCGGCCCGCGACAGTCCGAGGTCTTTGGCTGCTTGTCGGACGTTCCAGCCATTTCTTCCAAGAGTCGCCAGCAGGACCTGACATTCAAACCCCTCGACGATGTCCTTGAGAGACCCGCGCGCTGTGTCCGCCAAGGTCGCGGCCCCCGCGGCACGGATGGTTTGAAACCGTTCCGACAACCCGCCGAGATCGACGACGTCGTCGGAGAGTGCCAAGGCACGCCTCACTTCGTTTTCGAGCTCGCGAACGTTCCCCGGCCAGTCGTAACCAAGCAGCCGTGCAAGGGCAGCGTTCGAGAAGCACTCCTCGCCGGTTTTGCCACCGACCTGTCGGCAAAAATGGTCGACGAGCGCCGGGATATCTTCCCGCCGCTCCCGCAAAGGTGGGACGCAAATCTCCACAACACGCAATCGGTAGAACAAATCCTCGCGGAACCGGCCGTTCGCCACCATCTCTTCCAGGTTCTCGTGGGAAGCGCTCACCACTCGCACATTGGCTGGAACACTCTCGGTAGCTCCCACGGGTCGATATTCTCGTTCCTGCAATACCCTGAGCATCTTGACCTGCATCGTCAGGGGCATCTCCCCAATTTCGTCCAACAGCAGAGTTCCGTGATTCGCCGCCGCGAGCAGTCCTGCTTTGTCACGAACAGCACCGGTGAAAGCTCCCCGCTTGTAACCGAAGAGCTCACTCTCAATGAGGTTTTCCGGAATGGCACCGCAGTTGATACTGACAAAGGGTTTGTTGGCACGACTCGATCGCTCGTGAATTGCGCGTGCGATAAGTTCTTTGCCAGTCCCCGATTCACCAAAAATGACCACGGGCACATCGGTGTCGGCGAAACGGTCGACCATGCGCAGTGCTTCTCGCAGCTTGTCTGATCTGCCCACCATCCGTTCGAATCCCTTGCCTACACCAACAGTCGGTCCCTCCTCACGTAATCGGCGCAGCGCATCTTCCGCTTCGGCCGCGTATTGAGCCGCCTCATTTTGCAATTGTTTGTTGAGCCGTTCGAGACGCTCGTTCTGTGCCGCCAGTCGCCGTTCTTGTTCCCGTGTCCTCTCCAACAGCCGCGCGTTCTCGAGAGCTATTGCTGCTTGATCGGCAAACGACTCGCAAAACTCGACATCATCATCGGTGAAAGCTCTCTCTTGAAAGCGATGATCGAGGTAGAGGGCACCAATAACCGGATCATCCTCTCGCGCCATGCCTCTGAGAGGAACACAGACCACCGAACGAACCTTGAGCATGGCCACGCTGGCTATGTTTGCGAAACGGTCATCCTGTTGGGCGTTGGTCGTTAGAATGGCCTCGCCGGTACGAAGGCTCTCGAGCGCGATTGATCGACTGATTCGTTGTCGCCCGTCCTCAAGGGAGCGTTTGTCAAATTGGCGTGCCACCGCGACCCGCACTCCGTCACCGTCACGCAACACCACGAAACCTCGCTCAGCGCCCAGCAACTCGATGGCGGCGTCGACAATCAGCTCCAACAGAGGCCCAACCTCGTGCTCACGGGCCAAACGACGATTGATTCCGAGGATGCGCCGATACGCCACCGGCCCAACCTGACTGACTGGCATGGCAACACTCCTCACCCACTGGGCAAGTTCTTTACGGGATGCGCAGGCGAGATAGCTCGTCTGCAGATTGGGTGGAAGACGATCAAGCCAAGCGTCCAGCGCACCTTGTGCCAGAACCCGACATTCAGGTCCGTACTCGTCGCCCGTTCGGTCGCAAGCGCGGCACCAAAGCGCCGCAGCCCGCCACCTGAGTTCGTCGTCCTTGGCCCGAACCGCCAACTCATAGGCTTGTCTTGCTTGCTCTGGATTCGGCTGTCCGCTTGCGAGACAAATGTATGAGCGCCAAAAGGCGATTTGACGAGCTAAGTGCGCTGCACCTGCCGCAACGTCCACCTGGCCGAGATGGGCTGCTGCCAATTCCAGCTCGCCTCGTGCCACATGCCACCGCACTCGAAGCAGATCGAGCTCGGCCCGCGCAACCCGATCTTCTACGCCGCCAATGAGCTCAACTGCCTTTTCCAGAGATTCACCCGCGGCCTGGTGATCCTGACGCTCCAGGCGTGCCTCACACAGTACCAAGCAAGCCATGACTGCGGCATGGTCAGAGCCATCCGCCACACTCAACTGCAGGGTCTGCTGTGCCAGCTGGATCGCCGACCCCAGCTCGCCGAGCAGCACCATGAGATTGGCAAGATTGACACCGACCCGGACCTGTTCCCTTACGTTCGCCAACGCCACGGCTTCAGATAGAGCCTGGGTGTATTGCTCCCTAGCATCGACCATCATTCCCATGTCCTGAAACAAGGTGGCAAGATTTGCGGTTCTGGTCACACGGCCCAGCGTGCCTGCATTGCGCAAGGCTGCCCGATACAGCTCAAGGGCCTGCTCATACTCCCCGGTCCGTTGCATGACGATGCCAAGTCCGTTTTGCGCCCGCGCGCGGGCGATGGGATCGCCGACGGCCTCCGCCTGCGCCAGTGCCTCACCCAACGCAGCCTTTGCGGCCTCCACATCTCCCGTGGCAAAGGCACTGTGCCCGAGAACATCGAGCATATCTGCGCGCGCCTCTACGTTCGCCTCACGCCATGTTGACGCAATCTGCATTGCTTCTTTGGCTTTGCCACAGAAAAGAAGCGCACGGGCCTTCACCGCTCTGCCCTCGTCGTCCAACTCGCAGCCATCAAGAGTCGCCAGAGCCTCTCGGTACCTGCCGAGCTTCACCTGGCACGCCGCCATCAGGCGTCGCCCCTGTTTTGCCTGACCCAATCGCTTGAGCATGGCGGCAGCCGCCCCCATGGCTTCAACGTTGGCCGCCGCCGAGGCGAGGCGAGCCCACTCCTCGACCAACTTCTGCGGCAAGTCCTCGCTGTGCGCCGCGACCCCGGAAATCGCCCGCAACCTTTCATCCGCTCTAGCCCCCACGGTTGATTGCAGCAACCGGATCGCCCGAGACAAGTCACCGGCCTGAGCCCAGCTCGATGCCGCATTCAGGTGCAAATTGGCTGACTCGAAAGCCGTCGCCAACATCGCGTGATCTGAAGCCTTGGCAAGTCGCAAGAGCGGCAGACGCACAGACTCTGGCACCAGATAGGATGCTCCATCGCCGGTGCGCTGCAAACGCAAGGCACCACTGTGCAATGCCAGCTGTAACGTGGCATAGATATCGTCGCCGATGAGCTCACGCACAACGGCCTCGGGAACGGCTTCCCGGGTCAGCGCCAAAGGAGCAAGTCCCGGTGGTAGTTCGATAACAACTTCAGACGTGCCCGCATCGAGATCTAGTAGTCTCCCTCCATCGCGACCGAGCCGTTGCAGGGCGCCCAAGAGCAGGCGAGGCGTACCCCCAAAGACGTTCAACAAATGTTCCGCCTCTGCGGTGGGACGTTCCTCGGCAAACGACAAATGGAGCAGTTGCCGAACGGCCGACTCCGAGAGCGGCGTCATCTCGACGTTCACGTCGGCAAGTGAGTCAACCACCAACAGGAACCTTGACCCCACGTCGACCCGCCGCGCGCGCCAGATAGCAATGGCTCGGGTCAACGCCTCGTCAGCGGCGGCCGTCTCATCGACAACGACCAAGGTGGGTGTCGCTCTTCCCAATGTATCCAAGGCCAAGACGGCAAGTTCAGCATTCTCTGTCGCTGTTCGCACTCGCTGCGCATCTGCAGACAAAAGCGTGTGCCTGACAAAGTCGCCGAGCGCGGCGTTCAGATCCCCAAATCCAATAGAGCTCGCTGCCGCCACGGCCATGGCCTGCCCCACAAGCCGTTCTAGAGCACGGGGGTCGTCAGCCGAGACGGCAAGAACGGCGAACCCTGATATTCGCGCACGGTCGGCGCAGGCATCGGCAAATGCGGTTCTTCCCGAGCCGGAGTTGCCGCCGATGACAAACGCTCCCGTTCCCTCGGACAGCCATCGCTCGAAATCAGACGCCTCACCTTCCCGTCCGCACAATGGCAGCTGCATCAATGGTCGCGCCCAAGGTGCCCGGTTCGCTCCACCCAACTCAGTCAGCTGCCTCGACAGTTCCAACGCCGTTGGCCGCGAAGCAGGTGAGTGACTCAGGCAATCAGCCAAGATCCGTCGAACTTCCCCGTCTTCAATCTTCGACAGCTCAAACAAACGGTGACTTTGCGGTGCCGAGCCGCCGAGAACAAACGCCATCGTTGCCGCAAGTCCGTACACGTCAGCTGCGGCAGCAACCGACTCCCCCGCCAGCACCTCCGGAGCAACAAAGCCCACCGTCCCAGCGGCACCGGCCACCCCCATGGGTCGAACAAGTCCGAGGTCGAGCAGCACAGCGGAGGCATCTGCCATAAGAATGTTGGCAGGGCTCGGGTCCATGTGCACGAGACCTCTCGCATGCAGATGCGCCAAGGCGTGTGCCACCGGGGCCAAGGCCAGGGCGACCTCTCGGGCCGACCGCCCCTGGGCCCAAACTGCCAACTCGACGCCGGACACAAATGCCTCAACGAGATAGCACTCACCCGCAAAAACGCCGAAATCGCGTGCTTCCACCAAAGCAGGATGAACCAACGACCGGAGCGCAGAAAACTCAGCTCGAAGTGATTCACGGGCAGTCTGCAACACACGTTTGAGGACCACTTGGCTGTTGGCACACCAAGTATCCTCGGCGGACAGAACCTCGCCCTGTCCACCTGCCCCCAAGGCACCGGTGACCCGATAGCGCCCCCCCAAGATGGTCGCAGTCATCCCCTCGTTGCCTCCGCGCCTATCGCGTGACACCTTGGTGCCACTGTCACCTGACGATCATGAAGGTTCGGAACTCGTCTCGATAAGCGCTCCAACGCACGATCACATCCTCGACCCGAGCCCCGGCGGGGCCTTGACGGCACCAGTCGGCGAATTGCTCCAATGCATATTTGCGCCCCTCAGCCACAATCTCCACCGAGCCATCTCCGAGGTTCTTGACCCAGCCGTTGAGACCGAGACTCTGTGCTTGCTCAAGGGCCGAAGCGCGAAAGAACACGCCCTGCACCTGGCCCATGATGAGAATACTGACTTGAGCGAAATCGTCGTCCATTGGCCATCAATTATCACAAACGCGACGGACGAACACCTGCATTAGAACGGAGGGCTACACAAAGACTTGCAAAACGAGTTGTCCTCTTGCGGTGACAACGCTACATAGTGAGAGGCTGACAAATGAGAGGTAACCGATGAACAACCTACGACGAGTTGCACCCTCTTGCCTCTTGGGAGCGGTTCTGTTGCTTGCCGCTCCCGCATCGGCTGACACCCCGTTTGACCAGGGCAAGATTCGCATCAACCTTGCCCTTGGCATGGCCAGCGGCTTCGAACATCAATATTTCGTCGTTGGCGCAGGGGTGGGCTATTTCGTCTTCGACGGTCTCGAGGCGAGCGTCGCCGGAGACTTCTGGCTCGGCGGCTCCCCCAGCGTGACCCGGGTGAGCCCCGGCATCCGCTACGTGTTTCACTTCGTTCCGGTATTGCAGCCCTACGCAGGTGTTTTCTACCGTCATTGGTTCGTCGGTGGCAACTACGCCGACATTGACACAATGGGTGCCCGCGGTGGCGTTGTGTGGGGCAGCGATCGGGCGTTCTCGTTGGGCATCGGCGTCGTCTACGAGCAGTATGTCAGCGAATGTAACGCCAACTCCTGCAGCTTCGTGTACCCTGAGCTCGTCGTGACGGTGACCTTCTGACCCCGACCGCCGGTCTCAGGCCACTTCGCCGAAGTGCTTCTTTTCGATCACTTTGTAGTAGTCGATGATGCGGCGAACGAAGTCACGCTTATTAAGGTAGGTGCCTGGACCAAAGGCACGCTTGAACCCATAGACAATGATCGACTTGAGGTCATGGCGGTTGAGCTTCATATGACGCACCGCGAGCTCCAACTCTCGAGTCACCGTGGTGTTGCTCACTGTTCTGTTGTCGGTACAAATTGTCGTCGACAGGCGATGTTTTCGCATCTTGCTGAAGTTGTGATCATCGAGGCTCACAACATTCGGATTGGTCTGGAGATTGCTGGTAAGACACACCTCGAGGGTGATTCTGCGGTCGGCGATATACTCGCCCAACCGTTGCACGTACTGTTCCTTGTCGGCTATCTCCTCATCGCGGATGGCGTCGGCCTCCAGTAGATAGGTACCGTGGCCAATGCGGTCGGCATGCAGGTCCGTGATTGCCTGGAAGATGCTCTCAGGGCCGTACGCCTCACCGGCGTGAACTGTCTTTTTGAGAAACTGCCTGTGGGCATACTCAAAAGCGCGGTAGTGATCACCCGCAGGATAACCAGATTCCTCTCCGGCGAGATCAAAGCCCACAACCGGCAGGCCGTGTTCATCACGGGCCTTCACGGCGGCGCGCGCGAGCTCCATCGATGCCATGCCGTACACCTCTTTCGGTGGGGTGTAGCGGTGGGCATGTATCAAGTCGCCGTAATACTCGCTGAAACCTGCCGTAAACATGCGCATGGCACAACAGATGATGCCATATTCGAACGGCGGCTCACTGCCACTTGCGACCTCCGGTCGAGCATTGGCTTCTCGCCGCGCCCGATTCATTCCACGGTCCACCGCCTTGAGGACCATGATGGCGTTGAGGTGCTTGTGCATATGCAACTGCGGAGCAAAGCGCACCTCCAGATACCGAACACCCTCATCATAGTTATCCTGAGCGAACTCGTAGGCGACCTGTTCCAGTGCTGCCTCATTTTGCATCACGGAGACAGTCATGCCAAATCCGTGCAAATACTCGCTGAGGTTCTGATATCGGTCCTTGAATACCAGCTCCCGCAAACCGCCCTCAGTTTGGCTGGGCAGCGCAATGTGTGCCTGTTTGGCCAACTCAATAAGAGTGGGAATGCGGATCGATCCATCGAGATGGACATGTAGATCGGTCTTCGGCAGGTCGCGGATAAACGCAGTTGTTATCTTTTCTTCGACCACGAGCCCTCCATATTGCGATTGCGGTTCTGTTAGGTGTATCTCAGTTTAATCTCGGAGTCATGTTTGGCGAACCCCGGAGCAAGGAAGGCGGTTTGGGTGTTCAAAACCATCATTGAGCCATTTCGTATCAAGTCTGTCGAACCCATACGGATGACTACGCCCGCAGAGCGGGAAAAGAAAGTCAAAGACGCGGGCTACAATGTCTTCTTACTTCGATCCGAAGACGTCATCATCGATCTTTTGACCGACAGCGGCACAGGTGCCATGAGCTCTGAGCAGTGGGCTGCCATGATGCGAGGTGATGAATCTTACGCAGGCAGTCCCTCTTTTTACCGATTTGAGACAGCCGTAAGGAACCTCACCGGTTTCCAGCACATCATTCCCACGCACCAGGGGCGTGCCGCCGAGCGCATCCTGTTCTCAGTCATGTGCAAGGAGGGCGACGTCGTCCCCAACAACACACACTTCGACACAACCCGCGCCAACGTCGAGGCGCGGGGCGCAATTGCGCTCGATCTCCCCTCTGTTGCGTCCAAGTCACGGGAGTCAGCCCCGTTCAAGGGGAACATGGACATCGACGGGTTGCGCCGCGCGTTCAAGGAATACGGTCCCGATCGAATTCCGCTGGTCATGGTGACAGTCACCAACAACTCGGGTGGTGGACAGCCGGTATCGATGGCCAACGTCCGTGACATCGCCGAAGTTTGTAGGGAGCACAACACCCCTCTCTACATCGACGCATGCCGAATTGCCGAGAATGCCTATTTCATCAAGCTGCGTGAGCCTGGGTTCGCAAACAAACCGGTTTGCGATATCGTGCACGAAATGTGTGATCTGGCCGATGGCTGCACCATGTCGGCAAAAAAAGACGCCATCGTCAACATCGGCGGCTTCCTCGCCACCCGCAACGACGATGTGGCAAAAGCAGAGAAGGACCTACTCATCCTGACAGAGGGATTTCCGACCTACGGCGGACTCGCGGGTCGCGATCTCGAGGCCATCGCCCAGGGTTTGGTTGAGGGGTGCGACGAGGACTACCTCCACTACCGCCTGACTTCGACCCGGTACCTTGGTGAGCACCTGACAGCCGCAGGTGTTCCGATCATCACCCCACCCGGTGGACACGCGATCTACATCGACGCCGCGTCCTTCGCTCCCCATTTGAGTGCGCTCCAGCTACCTGGTATCGCTGTCTGCGTTGCTCTCTACGTCCTCGGTGGACTACGATCTGTGGAAATTGGTACTGTCATGTTTGGCCGACGCGATCCCAAAACCGGCGAAGAATACCCGGGTCCCCGAGAGCTCGTTCGGCTGGCGATACCTCGACGCGTGTACACGCAGAGTCACATCGATTACGTCATCGAAGTGGTCACGGAAGTCTATCGCCGTAACAGAGACCTCCCTGCGTACAGGATCGTCGAGCAGGCGCTTGCGCTTCGTCACTTCACGGCCCGCTTCGAACCCACAGCGGCAGAGTGAGCGTCTGATCTGGGTGTTGTTCCGACTCCCGATCGACAGGTAGAATGTCGGCATGGCATTACCTCCGGTCCCCAATCTCGACCCGAACGCCCCCGAGGACGCAAGCGAGCCGGCAGCCGCCCCTCCACCGTCACCTGTCCTGCCGGAACCACGAGTCACAATCCGACAGGCGGTGTCCCCTGAACTCACTAGGATAGCTATTGAACAGGAGGCATCACTCAAGATTCCATCCCCCGAAAACGATCCACCAGTGCCAACCACTGCACCGAAAAAACAAGAGCGGCGTGAGACCGGCGGCGTTGTTGACTCAGTCGAAGAGGTACTACAGCAATCGTCGGAACAAACCTTGCGTCTCGCGCATCTCGAAGACGCAGTGAACGCCTTGGCTCAAACTTTCTCAGACTTTCAGGACGAGATGCACGCAGGGTTTGCAGAGGTCCGCGCTGTTACGGAAGCGACTGCAGCCCAACAACCCGTGGCCGTTGGAATGTCAGGACGGGAATCGCTGACCGAACGCCTCGATTTTGTCGAGGAACAAGCATCTCAGGGCAACAAACGGCAGGGTCTACTCACAGTATTAGCAATATTGCAGACAATATTGCTGATTGCCATGTTGGCAATCGTCTTGATGGCCAAGAACAAGCCCACAACTGAATTGCCCCCACCCGCCTACAAGGAGCCAGCCCGCCTGGAACCACCTCTCCCCAATGATTTGCCAAATCCATCAGTCGCCGACGATCCGCGCGGCAAGAAGAAACGGCGCAAATACAACTAGGCCTGGGCAAATACTCAATAACGCTCAATCGTTTTCGGAGCGTCCAAGAGCTCCGCCAAAGCCAATCGGTCGACGAATCCTTCCAACTTGTCGAGCAAACCGCCAATGTAGCGGGCGTCGTTCCCCACTGCGACCACTCCAATGGTGGCCCGATCGGTGAAGTCCTGGTCCTCAACCTCCGCAACAGAAACGTTGAAGTTGTTGCGGCAGCGGTGAACTATCCGCTTGACCACAGACCGCTTCTGCTTAAGAGAGTCGTTGTCAATGAGCGCGAAATGCAGCTCCATTACACCTACGACCATGTTGAACCTTAAGCCACCCGGCGGGCCGCGAAGAGCCGCCGCCAACCTCGTGGCGGGAGGCGCGCACCCGACGAGGGATTAGGGATGTGCCTCTGCACCTGGCGAACGCTTGCCGCCTTGTGTTGACTCGAGAGTGCGGGCGATTTCCTCGACCTGGAAGAACTGCAGAACGTCACCCTGTTTGACGTCGTTGAATCCCTCGACACCCACACCACACTCGAGGCCCGAGTCGACTTCGCGGGCGTCGTCTTTGAAATGCTTGAGCGAGCTGACCTTACCCTCGTAAACCTGAACACTATCACGCAACACTCGCACTTTGGCTGCCCGCATGGCTTTACCGTCGGTGACCCGACAGCCTGCGATTGTACCAACCTTGGAGACGCGGAATACTTCGCGTACCTCGGCGTGACCAACAACCTTTTCTTTCGACTCGGGAGTCAGAAGTCCCTCCATCGCCTTTTTCACCGCATCGACCATCTCGTAGATGATGGTATAGGTGCGCACATCGACCCCTTCTCGATCTGCCACCAGCCGGGCATTGGCATCTGGGCGCACACCGAAACCAAACACATACCCTTGGCTCGCGGCCGCAAGCATGATGTCCGACTCGGTGATGGCACCGACCCCACCCTGAATAACGTTGACCTTGACCTCATCGGTCGACAGCTTCTCGAGCGCTTCTTGAACTGCCTCGACGGAACCTTTGACGTCGGCCTTGAGCACCACTCTGAGCTCGAGGGTTTCATTGCCCTTCATTCGCGCCATCAGGTCTTCGAGGGTCATCCTGGGCGTCGTGGTCTGTTCTTGTGAGCGCGTCAACTCCCGACGATGCTCTGCGACCTCGCGAGCCTTCTCCGCGTTCTCAACCACATTCAACGGGTCACCGGCCTCAGGCACACTGTCGAGACCCGTGATCTCTACCGCCGACGACGGACCAGCCTCCTTGCGCTGCTGAGTCTTGGCATCAGACATTGCGCGGACTTTGCCGTAGGTGCCTCCCACGACCACTGCATCACCCCGCCTCAACGTGCCGCGCTGAACGAGCACTGTGGCAACCGGTCCGCGACCCTTGTCCAGATTGGCCTCAATGACGACACCTTCAGCGGGACGATTTGGATTCGCTTTGAGCTCGAGGATCTCTGCCTGCAACACGATCGTCTCGAGAAGCTCATCGATGCCAGTGCCTTTGGTTGCAGAGGTGTTGACCATCAAAGTTTGACCG
>MGST01000217.1 GCA_001798605.1 Deltaproteobacteria bacterium RIFOXYA12_FULL_58_15 | reverse complement strand
TTGGGCCATTGCGGCGCTGCACGAGTCGGCTCGGGCCTACGCGGACTTTTGGAAGTTCATCTCAGGTGCTCCGATTCCCGATGAGCTGCCTGCCGCCGAGAAACGCAATTACCAGATGGCGTTGGCGAATGAAGGCAAGCAGTACACCGCCAAGGGCGAAGAAACCAAGAAGGCCTGTGCGACCAAAGCCGAGCAACTCAAGGTCTTCACCCGTTTTGGCTCAGCTTGCATTACCGGTGGTGAGCCCACGGTCTCCGGTGTGAGCAAACGCATGCGCTCTAACGCATCCGGGGACGAAGGCTACCAACAAGAGCTTCTCAAGCTACGCCAGCAGTTGGCCCAAAAGCCGGGAAGTATCGATGTTCTTCTTGAGCTGACGCGACGTGCGATGCAGATCGGAGATTATCATCTCGCCAAGCTGGTTGCGTCGACCGCGGCTGAAAAGGATCCGCGCAGCCCCAATATCCAGAACCTCTTGGGTGTGGCATGTTGGCATTTGGGTGAGCCCAACGAGGCATATGACGCTTTGGAAAAGGCTGCCGCGCGACGTTTCAATCCCGCAGTGGTGAATCTCGCTGCTCTTTACGCGGAGTATGGTTATGAGCGTCTATCCAGCCAGACGATGCGGCAGGGGAGTCTCTCGGGGATCGACGTGACTTCTCCTGAAATTCATCCCAGTGTCAGCAATCTGATGGGCCAAGAGGTTCCGAGCTCGTGAGGTCGACCATGAAAATTCTCAGGACAGCCGGGTTGTGGGTGTGCACGGGAATTGCGATTCCCGGGTGCAGCGGCTTGGGCTATACGGTGGATCGAGACCTGTTGGCGGAGATTACCATCGAGAACAAACTGCTGCTTTTCGATGCAGAGAATGACGTGAGCATCGCGATTGACGAGCGCGAGCGACTGTCCCGTGAGATCCATCAAACAAAGCTGGATATTGTGGATGCCGAGTTGCAGGTCGATGAAGCCGAGGAAGACGGTGATCGTGCAGCCGAAAAGGGCGACGAGAAGCGGGCGCAGCTCTCGGTGATGGCAGGCGAAGTCTTTCTGTTGAAGATCGATTATCTGCATGAGCAACTCGGATTTCTCCGGGCGAAGCTGGCAGCGCAAGACGAGCTGATCATGGTCGCCAAGGCGAAGTATGAATTGGCGAAGGCCAAGCTGGTCAAACGCAACAATGTTCGAGGGGCGCAGGATATTGAGCTTGCGGACTACGAAGGACAGGTTGACGAGTACATCGGCGGCGCCAAGGAGACCAGGCTCGATCTCGCGGAGATCGAAAAGGAGGTGGAGCTCGTCAAGAACCAATGGCTGCAGACTCGAGACAAGCTGATGGCGTCAAGTGGTGGAGGTCTGGGAAGCCCATGGGCAGAGGACAGCGCACTGTGGGGAGGGAGCTGGTGAAACACGACATTACGAAAAGGGTCACAGTCGCGTTGGCTGTCTTGTTGGGGATGGCTCAGGTGGGCCAGGCTCAGGAACCTGTTGGTGGTGTGCTTCCGGAAAAGGTGCCGATTGACGATCCCGATCAAGTCATCGCGGCCTATTCGAAACTCATTGCAGCGGAGCCAGAGAATCCGACCCATCAATATGCCATCGGACTCGCATATTTCCGCAAAGCGGTGCCGCGCGCCAATGTTGAAGACAGTGAGATGTTGGCCAAGGCGATTGGTGCATTTGAATTGGCGACGAAACTGGCCCCTGAGGACGACGACGGCTTTTATGCTCTGGGGTTGTGCCTTCGCTGGGCTGGTGATTACACACGGGCAGCAGTCGCGTTGTCATCCGCCGAACAACTCAATCCGAGCGCGCCCGAGATACCGTTTGATTTGGGGCTCACTTATCTGCATCTCCAGAGGTACGAGATTGCAGCAGAGGAATTTGCGCGGGCCATTCGTCTGCGACCTTCCTTTGTGGCCGCTCACTTCAACCGGGGAGTCGCGCTCGAGAGGGACGGCGAAATCGAACAGGCGATCACGGAATATCGCGCGACACTGCGGCTCGATCCCAAGTACACCCTTGCGTTGGTGAATCTCGGCAAGGCCTATGCCGAGCGCGGTTTCAACGAAAAGGCGATCCAGACGTTCAAGCAGGCTATCAAGGTCAATCCAGAAGATGCCGCCGCCCACTACAATCTCGGTGTCGTTTATCAAAGGCGGCAGGAGTATCCTGCTGCGGTGGCGGCCTACAACGATGCAATCAAAGCAGACCCCCGTGATGCTCGAGCCTTGAACAATCTTGGCGTCGTGTTCGACAAACTCGACCAGTCTGAGAATACCATCGCGTACTTCAAAATGGCGGTCGCAGCTGACCCGCAATTTGGCGATGCCGCCTTCAATCTGGGCTTGGCGTATTATAAGATCAACAAGCCAGAGGAAGCTCTGGCGGCGTTTCAGTCACTTCTCAAGTTCGAGCCCAACCACCGGGATGCGCAGCTGCATGTTGGGGAGATCTACTATCAACAAGGAAAGATCACCGAGGCTTTGCGCTCATTCAAGAGCGCACTCAAAGAGCACTCGGAGGACGCCGCCACCCATCGTAAGATTGGTTTGGCCTACATGAAGGACAAGCAGTACCAAAAGGCGGTGGGGGCGTTCCAAGAGGTTGTCCGCTTGGAGACTCGGGACCCTGAAGCCTATCACATGCTTGGTCAAGCTTATGCCGCGCGCAAAGATTGGGAACAGGCGATCACTTCCTATGAGACAGCTCTCGATTACGACGACAAGAATGCGGCCATTCGCGTTCATCTCGCAGAAGCTCTGTTGGACTACGGCTTCTCCAAGCGGGCCATTCCTGAGTTTGAACGGGCTGTCGAACTTGCACCTAACTCCCCGGAGGCATGGGCTGGACTCGGCAAACTCGAGTTGCGTCGCGGCAATATCGTCGAGGCAACGACGGCTTTTAGCAAGGCGCTGGTGCTCGACCCGCGGCACGCGGAAGCTCACCTCGGCATGGGACGGGTGTATTTCGCCCGCAATGACCGTGATGCGGAATTGAAGGCCTACCAGGCAGCCATCAAGGCAGATCCCGAATCGAGCGACGCACACGTGGAACTCGGTCTCGCATTTCATAATCTCAACAAGATCCCAGAGGCGATTCTCCATTACAAAAATGCCATCGCCATCAATCCCAGATACGCGAGAGCCTACTATCTTCTTGGCCTGACCTATTTCTACAAGGCTCGTGATGATCGCTCCGCGGTCAGAGCGTTTGGGCAGGCAGTAGAAATTGACCCGCGCAATGCAGAGGCGAGCTTCCATTTGGGCAAGGTCCAGGAGAAGCTTGGTCGCACGAAAGACGCGATTGCGGCGTACACTGCAGCAGTGCAAGTGGAGCCCGACTACACTGACGCTGTTTTGGCGTTGGAACGCCTTGCGCCGCAAGCCCCAGCGACAAAGGCCCCGTGAGCCTGGCCTGTATCGCACGGAAGCAGATGTACTCAGGCGAGGGTGGGGTACGGCACGCGTGTGTTAATGGATTGGTGTGAGGTGCAGATGTGAAAAACTCGCAAACATCCAAGCTGTTGATCTCGGCCTCCGTTGCGGCTGCGGTGGTTGCGTGGGCATGTGACACCAAACCAGACGTGGGTGAAGCCTGCCAGATGCTTCCAGGGGACCTGGTCATCAGTGAGGTCATGGCTGAACCAGCGGACAATTGTGATAGCCACCCCACCCGTGGTGCCTGTGAAGGTGCAGAACCTCCGTGCAACTGGAGTGTCAGTGACACCTGCGGTGTCGTGGAAGAACATTGCTCCAGCACCGACAAAGGGCGTGAGTGGATTGAAGTGTACAACGCCACTTCGCAACTTCTTGATCTCAATCGCCTGGCCATACGTCGGTTGACTCTGCAGACTTGTGAACAAGAGGGATGCCGTCACGACACTTGCCCTGACCCGATGACCTGCGGCGACGACAAAAAATGCCACAGCGGCATTCGCTGTGACGACGTCACGCCCTGCGCAGGCCAAATGACCTGCAGTGCCAACGGGCTGTGTGAGCTCTCGGGGACCTGCACCACCGACGAAGAATGTCCTGACGGCATGCTTTGCGGAAAATGTGGTAACTGCGAGTGCAATGCCGCCGATGCTTGTTCCGGCGGGCAATATTGTGATTCAGCTGCGGACTGCCGCTGTCAGACCGACGCTGACTGCCCGCGCGTCGGGCAAACCTGTGATGCCAACAAGGTTTGCCAATGCCCGACCTGCAACGATGGCCAATGTCCCAGCGACATGCGTTGTGGCGATGACAATCTCTGCCATGATACCAGCGAGAGCGTCCATTTTGTCAGAGGTGCGAGCCCGGTGGCATCTCGCGACCGATTCGTGTTTGGGGATGGTGCCGAACCGTTTGTCGACTACTCCTGGGCCACTTGGGGAGAGAGTTTGGGCGGGCTCAACAGCACCGATGCGGAGATCTCTTTGCTTTGTAAGGAAACGCTGGTTGATGCAATCTGGTATGGCCGGGAGGGGGGACCACCGGAGCCGCGAACGGGTTTCAGTCTAACCTTTGACCAGGGGGTCGGGCCCGACAGCATCCTCAATGATGATGGCCAATACTGGTGCGTCGCCACCGGGGACACCTACGACGCCCTGGGCCTGAATGTCGGCAGTCCCGGTGCAGAAAACACGACACTTTGTGGCAAGGGCACCTGCCTCGACGGCTTGGACATGCGTGAGGTGGTGTCAGCGCAAGTGGGCGATCTCGTCATCACGGAGGTCTATGCCGATGCGGTGGGAGCAGACGCTGGCAAGGAATGGCTCGAAGTCTACAATGCAGGAACCGCGTCGTTCGACCTAAACGGCTCTCTTGTCTACAACGAGTCAGAGGGCGGCAGCGGTCGCAGTGTCGACATTGTCGGTGTTGAGTGTGCGAGCATCTCAGCCGGGGAGTATGGCGTCATTGGCGCTTCGCGAGAACTTGCAGACAATGGCAACGTCGTTGTGGGGATCTTGGCAGAAGGTTTGACCCTGTACAACGGCGGACTGCTGCAAGTCCGTTCGGGTCGGGGTGTGCTCGATGGGGCTCAATATCCTGTCACTTCAGAGGGTGTGTCGGTAGGTCTCGACCCGCTCAGGATCGGTGATACGGAAAACGACGACGTCGAGACATTCTGTGCCAGCCGGACGACCGGCACCTTTGAAGGTACGGGGACCCCCGGTAGCGTGAACGATCTGTGCGGCAATGCATGTTGGGAAGGAACCACACCTCGTCTCGTCAACGCTCCCGGGGTCGGTGATTTGGTGATCACGGAGGTCTATCCCGACCCAGATGGCACCGATGGGGGACGTGAGTGGATGGAAGTCTATGTTGCCGCTGGGCCTGTCGACCTGAATGGCTTGCAGGTGCAAAGTGGCACGACCAGCATGACCACCAAGACTGTTGAGGCTCTCCAGTGTTTCAGTCTCGCTGCGGGAAGCTTTGCCGTGCTAGGGGGTGACGCTGCGGTGGCCGATGTGATTCTGCCGGGTTGGTCTTTGCCCAACTCGTCGACCTCGGTGACCGAGGCACATATCATTATCGAGTCGAATGGTACGGTTATTGATGGAGTGTCCTATCCATTGACCTCGTCGGCGATTCATTCGGGCAGGTCATATTCCCTCGACCCCGACGCGACCGACCCCACGTTCAATGACGTGCTTGGTAATTGGTGCTCTGTGGCCGGCCTTGGCACCGCGGGCAGTGCCAATCCGGAGTGCCCATGACCGAGCAACCTTCATCAGTTCCAATGGTTGGCCTCGGATTTTTCATGGGCTGCCTGGCTCTTAACCCGGCTTGCATCATTGAAGAAACTGCACCGAACTCTTGCGGTCCCGCGAGTGCCAAGGTCGTCGAGGTCCTCGATGGCGACACCGTCGTTTTCGAAACGGGCGAACAAGTGCGTTACTTGCTCATTGATGCCCCAGAGGTGGCTCACTCTACCAATGAGGAATCCGACTGCTATGGCGATGAGGCCGCAGCGCAGAACAGATTATTGGTTGCCGGAAAGACCGTTGACCTCGAGTACGATGTCGAGTGCGATGACCGCTTCAATCGGTTGCTCGCCTATGTGTATTTGGATGGCCGCATGATCAATCGGACTCTACTCGAACGAGGGCATGGGCGCGTGCTGCGGGTAGCTCCGAACGGTGCCGGGCATTGCGCCGAGTTCGCTGCCATTCAGCAGGACGCCGCAGACGCAGGCGTAGGATTGTGGGGAATGTGCGGCGAGTCGCCGGGGGCGGTGAACTGTGACTGAACGTACGACAACGAAGCCGTCATTTGCGGCGGCAGCAATCGGCGTTACGGCAACGGTGAGTGCCGTGCTTGCCGTTTCGTCGGTGGCTTGGGCTCGGGATTACGAAGTGGAACTCGAGATCGAGAGTCTCGATGACCTATATGAACTCTATGACAGTGGTGATGTCGAAGCAGACAGCCTCGAGGTTCTGGAAGCATTGTTCGAGCGACCACTCAATCTCAATCGGGCGGACAGGTATCTGCTCTACGAGTTGCCAGGGGTGACCTACGAGCTGGCGGATGCCATCGTCGCCTACCGCGCTGAACATGGTGCGTTCGAGAGTCTCGAGGGCCTGTTGGGGGTTGAAGGCATGACTCCCCGTTTGTTGCGCTCTCTCTCTCCTTTCGCCACCGTCGGTGGCAGTTCGGAGTTGCCAGTTGATTCGACCACTGACCTCAGAGCTGAGGTCGAGCTAGGTTCTCTGTGGCTCGAGGGGTTCGGGCGTGATTCCGTTGGTATCGATACGCTGCTCGAGCGCAGCCGCGGACCACAGAGCTATCTGCAAATGCGCACAACGGGGTTCGGCTCTCTCGGCGCGGGGGCTCTGCTCACCCATCGCCGTCGCACCGATGTCCAATGGGACCGGCGCCGGGGGCAAATGGTAAGTGATGGTCCTGGCAATGCCTTGGATATCGAAGGGGGTTACGTCTACGGCGGCTACGGCGCGTGGAGCGTGATCCTTGGCAGCTACACGGTCGGGTTTGGCGAGCGCCTCACCTTCGACACGACGACCAAGTCCGAGCCACACGGTTGGGCAGAAAACGACATGTTGAGCCAATACAACTCGGATGGCCGTATTGGCGGTCGCTCGGGGCAGCTCGGGGTGGCGATTTCGATGACGGACGTAGAAACCGGTTTTGGGTGGCTCGACGTCACTGCCTTCGGTTCGTGGACTCCCAACGACCTGTACCAATACGACTTCAACCATGGCTTTGACGAATGGTACGGTGTCAACATCTGCGACACCGACGGCGATTGCCCTGAGGGCTACACCTGCGGCGACGACCACATGTGTCGGTCGAGTCGCATCTACGATGCCGCGGATCTTGAACAGCCGAGTTATCGTTACGAGACTATTCGTGACGCATACGACGAGAAACTGGCAGGTGGCAATGTAACGTTTGAGATCAGCGAGCGTACCCGTTTCGGTGTCACCGGGTATTGGGGTCAAACTGATTTCAACATTGCGACGTCTGCGCAGCCGACCTTCTCGTGGTCGGCACGCATGCCGCGTGATCGAAATGAGTATGGTGCGATGGGTGCCAATCTCAGATTTGGTGTGGGTTCGGTTGACGTGGCCGCGGAGTATGCTCGCACCGACTTGGGTGGAAACGCAGTATTCGCGCGAGCGATTTACAGTCCTGGATCGTGGGGTGAGATAACACTGTCAGGGCGGTACTATGACGCGGTCTTCGACAACCCCCACTCGCGCCCCAGAGCCCAACGGGACGAGCTCCATGGCCTGGCGGGACGCAACGAGACGGGCGGCAGGCTGGAGGCAACCATCAAACCCATGTCAGGCCTGCGGTTGGTGACCAATCTCGACATGTGGGCGAATCCTTGGTTGCCACAGTTCAACGACGCGGGTGAGGTTTCCTATGTTGCCAAGAGTGAAATGCCTCTCGATTTGAATGTCTCCCAGCGGATCACCTGGGGCTTCACCCGTGATGAAGATATTTCCCTATTGCTCGATTACAAAAACAAGGACATCACGAAAAATGGGCGCGAGGAGGTCTACTGGCTCGGCGATTTCTGCGACGAGGGCGAGAATAGCAACTGCGGTCGCGGCGAGAGCCGCAAGGTGCAGGTGCGCCTGGGTACCGACCGGGTACCGCGCAGCCATTTTTGGGTAAGTTATTCGGCGATTTGGGAAGACGCTTCTAAGTACGACACGGAGTTCGACTATCAACAACGGATCAAGGCCCACGCCCGCGTCAACGTCTGGCCAGGAGGTCGTGTCATTGCCTCCGGTGGACTGTGGTTCCACAAGCGCGACCCTATGCTAGGTAGCACCGACCCTGTCTCCGATCGTGGTGACGCGGCCCTCGACACTTTCCTCGAGCTCAGTCAAACCATCGGCGACCACTTCACGGTGCTCGGCCGCTACGGCGTCGTGCATTACCAAGATGAACGACCTGAGAGGTATGCTTGGTTCCACCTCGCAAAGCTCGCCCTCGAAGCTCGGTATTGAGGATGGTCTTCGTCAGGGCGGTGTTGCGGGGTTGGGAACCGCTCTGCGCAACACGACA
>MGST01000216.1 GCA_001798605.1 Deltaproteobacteria bacterium RIFOXYA12_FULL_58_15 | reverse complement strand
CGCTCTTTCAATGCTGACGCTCGGGTTGTTTCGCTGGCGTCGGGGGCAGCCTGACAGTTTTCGATGCTGCTTTTTTGGGTTGCGCTTTTTTGGGTTGCGATCTCCCCGACGCGTGGTGGTGTAGCACCGCTCAACTGCAAAAATCGACGCGAGCATGGTGAATCAATCACTGATTTATGGGTGTGGAGAATAGTCCAATGGAGATTTCCATAAACCATCCGGCCTTTGTCCCACCTACGTGCCGAACGGTGGGAGGGGGCTAGAACCTAGCAGAGAAACTCAGACTCGCGTTGATGACCTTTACCGCTTCCAGCTCACCCACGACAAGAAACATGTTCCACCATGCGGAGAAACCCACAGCCATGGACTCTGTGAGCAGGTACTGCGCACCCGCACCGACATTGAATCCCCAGACGGTCGCGGTACGGACACGGACGTCCGAATCGTCTCCGGGTGGCGCGTCCTCGTTGCGATACGTC
Organism: Deltaproteobacteria bacterium RIFOXYA12_FULL_58_15; assembly: GCA_001798605.1. Classification (GTDB taxonomy): domain Bacteria; phylum Myxococcota; class XYA12-FULL-58-9; order XYA12-FULL-58-9; family XYA12-FULL-58-9; genus XYA12-FULL-58-9. The sequence continues at coordinate 8,109 of MGST01000216.1, read as the reverse complement.
CCTTCAAAGAACGCGGGGCCAACGTGGGCGGCAAGAAACGGCTTCACAGGAACACCGAGGTTCGGCGTGAAACGGACGCCGGGCATGAGCGGAACAACAAGGACGGAGAACGCCTCTCGGACTTCATAGTCCTCATAGAGCTTTCGTTCGCCAAAAAAGTAGTCGAATCCGACCTGCAGCTCCAAGGCGATCCCTGATGCGAATTCGTAGCCACCGTATACGTTGAGAGCGACGCCGTTCCCGTTGTCGATATTGAGCAAGCGCGCGTATCCGGCATCCACGTTCAAGGCAAGCCCTTGAGCGTGAGCGTTGCTCGACCATGCATTGATAGCCAATACAAATATGCAGAGCAGTCTTCTCATCCGAATCCCCTATTGAACCTAGTCCTCCCACTCAATGAATCGCCGCCCAGTTGCTAGAAATGTGCCACGCACGCTTATTCTGGATTTGCCAACAAATTCTGTGCGCGGCATTTGGCCGCGATCAGATTGGCCTGGACAACCGTGACATCCATGTCACAGACAATCGGTCGCCGGACCGTAAGTGGCATGAAGGCATGTTGTCTTCTGGAGCAATGGGCCACATAATCTACGACTCCGGGGCGGAGGTTCCATGGCCTTCATGGCTCTTAGGTTCATCCACCAGAACAAGCAAAGGGAGAGGGTTCATGAATAGAAGAATTTGGGTTTTGGCTTTGGTCGCCCTTGTCTCGAGTTCTTGCGAAGAAGTGGTGAGTGACAACGATGCGGTTTCGCCCAAGATCGCTTCGTTTTCCGCAAGCCCCGCGTCCGTTTTGATTGGGGAGGAAACGGAAGTGACGTGGTCTTTTGCCTATTCCAATTCTCCAAGGCCGACACCTACTTGTAGCATTGACGGGGGCGTGGGAGAGATCGGGAGGAGTGATACATCCAACATCACCCTCCAAGAGGACACTCTATTTACCCTCACCTGTACAAATTCCGCAGGGAGCGACACCGAAGACCTTTTGGTGTCCGCCATCGAGGATGACGTCACCCCCGTCATTTCAACCTTTTCGGCGAGCCCCGCATCCTTGGTGATGAATACGGCGACCGATGTAACTTGGACTTGGAGCTACTCGAATTCACCTGTTCCCACGCCTAGCTGCAGCATCAACGAGGGGGTCGGCGGTGTCGGAAGCGGCGATAGCACGAGCGTCAGTATTGAAGAAGACACGACCTACATCCTCACCTGCACCAACGCAGCAGGTTCGGATACAGCGCAGAAAACGATTACGGTGGTTGCTTCCGCAGTTGCCCCAGATATTGCGAGCTTCAGCGCTACTCCCGACGTTATCTCGACGGGAACTCCCAGTGCGATCACCTGGAATTGGACGTACTCCAACAATCCAACGCCAACGCCGACCTGCACCATAGACCATGAAGTGGGGCCGGTTGAGAACGGAACGGTCACCAGCATCGCGATTGGTGCCGCGACAACCTATAGGTTGACCTGCACGAACAGCGCCGGGAGCGACTCAGCTGACACCTTAATTGAACCCATGGCAGACTGTCTCGATCTCGACCTTGACAGCGTTCCGGATTGTCAGGACACGTGCATCGATCGCGATGGGGATACCTACGGGCACCCCGGTGACGCTGGCAATACCTGTACTGAGGCCGATTGCGACGATCAGGATCCCGAGCGAGGTCTCCTGTGCAGCGACTATCTGCGCGCAGATTCAGATGCGATTGCGATACGTTTGGGCACCGCCACCGTCACTCTTCCCACGACCCAACTGGTCGACGACTTCGACATCACCTGGCGCATGACCAATGCACTGCGCATGCTCGGCTACCTGCCCTACGGTATCATGACAGGCGAAACCCTGGGTGGGGACGAAATAAGGGCAATCGATCAGGAACTTTATGCCTTTGAGAAGATCATGCAAACCCAGGCTGATCGGCTTCCAGACTATGCCGAGATTGCGGCACCTGATTTTCTCGAAAACATTCCCCAACGATTTGTGGCGTACCTCCTCGCCACGCTTTTTGATCTCACCAACAAGGGCACCTACAACTTTCAGTCGTTCACCAACCAATGTGTGTTGGCCAACTTCATTCCGCAAATGTGCGGAGCGCTCGTGGACATGGGCACCACGACCGGCGTGTGGTGCGGCGACGCCATCGCCAACGATCCGACACTCTTGCGCTCGACTCAGATCATCCAGACGCCAGAGCTGTTCGGATTCAACAACGTGCGCCGCCCCATCGGCCCGCTCGAATATCCCCCCTCCCAGTGGATTCCTGACACCTTCCAGTATGTCGCCACGCTGCTGCATGAGTTCGCCCACGATCTCGATCGAGCTGAGAGGAACTTCTATATGGATGCGGTCTACGACCGGACGGTTGTCTGTTCGAGCCATTCAATGGACTTCTACGCAACTGGCACACCCTTCGTTTTTTCAGGTGCCGCTGGCACCCAGGACATCGCAGATTTCGTCAGCGGGTATGCGGCCGGGCTCGTCAACCAGAACCAGGATTATCGCAGGGCAGAAGAGGCCGCCGAGACTCTGACAGCCTACATCTTGGCACCCGAGTACTTTCGTGCGCGATTGCAAGCAAGTGCCACCCTTGAGTTGAAGTACGAGTGGATTCGCGATCGGATCATGGGCGGCGTCGAATTTGAAAACCCCCACATGATCCTGCAAGGCCCGATGGTGGATCCCGACCTAGTCATACTTCTCGCAGATCTCTACGAGCTCGAGCGTTTCGTCATCCACGACATCCGCGTGAAAGAATAGACGGCGAGTCACCATTGCGACAGATCGGATGAACGCTTGGACTGCGCCTGCGGGACGCCAAGCATTGACGAAAAGGTAGATATTTTTCGATTTCCTCCTTATCCGGAAAGCGCACAAACCGTCAGATGATACTGATAGGGTGTTCAGTATCAGGAGTCCAGCGCATGCGGCGATGAACAGCAAGTATAAAACAAGAGGGTGCTTTTCATGACTTCGTCCTTTTCAAATGCCGCATAACCCGATGTCCGTAGTAGTGGCAACGACCAGGTTGTTGGCGTGATGGCGTGATGGCGTGACGATTCGGAATTGAATTCCGTAAATTCACAATGTACAGTCGTCAGAATGTGGAACCGCACTCTGGAGCTGCCGTTGCTTCGCCTCGCCAAGCAATATCCGATTGTCACTCTGACTGGGCCACGACAGTCGGGAAAGACAACGCTCTGCCGCAAGGCGTTTCCGAGCTACGAGTATGTGAGCCTGGAAAACCTAGATCTGCGAGTGGCAGCGGTGGCAGATCCCCGCGGTCTGTTGGCAAGGCATCGTCGGGGCGTCATCCTTGACGAGATTCAACATGTTCCGGAGCTGGCGTCTTATCTGCAACAGATCGTCGACGATGATGACCGGCCGGGGCAGTACATCCTGACCGGTTCGCAGCAGTTTCGTGTGAGTGAAACGATCAGCCAATCGTTGGCAGGCCGAACGGCACTTCTGAAGCTCATGCCCTTCTCCATCGAAGAGATGGCTGAAGCAGAATTGCTGGGCAATTTAGATGACCTGATTTTCACTGGGTCTTATCCACGAATCTATGACAAACGTCTCGATCCCAGTGAAGCGCTCTCTTTTTATCTCGAAACCTATGTCGAGCGAGACCTCCGCACACTCTTGCAGGTACGCAACCTGCGCACCTTCGAGACATTTTTGAAATTGTGCGCAACATTCATAGGGCAAGTATTGAATCTCAATAAGATCGCCTCGGCGTGCGGTATCGATCAGAAGACAGCGTCAGCGTGGCTATCGGTGTTGGAAGCGAGTTTCTTGGTATTTCTCCTGCCGCCCCACCACAACAACTTGAAAAAGAGAGTGGTCAAGTCACCCAAGCTCTACTTCGTCGACACCGGCCTCGCATGTTTTCTTCTTGGCATGAAGACCGCACAACACCTAACAACGCATCCTCTAAGGGGAGCACTGTTCGAGTGCCTGGTTGTCGGCGACCTATTGAAACAACAACACCACGCGGTGCAGCGGCCGAGTCTGTACTTCTTCAAGGCCCACAGTGGCCGTGAAGTCGATGTGCTGATTGAACATGGTACCGAATTGACCGCAGTCGAGATCAAGTCGAGTCAGACAATCCATGACAGTTTCTTCGATTCCCTGCGTTCTTACAGTCGAGAGGCGCAGAACGTAGCCCGCAGCTATTTGGTATACGCCGGCAAGCAACGCCGGCAGCAACATGGCGTTGACGTGCTCCCTTGGCACCAACTCTCTGAAGTGTTCGCAATTGAGGAGAAAGGGTAGGGCGATCTCGTTCCAAGTTGAAAAGCCAATCGGTGACCGCAGTGCGGCTTCGAAGGGCAAGAGATTGCTCAGGGTAGGGGGCGCTTGAAGCAGACTACGTTGCCTGTCGCAATCGCAAATTCCCATCCCTCGCTTCCGACGTGATGGGTACCATACAGAGTTTAGATCTCCGCGAAGGTCCGGCAAACCACGGCCAAGCTCCTCGCTCCGGATGACAACACTTAGCGTCCGCGCACCGCATCGAGGCCGGGGCGTCGGTGTGAGCTGTGCGCTGCTATCGTTCCACCGCAGCTAGCGTTTTCTCCAATAGTACGGCGGGCTGCCTTCACCTGCCGCGTGGAAGTAATCCATGCCGGTCTTCGGTGCATCCTCGGTCGAAGGTCACGACCGACTGGGAGCAAGTGGGTTTGCGCCATCACGGCACAAGTGCAGATGAACTCTCGAGTCGACTATCTTGGGTCCATGGGCCTGGTGGCCAGTCCTAGCTGATGACCGAACTCCAGTACTTGAACGCTCAGCACGTCAAGGCCGGTCGCTTCCTCCCAGAAGCGGCCTGGTCCGTTCGTCCAGAGAAACTCGGAGCACTTGCTGTCCTCGAATCTGATGGTCTTGCCGCGCCAGGTGTTGCGACCGGAAGTACAAGTGCAGGCGAACCGCGTGTCACCAAGCTCTCGGCCACACGGGGCGCTTTGGACGTCGGTTGCACGACCATCGGGGATGATGATCGTCCATTCGTAGAGACGAAGGAGGTCACGGCTGCTCTCATTCGCCAGTTGAACGACACGATGGCTCTGCCATTCATACAGCGCGTCGATAACGTTATTGCGCTGATTCTCCGGGGTATCCGTCACGACCTGGGTCCAGCGCCGTTCTTCCTCACCCCGAACCACTCGGATGTCGATCCGCAGCCTGTTCCCTTCTTGCGCACGAATCTCCTCTCGAAAGACGACCGGTTGTTCGGTGTACATCCCCTCGTATTGGTAGACCACGAAGTCGCCTACCCGGTAGCGCGTAGATGGGCTGGTGGGCCCTGGCGTGGGCCGCTGCTGGCCGGTGCACGCACCAACGAGAATGCAGAGAGTGATGGTCAGTACCTTCATCGTGCGCGAAGTACCACGAACTCGTGTTCGGCGTCACTCAGCGACTTGCGAGCCACTCCAACAGGCTTGCATCCGAGTGCCGCGACGGCGGCGGAAGGGAGAATGTAATTGACGTCAGGCAGCAGACCTCGGGGCAACACCCCGCAGATCGCGGAGTCGACCATAGTGTCTACGCCCGTCCCACCTCAAATTCCGCCGAGTGGGCAGCGATGTCACCGTACCGAACGCGCAGTGGCCCCCAGAATCTCCGACAGCTCGCCCTTGAACGCTTCGGTCTCGCGAAAGAGGTCGCGGCCCACATCCACGAAGGCGATGCGAGCCTTCATTTCGGCGACGCCGTCGAGCGCGTAGGTCTTGGGGGTGACACCAGGCACCTTGGGGAATAGAAGAACATTGTCTGAACAGTTGTACCGGGTCGCGTAGGCGTACAACTGGTACATGTCACTTTGAGTGACGCTGTTCTTGCTGTCCTCTTCGTCGCTCACCAATCTCTTCCACTTTGTGTCGATGATGATTCTGGGTCTCCCGGTGGTCGGGCCGTCAATGACAATGTCCGGTTTCAAACGGAAAGCGCCGGTACCGTCTTCGCGGCGCATCAACCAAAGACGTCGTTGTCGAGCTTGGAGATGCACCTGGGCCTTCTCGAAACCGAGCTGATGGGCATAACGACGAACGAATTCACCAATGAAGCTCTCGAAAACTTGGTCCATCGGAAAGAGGAGGCTGAACGTCTCTAAATCACCGGCGCTTGGCGCTGGAGTAGAGCCTGAAAAAAGGAGCCGACAAAATCCCAACAGGGGTTCAAAACGTTTGGTGTTGCGATTCAAGAAGACGCCATCAAAGTCCTCAGGGTGGACCTCCCGATTAGCTACCTCACCGAAGTGGTGGAGGCATTCCCTCAGGCAACGCTCGGTCCACGGTACGCGGGTGAGATGTACGAGGCGATTGCAGCCAGCCTTGAGGATCCTGTTCATTGGCGTGTTGGCTTCGAAATTGTCGTAGCCCACAAACACGCGCTCCTTGTGCGCCGCATTACGTCGAACCTGCTCAGCGAGGAGGAGTTTGCCACGAACGAAAGGTGTGTCTGCCTCCTGGTACACGTAGGAACGTTCGAGTCCACGTCCGAGTTCCAACAGCAGACGGTCGGCAAAAACTGCGATGAGCGCCTCGAGAAGCGGCGTCTTCTTGTGTGAGAGGTCGGCAAGATCGCGGTGTCTGACCGGGAGATTCCTCGCAACGCCCAGCATGTAGAGGAGGTTCCGCTGTGCCCTGTGGACCTCCCCTGGTCGCAGATCAGAGTTTGAAGTCCCATCGGTCTTGGGCAGCAACTCGATTGTGAGACCCGGAACGCGAATCACGCCCACGTAATTACGAGCTCGGACATGACTGCAAAATCCCCAATCAAATATGGTCGCGCCTGCTGTTATCGCCTGGCCTTCGTCAAACCTCTGCAGTTGTCGCCACAACCTGGGCGAGAACTCCGACCTCGGAAGGCGACCGTACTCGGTTACCGTGCGGTAGATGCCGGACATGGATTACGCGAGTATGGCCTGGAAGAATGGTTTGAGCTCGCCCGGCAACGCCTTTTCAAAGGCATCATTGATGCGGAATTGGATCCTGTCTTCGTAGTCGCTCTCCTTCCCGCCGGGAAGATCTGAGGCCTTGATGAGTTTGGCCTGGATCAGCGGCGTCGGGTTGCTCCCATTCCCCAAAAGTTTGCCCGTCTCTGCGTCGTAGGGACATCCAAGGACCATGCAGATTTTGCACCAGTCGCCGTAGAAATATTCCTCCAGCAGCGGAATGATTTTCTCCTGAAGGGCCGTGCGAAGCTCTGCCAGCGACGTCGCATTGAGAAAGAAGGAATGGCCAAGGGTGTGGTCGCGGTCGTAGAGGATCTCGATTCGCGTATTGAGTGTGTCGAGCAGGTGGGCAACATCGAAACCATCCAAGACGCCATTGGTACCAACGAGGTCGCGTACGACACCGGAGTCAGGCATTACCGCCTGAAAGCGAAATCGTCGCCTCAGCGCAGTATCTAGAAAGGCAATGGACCGGTCGGCCGTGTTCATGGTGCCGATGATGTGCAAGTTCGCCGGAACACCGAATTCGTCACCGGAGTAGGGCAGGGTCACGCGAATCTCATTGGGCATGCCCAGCCGCTTGTCTGGTTCGATGAGAGTAATCAACTCCCCAAGGATCTTGGCTATGTTGCCGCGATTGATCTCATCAATGATGAGCACGTGATTCTTGGGGGCGGTGTCGTCGTCACCGGACAACAATTCCTGCAAAGCGCCTTCTTTGATTACCGAGCGTTTGAGCTCGTAAATGGTCGCCTGAGAGAACCGCACGGTGAGGAGCTTTTCCATTGGCAAGCTGGGCTCAAAGGTTGCAAGCCATTTGACCGTTCTCAGCTGCCTATACTCCCCGAGGTCATCATCCGACTCTCGATAGCGTGCGTTACCTGTTATTTGACCTATGGCTCGGAACTTCAAGTTGCCGTCGGAGATAACCACGAGATCATTTGTGGCCATCTTGTTGATGAAGACGTTGGTGGAGGTGACGTTGTAGTCATTTGTGCCCAGGTCGGGCTTCTCTTGGCGGAGCCGCGCCAATACCGCGTCGCGGTTTCGACAGCCTTCGAGGTTCAAACCCAGCCCATAGCCGAGGAGGATGTAACCGTTGTCGATGCAGTCCTGGTAGAGAAAGCCTTCGTTGGGTTTAGTGGTATTGCCC